>JBILUQ010000162.1:0-8754 GCA_044370935.1 Chthoniobacteraceae bacterium
CTCCTGGTTCTGGCGGCGGAGAGGGTTTCAGGCGTTTTCTTGAGCTCTCGCAAAAGCAGTCGGAAATCTCGGACCGCGTTTTTTTCTGGAAACCCGTTGGGGGGTTCAGTGACATGTTCAAGCCGCAGGAAATGTTCACTGCGGGTTCGCTGATGGATGTGTTTTCCATACGGCTCGGGCGCACGGTTTCTGGGCTGCTGAGGTCTTACGTCTCTGACGAGCGGGTTGCGCAGATGCTGGATCATTTCACCCAGTATGTGGGCTCGTGTCCGGAGCAGTCGCCGGCAGTGCTGTGCGGTATAGCTCACATGCAGTCTAACGAGGGCGTCTCATATCCGATCGGCGGCACCGCTGCGGTTCCTGAAGCGCTCAGAAAACTCGCTGTGGAACTCGGGGTCGAGATTCATACCAACACTGGAGTGCGGAGGATTCTTGTCGAAGGTGGGCGGGCAGTAGGAGTCGAGACCAGCACGGGTGAGCGGGTGCAGGCTGGGGCGGTCGTATCCAATCGGGATACGGTGCGTACGCATCGGGATCTGATCGGGGGGAAGGTTGGGACGCGCTTTGAGAGGCGCAAGGATTATGAGCCAGCGTGCTCTGGAGTGGTCATGTATCTTGGGCTCAAAAAGCGGTACGAACACCTTTTGCACCACAATTTTGTGTTCAGCGAAGACCCTCACGAGGAATTCAAGGCGATCTACCAGGAGGGTGAGCCTGCGCCGGATCCAACGTGTTACGTTTGCGCGCCTTCGCTGACCGAGCCCGAGGTGGCGCCGGATGGAGGCGAGGCGCTGTATGTGCTTGTGCACACTCCTTTTTTGCGCCCACGGCATGACTGGAACCGGATGCTGCCCGAGTATCGCAAGGTGATTTTGGAAAAGCTCAAGACTACCGGTGGAATGCCCGACATCGAGGAGAGGATTGTGACTGAGCGGATTTTGACTCCGCAGGACATCCACGACCGGTATCAGGTGCTCAATGGTGCGATTTACGGGTTGGCGAGTCACGGTCGGTTCACGG
Source organism: Chthoniobacteraceae bacterium (assembly GCA_044370935.1). Lineage (GTDB taxonomy): Bacteria > Verrucomicrobiota > Verrucomicrobiia > Chthoniobacterales > Chthoniobacteraceae > Chth-196. The sequence continues at coordinate 1,021 of JBILUQ010000162.1, forward strand.
GAACATTCAAGCCCAGCAACCGCAGCCCGGACATTAGCGGGTTGTATCTTGCGGGAGGCTCTGCTCATCCGGGACCGGGCATGCCGATGGCGCTCATGAGTGGGTGGATTGCGGCGGATGCGCTGGATGCGGACGAGGTTTGTGGGAAGGCAAGGGAGGGGGCGGTCGCGTAGGTGTTTGAATCGGCGCTGGGGAAGGTTCGCTTTGGGGTTAATAGTTTTTGAGTAAAGGCAATGAGCACAAGCGACCAGCGCGATTGTTCCCGAGTGGTTGCCGATACGCGTTCTTGGTTGGTCAGGGGTTTTTCCAAGTATGTTGGGTGGATGTTGGGCAGGCAGTTTCGGGCGGTTCGCTTGAGCCTGCGCGGATGGCGGCCCACGGAGTATGCGCCGCGGCCCTTGGTAGTTTACCTCAATCATGCATCGTGGTGGGATCCGCTTCTGGCAGTTTGGCTGGCGGCGCGCTTCATGCCGAGGCGTATTCATTTCGGTCCGATCGAGGACGGACAGATGACGAGGTACGGTTTTTTTAAATGGATCGGAATCTTCGGGGTGGAAAAGGGAACGGGCTCTGGCGCGCGACGTTTTTTGCGTGTCGCGCAGGGGTTGCTTGCGCGTCCTGAGGCGGTTCTCTGGCTGACGCCGCAAGGCAGATTTGCAGATGTGCGGGAGAGGCCGGTGCGTTTTGCTGCTGGATTGTCGCATTTGGCGGCCCGCATGCCGGACGCCCATTTCGTGCCGCTAGCACTCGAGTATGGGTTCGGGCAGGAGCGGGTGCCGGAAATTTTTGCTAGGTTTGGAGCACCGGTTTCTGGCTCGGACTTGGCTGTTGGCGTGGGCGCAGGAAAAGTCGGGTTGAGGGATGCGGACTCATTGAATGCCGCGCTGGAGGCGAGCATGGAGGCGCTGCAGGAAGCGTTAAAGGCCGACGTGATCGGAGGCGCTCCGACCGTGTGGGAGGTATTGACGGAGGGGAGTGCCGGAACGACGTTTGTGTACGATGTTTGGCGGCGATTAAAGGGGGCCTTGCAGGGACGACGGGTGCAGGTAAACCATGCCGAGGGTCGATGATTTGCTGTGATTAATTGTAGCGCCGTTTATGAGCCAGATATCCGTAGGTTCGTTTGAAATATTCATGATGCTTTGCTGTCTTGGAGCGGCATTGCCCGCCGTGATGATGGTCCGAAACGCGTCATTATACCGGCCTCTTGGTCAGCCAAGGTTGCGCGAGGTGCCGGCCGTTTCGGTGCTGATTCCTGCCAGGGACGAGGAGGAAAATATTCGGCAAATTCTTGAGTCGGTTTTACGAAGCGAGGGATTGGAGTTGGAGGTGCTTGTTTGGGACGATGCGTCTACCGACCGCACGGCGCAGATCGTCCGTTCGGTTGAGCTGAATGATCCGCGTGTTCGATTGCTCAGCGGCGATGGGGTGCCCGAAGGCTGGGCTGGGAAGCAGCACGCTTGCCAGCGTTTGTCCGAGGTTGCCAAGGGCGAGGTGCTGGTGTTTCTGGACGCTGATGTGCGGGTGCGTCGCAGTGATGCGCTTCGCAGGATCTCAGGCGCTTTCGCAAGGGGGGATATAGATTCGCTTTCGGGCGTTCCAGCGCAGCGGGTCGAGACATTTTCTGAACGGATGATTGTTCCGATGATTCATTTTATTTTGCTCGGATTTCTGCCGATCGATGCGATGCGCAACACTCGAGACCCCCGCTTTGCTGCTGGCTGCGGCCAACTCATGGCATTCCGCGCTTCGTCTTACCGTGAAGTGGGGGGGCATGGGGCGGTGCGGGGCAGTTTCCACGAGGGCATCACCCTCACGCGCCTGTTCCGTGGGGCTGGCAAAAGAACAGAGATTTTTGATGCGCAGGAGTTGTGCTCCTGCCGAATGTACCGAGGATTAAGGCAGGTTTGGGATGGGTTCGCAAAGAATGCGCACGAGGGGCTTGCTTCGCCGAAATCAGTCTTCCCGATGAGCATCATCCTGCTTCTTGGACAGGTGGTTCCCTTCGTTAGTTTGTCGTTAGGGTGGCTTGACGGGGGGCTTTCCGGGGCCTGGGTTTACTGGGCGGTGGCTGCGATCTGTCTCGGGATCGGAGCGCGGGCGTTTATTGCTCTGTGGTTTTCGCATTCGGTGGTGTTGGCGCTGTTTCACCCGTTTGCTGTGATGTTTTTGCTGCTCAATCAGTGGTACGGAGCTCTGAGAGTTGCACTCGGAGTCCCTGTCGGATGGCGCGGCCGAACCGTGGCGCGCGTCGTTGCCAATGCTGCCGCGTTATGTATCGCTCTGTGCAGTGTTGCATCCGCAGCCGATTCATTGCAGGCCCAGCGATGCCCCAACATGAGTTTGGAGGACCAGAATGCACGCACCCAATCCATTCAATTTCCGCGCGAGCGCCCCGGTTTTTGGGTGATCGCAGGTCGGCACGGCACTGGAGAAATCGCGAAGTGGGTGAAGCCGGTGCGAACAACTTTTGGTGATGCGGTGGATATTTTTGGTTTGGCGGATGTGCACGGTATCCCAGGGATTTTTCGTCCGGCCGTTCGAGGGATGGTTAAAAAGGGGTCTGAATGGCCGGTGTTGATGGATTGGACCGGGGATACGGTCGGGGCAATTTTTTCGCCCGGAGCGGATATCGAGGTCTTGGTTTTGAACAAGGCGGGGCAGGTGCTGGTTCGAGTTTCGGGACCGGTTACCGACGATGGGTTGCAGAGAGTCAAGGATCGGCTTGCCGGACTTTTATCAAAGAATGCGTCTGCAAAGTAACCGGCGTGCCAATCTTAGGGGTTAAAACCGAGGAAAGCCGGCGGCATTTTCTAAGATATGACAGGGGAGCGGGGAATCTGGATGCGGGGATGAATGTGATTGGTGTGAAGGATTGATTGAATCGGCGGCTTTCGGCTCTAAGAATGAGCCATGGGCGTTTTACGTCGCTGGATCGGATCCCTCTTTGGTCGCACCCCCCTCTCAGCGGAGGAGGTGGTGTTCGAGCGCATCGATGGCGCGGAAATCTTTCCCGATGCTCCAGCGGCGGTGATCGGTCGGTCTGTGTCGATTGATGAAATTTTTTCGCGCACTCCGATCAAATGGCGGCGTGCCATGGATGGGGTGGATTCGCAGGTCATCGTGCTGCCGCCTCAGGCGCTCTTGTCGGCCGGCGGAGAGCGTCCGCAGGCATACTCTCTGAGGTATCTAGCAAAGCACTATCCCAGCGTATTCCGGGACCCTGGCATTCATGAGGCGGATCCGGGGGTAGATCTGCCGATGGAGTTTTTGAAGGATCCCGAGCAGGACTTGTCGGCGTTGCCGATTGATGCGGTGCGAGAGGCAACAGCCAGTCGGTCCACTTTTGCTGTCGCGGACGAGGATTCTGCTTCGAGCGGGGAGAGCGTGGCGGAAATGCGCGAGACCTCCAATGCGCTGAAAAATGTGAGGCTTCCTATGGTTGGCGCCGATGTGAGAGCGGCCGGATTTGATGATTTGCTGGCCAAAACCGAGGCGGTTGAGCAGGGGCAGGCGGGCTTCGAGGCGTCTGGATTAGCGCGAACGCGGGGAGTGGAGGACAAGGGGGTGGCGAATCCTCGTTTGCGCAGGATCCTAGCAGCCTATGCGGAAACGCTCCCCGAATTTCAAAAGTCCAATCCACCGGCCGCGGCGACGGTTCGGTCCTCAGAGTCGCAGGACACCGTCGGCGCTTCCTCGGCAACCCCGTCGTCTGCTCAGGCCTCTTCCGTGCCATCAGTCAGGGCCAAGGTCCGCTCCTCGGTTGCCCCTGAACTGGATAGGGAGGAAGCGGGGTTGGTCCCCGCGCGCCCGGGAGGAGTTTCTTTCGGAGTGGATGCTACGCGTTTTGAGGAGCTTGGGCAATCGCTCTCACGCTTTATGGATGTGCGCGGATTTGCCCTATGGCAGGCGGGCGGTGTGATGCAAGCTGGTGAGATGGGATTCGATGCGGACGCTTCGGGCATGCGCGCGCGTTTGGAGCGGATGCTTGAAGGGGGGATTCAGGTGCGGGGTGAACAAGACGGGTTTTGCTCGGTGACTTTGAACGGCGCCAAGGGAGGGATTTCGGTGTTTGGTGGTGGTGGTGGCCTCGTTGCCGTGGCTCACCGCGAGGAGGGGATTCCGGAGCATCTGCGTCTATGGCTCTGCGGTTGGGTGTCCCAGTCAAGACAGCTTTGATCGAAAACGAGGGGGGGCTTTTAGCTCTGTCGAGTGGGTGCTGGAATTTTTACGTGAAAGGGAGAAATTCCGCCGTGCCTTCAGCCCTCTGCTGGGTGTACATAGGGGTATGGTTCAAAAAGTTTGGTTCATCACCGGATGCTCAAGCGGTTTCGGCCGTGAATTGGCCCTGGCCGCTCTCAATAACGGCGACAAAGTCGTGGCAACCGCACGCAATCCGGAGGATCTCTCTGGGTTGGTTTGTCAATTCCCGGATACTTGCCACACAATGGCGTTTGATGTCACCGATTTCTCGAATGCAGCCGCTTTGTTTCATGAAGCTGTTGGCGCTTTTGGGAGGGTGGACGTTCTGGTTAATAACGCTGGCTACGGCCTGATCGGTTCGATTGAGGAAAGCTCGAAGGAGCAGATCGAACGCAATTTCGCGGTGAACTTCTTTGGCCCGCTCGAGTTGATTCGTGTCGCATTGCCTCATTTTCGCGCTCAGAAAGGTGGTCACGTGGTGAACATGAGCGCTGCGGCTGCGATTTCTAATTATGCCGGCTTCGGAATCTATGGTGCGGCTAAGAGCGCCTTGGAAAGCATGAGTGAGGCGCTCGCTTTGGAAGGTCGCAGTTTCGGCTTGAATGTAACGCTCGTTCAGCCCGGTCCGTTCCGCACGGATTTTATTGCTCGCTCGCTGGACAAGGTTGAGGGCGAGATTTCGGAGTACGCGGGAACTGCGGGGAAGTTTGGGAAGCTGATTGAATCGATTGATGGGCGGCAACCGGGTGATCCCGCGCGGGCTGCGCAATCGATTTTGCAGGCGGTCGCCGCCGAGCGTCCCCCGTTGCGTTTGGTGCTGGGAAAATACGCCATTGAAAAGTCCCGACGCGACCGTGATAAGCGCGAGGCGGAGTTGACCGAATGGGAGCATGCCGGTATTTCCGCCGACGGCCCGTATCTGTAGCTAAATCTGACACGCTTCGCTTTTGATTCGCGGGGCTGATTTCAATTGATGTCGCGAGACGCTAAAAGCGGCGGGTGCCCTGTGTCGGGGGATGTGTCTTCCAAGGTGTCTGGGTGCGAGCCGAGTGCGGTTTACGCAGTAATGCGCAGGCAAGCTGAGCGGAGCCTGGTTGAGGAGGCTGAAGCGTTCCTGAATTTGCTTTCCATGGAGCCTGCGGGTCCGGGAGTTACTGGGGCGCGGCGATCGGAGGTTCTGCGCGACATTCAGAGGCACGGGTTTTACGAGCATACTCCGGAGGAGTTGTTGTGGGGGTGCCGTTTCGCGTGGCGGCATAGCGTGCGCTGCGTGGGGCGTTATTTCTGGAAGCAACTCGAAGTGTGCGATGCGCGTCAATGCACGACCATCGAGGAATTGGCCGCCGGTTGCATAGAGCATGTGCGCGTCGCGACCAACGGTGGTGCCATCCGGCCGCTGGTCACCGTCTTTGCCCCGGATCACCATCGGTTGGAGCCGTGGCGGATCTGGAATTACGAGTTGGTCCGGTACGCCGGCTATCGAGCGGAGGACGGTGAAGTGCTCGGCGATCCGGCCGAGGCAGAGTTTACGCAAAAATGCATCAGTCTGGGATGGAAACCGCCTGCAACCCGCTCAGCGTTTGATGCGTTGCCGATTTTGATTTCGGGGCAGGGTTTCCCCGTCAGATTATTTGAGCTGCCAAAGGCCGATGTGCTGGAAGTTGGGATTGAGCATCCCGAATTCGAGTGGTTCGCCGATCTTCGGTTGCGATGGTACGCGGTGCCGATCGTTTCCAACATGCGTCTGGACATTGGAGGCATCCAATACACCGCCGCACCATTTAATGGTTGGTACATGGGCACGGAAATCGGGGCACGCAACTTGGCCGATATTGGCAGGTACAACATGCTGCCGGAGATTGCCGAGCGCATGGGAGTCCTGCGTAAACGCGAAAACTCTCTGTGGCGCGATCGGGCCCTGGTGGAGCTTAATCGTGCTGTGTTGCACTCCTTCCAGCGGGACGGTGTGCGCATGGTGGATCATCACACGGTTTCTGATCTGCACGTGCTGTTCGAGCAGCAGGAAGCCGCCGCGGGACGACCTGTGACGGGCCGCTGGGACTGGCTGATTCCACCGCTGTCCGGGGCGACCTCGCCCCTATGGAATCGTGAGTACGATCCTACCGAGTATTCGCCAAACTTTTTCTCCCAATCAACTGTCTGGTGAATATCAGTGGTGTGAGGTGGAGTTCGACTACTCCGAAGTTCGCAGCGTTACTGCGAATTAGGATGACGAATAGTGTAGGTCGGCAGTCATTTTTACGCCGCGTGAAAGTAACACGCGTCGCGTTGTTCCGGCGAGTCAATGAGCCACTGTTTGTGACTCTACTGGCTTTTTTCCAGCGTAGCTGCGCCGATGCTCAAGCCGGCAAGCCATGGCGAGCTAATTTGCGGAGGCATTCCTCCGAAGGGTTGGTAGGCGGGTAACTGGATTACGCTCATGCTGTGGTTTTGACTCGCAATGAAAAACAGCGTCTGAGCGCAGTCCTCGCATTGAATCATCGTGCGGCGGTGCTCGGCAGTCGGTAGCACTGGGCGCCTGTCAACGATCGGGGTGTTTGCCTCCCCTGGCGCGTATTCGGAGAGAATGATGCCTTGAGCGTTGAGCTGGGTTCTCGCTGTGAAGAGAAGTCCATGGACAGCCCACTTGCTCGCGGTATAGGGAACGCCAGCATAGCTGTCAAAGCCGTGCCCCGCTGTAGATGAGACAACAACGATTTTCCCATGCCCGCGCTCAGCCATCGGTCCTGAGACGGTGCGGATCATATTCACAACGCCAAGAACATTGATGTCCATGACCTGTTGCCAGGTTGCCTCGGATGCCACACGGCTCGGATCAGTATGCGCCATAAAACGGTCCGGCGTGTTGATTCCCGCGGTATGAACCAGCACGTCAGGCGTGCCTTTCAAAAGAACTTCATCGAGGGCCGATTTTACGCTCGCCGAATCCGAGACGTCGCAGCACACCGGAAAAATCCGCTGCGAAAGTCTTGCGGTCTCGCGTAGCGACTCAATGGTGCGTCCAAACACAAACGTCAAAGCACCGGCTTCGGCAAACAATTTCGCAGTCGCTTGTCCCATGCCTCCGGCTCCCCCAGTCACAATGACAATCTTCCCTGTCCAGTCTGTATTCATCCAAAAATCTTAACGAAAGCTATCTGCGAGTCCAGTGCCCTCACGGTTCAAAGGTTTTTTCCGAAACAACGCAACCGGGGCAGGGGTTGGGAGTTTATTACGCAGTCCTGTAAGAGACGGTCTTTGCCACCCTTATGAAAACTCACTCCCTGCTACTCGCTGTCGGCGCTTTCTGCTTCGTTCCCTTGTCACGTTTGCAAGCGGATCCGCCGGTGCATATGAAGCCAAACATCCTCCACATCCATGCAGACGACCACCGTCCCGACGGCCTGCATGCTCTGGGAACAAAACTTCTGCGCACCCCTAATCTGGACGCGCTAGTGGAGAGGGGAACTTCTTTTACTCACTGTTACACGATGGGCTCGATGAGCGGCGCTGTTTGTCAACCAAGCCGTA
>JBILUQ010000163.1:0-8752 GCA_044370935.1 Chthoniobacteraceae bacterium
TTGCCCCTGCCGCTTGGGCTCCGAACCCCAGAGCGCGAGGCCGCGTGCGCCGCAGAAGTAAGGCAGCACGGCCATGGCTTCGGCGAGCCACGGGGCGACCTCCTGACCAGCTAGCTTCTTGTTGGAATCATGGTAGCGCAGCCACTCGTAGGCGTAGAGAGGCTTGTCGCCGTAACGGCGGGTCCGCTCGACGTTTTCCTCCACATTTGCCGCCATGTAATAGATGGAGTCGGGCTTGTCGTAGAAGACGTAGATGCTGGCGATGTAGTAATCGACGAAGGAATCGATGTGCTGCCACAGCTCTGCATCGCTGTGGTGAGTCCCGTCGATTTGCTGCGCGGACTTGCCGGAGATGCCGTAGTAATCGCGGCGAAACGGTTGCGGGCCGTAGATTCCGATGGGAGTTCCGGGGAAGCGTTCCTTTGTCCACTGGCACGGCAGTGTAAACCAGGTGGCCCACTCGCGGATATAGGCATCGGCAAACTGCTCTCGGTTCGCGGTCTTTGATGCTGCACGCACCTCCAGATCTGCCCACGCTTTGTCGATGTCCTCCTCGAAGCTGAACTCAATGTCGTGGACAAAGATGGCGTTCTGGTTGCCGCGCTGCTCGATGTTGCGCCTGATGATGCGCTCAAAGAAGTCAGGCTTCTGCCAGGGATTGGTTTTGTTGGTATCAAGCGTCTTGCGGATATTCTCCTTCTGTCTGCCGGGGTAGTCCGAATAGGTGCTCAAAAGGTCCACCATCTCGAATCCATGCGCCGCAGCCTCGCGATAGTTCGTCGCGTTGTCACCGCCCGCTACATTCCAAAAGGCCCGTAGGCCATTGCTCATCGGCACGCGGCGGATTTGCTCCCATGAGGGCGGAGGTGAGGTGTTCTGCCCGTTGGTGGAGAGCTTCTCCTGTGCGTTCAACAGGGTATTTGAGGAGAGCAGCAGCGTTGTGAATAAAATGCGAAGGTTCATGGGGATTGTTAAAAAGACGACGTTGCGGTTTGAAATGCTGAACGAGTTGTCACAGCGACTTGGCGAGCGTCTGCATCGTCTCATACTGGCGTTGCAGCACAAATGACTTTGCCTTCATCGCTTTTGCTTTGGCTGCGGCGGGTTCTTTGGCGAGGGCGAGCACTGCTGGAACAATTCCGGGAATCTCGCTCGGATTATCGAGATTGAAGAGCCATTCATTGAGTCCGATGTCACGCCACATGACGCCCTTGCTAGTCTGCTCCTCCCAGCGGCAGACGATGGCCGGGATGCCATTGCCTATGCACAGGATCGGGCTGTGCATCTCCGCGCCGAAGAGACCGGCGCTGAGTATGTAGGTGCTCAGAGCTTCGCCCGTCAGCCAGAAGTCCGAGCGCCAGACGACGCGAGCTTTGACATCGGCGGGCAGTTTGTCGAAGAGCATTTCTTTGCCAAGGGCCATATGCGTTTCGTCCTCGGGACAAATGAGCACCTTCATCGTGGTCTGGCGGACGACCTCGATGATGGCTTGACGCAGCGGCGCGAGATCGTGCTCCTTCATCGCTTCATTGCGGGCGTGCTTCGTCTCGTCTAGCGGTGTTTTCCGTGCAGGAATAGTCCAGTAAGGCGTGTAGCGAAGGCGTGGGATGCAGCAGAGAAAGCGGCCTTCTTCCAGCTTGTGTGCCTGAAGGAAGGCGATGGCACGGTCATCATCACGCAGGTCGGTGGCAAAGGCTCCGTCAGGACCGAAGCCCGTGACCGGGCAGGTGCAACCGCGCTTCTTCGCTTCGGTGAGGGACACGGAATCGCGGAAGAAAACGAACCGCGCCCCACTCATGATGGGAATGGACTGCTGGAACTTATTCACCAGCTCAGGCTTCGCGGAGGCAGTATCGGGTGCGTTGAATGTGATGCCATAGACACCGTAGGGCTTGCCTGTGGCATCGCGCCATTTGGCGATGTCTTGTGCCGCGACAAGCGAAGGGCCGGAGCCGTGCAACAGGAAGTCGCACTCCTCGAATGCGATCTTCAGCGCTTCGGGCGTCTGGATAATGTGGAGCTTCGGAAAACGGGCGAGTAGCATCTCTGCCACGCCGTTTGCGACGCTGCTGGGCCAGAGCCGCACCTCGACTTCCGGCAGATGTTTTTCGAGCAAAGCGAGCACGCCGGGTGTGTGCGCGATATCGCCGATGTTCACCGTCTGCCATGACGAACGCAGCACGATGCGACGTGGCCATGATTCCGCCGCAGCTAGGCTTGCGATGGTAGCGCTGAGGCTGGTCGTGAGAAAGGACCGTCGCGAAATGTCGCTGGTGTATTGCGTGAGCATGTCGGGTTGAAATTGGCTTAGCGCGCGCTTTTGGCCTCGAGGTCCTCTTTGCCCACGCCAAGCCGCATCATTGTCTTCAATTCATCCAGATGCTTCTCATACACGCCGCGTGGCGTGGTGCTGTGTTGTTTGCACAAGGTGGCGGCCATGCCGAGCACCTCGCCCATCATCCCGGTGGTGCGCTGCACACGCACTGTGCCGAGCGCGATGTGGGTCACGCTGATGTTACGGCCTGCCATCATAAGGTTGCTGATATTGCGCGAATACAGGCAACGGTAAGGAATCGGATAAGGCTGGATTTTAAATTGCCGGGCTTCGGATTGGAAGGCCTCGCAGGCGCACATTGGCTTCTCCGGGTAGTGGAGGTCGATGGTCCAGGTCGTGGTGACACTGGCATCTGGGAAGGGCCGGGCCTCCACGATGTCCTGCTGGCGCAAGAGCACATCACCAAGCAGCCGGCGGCTCTCTCGCTTACCACCAATATAGGCCACCCAACTGAGCTTCTGCCGAGCGAACTCGTCTTTGAACTTCTGATGATTTTTCAGAGTGGCCCAGTTGCCATACACGACCCGAAGGCCGTAGTCGCGGATTTGCTCGATATCGGTGATGTGATTGCGCATGGCTCCGGTTTCCCAGTCCCAATCACCGCGCTTTGTTTTGATGGCGTGCTCCGCGTCAAACTTCAGCGCCCACGGACACTCTGGGAAGGTGGAAGGCTCAGCGGCTTCCTCTGCGAACCATTGCACGGAGGTGCCCATGACCAGTTCATCCGCTTTCTCGGGAGCGAACGATTCGCCATGCTCCTCCTTGCTCTCGCGGCCGTATGCAGAATCCGCTCCAGCCAAAGCGCCGATCACACCGTCGCCCGTGCAGTCGGCGACGAGCGCAGCTTTGAATCGCAGCCGCTTGCCGGTCTTGATGTCCTGCGCCAGCACGGCTGCGATGCGCTGGCCATCCATTTCCACGCCGCTCGCGCGTGTGCTGAGATAGAGATTGAGATTTTTCTCCGCCCCGACAACCGCGAGCTTCTTTTCGTCCTCATAGTTGGTGGCTGGCCCGGCATTGTGAATCCGGCGCTGTGGTTCTTTCTCAAACAACGCGATGACTTCCTGGCTGCGCGGCAGGTCGCGGGATTTTTTTGCCTGTTGCAAGCTCCAGTAACCCACCGGGCCGAGTTCTTCGAGGAGATTGCCGAGCCGCGGATACGGCATTTGATGAATGAGCCCGGACAAGCCCACGCGTACCTCGGTGCTGTTGTTTCCACCCAGCACCGGGCGGTCGTGAATGAACGCCACCCGGCAGCCGAGGCGTGCCGCGCTCACCGCTGCACAGCACCCTGCCGCTCCACCGCCGACGACCACAAAATCAAACTCACCCGCCTCCTCCGGTTTCTCCGGCAATCCCAGCAGCGTGCGACGCATTGGAGCCAGCGTCACCGAGTCATTCGGTGGTGGAGTCGGATCAGACTCCGGTGAAAAAAATAGCGCATCGCAGCGACCCGCAAAGCCCGTGAGATCATGCAGCGCAATCTGCGCCGTCTTCCCGGCGACCTCAACCACGCCGCCATCCTGCCAATGCCAGTCAGCGCCCTCATTGCCAAAAGTGACCGCTGCCGCTTTTCCATTCACAATCACCTGGAAAATTCCCGGCGTGCCTTCCGCTCGCATGTCGGGATGCGTCTCTGGTGTCTTCCACGTGGCCGCCCAGTCCCGCGTGCGCACCCAGAGCCGATACATGCCCGGTTGCGGAAACGTGAGCGTCGTCGTTGTATCCGCCACAGGCACACCCATGCCATGAGCCAGCACGAAAGCGGAACCCATCACATCCATGCTTTGCTGGTCAACCACCCAGCCCCCGGGCTGCGAGAAGCCCTCAGCCTCCAGCAAAACGCCGACGCGTATCTCGGCTTGAACCATCGGCACAATCGCGAAAGTAGCCAGCACTAAAGGCGCCCATGCATGAACAAAGTAATGACATGTCGCGAAACACGCGGAGACGAAGGAGGCTAGCCTAGCGGTCTTCGAGAATAGATTCATAGCCCCGATAATACCCCGCTCGCTCTTGATTTTTGATGTTGTAGTTTGCAAATCTCCCTAACACGGATTCGTCTGTGCCTAATGATTATGAAAAACCCCGAAACCCAACCGCCCGCACGACGCTACTTCAAGGAAGTCCGTTTCCGGCAAATCCGCGCCCTCGTGGAGCTCTCGCGTCGGGGTAGCTTTGCTTCTACCGCCACCTCACTAGGCCTCGCCGTGCCCTCGGTCTGGCAGCAGGTCCGTGCCTTGGAGGACGAATACGGCGTGCAACTCGTGGTTGCACAGGGCGCGCAGCTGTCTTTCACCGAGGACGGGAAAACACTCGTGGATCTCGCCACGCCGCTCGTGGACGGCTTCGATTCCCTTCGTGAGATCTTCTCCGACCGCCATCGCACCACACCGCGCACCCTTACGATCGTTGCACCTGCCCCGATGCTTCACGGCGCCCTGCGCAAGCCAATCGCCACTTATCGGAAGAAATTCCCCGCGATAAATCTAACACTGATTGACCGCCCCTCGCAGATAGCCCGCGAGTTGATCGAAGGCGGCGGTGCCGACATTGCCATCATCGGTATCGCCCAAGGTGAAGAACCACTGACGCAATTCCGCGTCTGGCCGCTCGCCAACTATCCGTTCCAACTCATCTGCCCGCACGACCACCCGCTTGCCACCGCACGGCGCCTCACTCTGGAAGACATCGTCCAGCATCCGCTCGTGCTCAGCGTGGAGGAATCCAGCTCTCACCGCCAGATCCGCCATATCATCGCCCAAGCAGGTCTTGCCGCACGAATGAAAGTCAGCACCACCGCCACCAGCCGCGCCTTACTGCTCGACTATGTCGCCATCCGCCTTGGCGTCACCATCTGCACCAGCGCAAACGACGCCAAACTCCCGCGCCCCGGTGCCGGCGAATGCGAACTCACCATGCGCAATCTCACCGCGCTCTTCGGCCACGAAGAGGTCTCCTTGCTTCAACGCAAAAGCCGGTACGAATTGCCGCATGTCCGGGCATTCCGCGAGTTGGTAGTGACGGCAATGGCCAAGGACTGATCCCTAAGCGAGGCGATCACAACACCCTGTTAAAAAATGAGGCCGCCTGTAGATCCATTCCGGAGCCCGCGGGCGCAGGTTGCTCGCGGGGTGCGCGAACAACAACGCGTTGCCGAGATGGGCTGCGGACTACTTGCGCTTCACAATATTCACGTCAAAAGAAAGCGGTAAAAAGGCAAGCGCTGGAAGCGATCAAGGAGTTGGCGCGTGCGTTGTTGATTGAACGGCTGAAGGTGTTTATCCTGATCTGAAAGCTCATTGAAGAGCAGGAGGTGAAGTTGATGAAGCAGCTTCAGGAGGCGGCATTCACACTGTCTCATTCAACCGGCAGTGATCAGTGAGGCAGTCACCGGCGGCCACTCTGGAATGCAGGACAGCCACCAGCCTCACCTGTGCTCGAAGACTCGTTCCCACGACGCCTTGCACAGTCCGCAGAAGGTTTCCTCCGCCAGCGAGAGTCTCCGCCCCTTCAGTAGGGTGCATCCCCAGCTTCTGCGGAGTTTCCTCCGCCCAAGCGGGATAGCCTGCACCACTCCGCGGTTGAGGGGCTCTTGGATCACCCAGTTGGCGAGAATCCCAACCCCCAACCCAAGCGAGACCAGTTCCAAAATCGCCTGTGTATTGGCCAATTCGATCATGCTTCGGAGCGTGATCCCCTTGGACGCAAAATAGCGCGTCACAATTCCTGCCGTCAGGCTTCTCTTGCCGTAGAGAATGTAATTTTGTGTCGCCATTTGCGCCGGGTCGGCTGCTCCTTTTTGAGCCCAAGGATGCAGCGGATGGACAATAAAGGAGAGTTCGTCCGAGGCATGCTTTCGGAAGGTCAGGTCGCCTTGTGCATCAGGTTCCAGCCCAACGCAAATGTCCACCCTCCGTTCGCGCAGAGCCGCGATTCCGTCTGGCGTGTCGACTGGTTCGATTTGGATGTTCCAGTTTGGAAAACTCTCCCGGAATTCGCGAATCACCGCCGGAATGACATATTGGCAAACCGTTGCCGTCGCCCCCACGCGCAGGAGCCCGCTGCCCCACTGTCCTAGGTGCGTGAGCTCGGTGCGCGCCTGCCTCATGGTCCCAAGAATGTCATTGGCGCGCTGCTGCAAGGCTTCGCCCGCCTGCGTGGCTGTGATTCTTTTGCCCAGTCTGTCCAAAAGACGACATCCGAGATCCCGCTCCAGCGCGTGCATCGAGTGGCTGACCGCGGATTGTGTCAGCCCAAGCTCCCGAGCGGCGCCGGTGAAACTGCCCTTCTCCAAAAGGGTCGTGAAAGCCAAAAGCTGGCGAGCATCAATGACATGGCTCATGTATTAATCATTTTCATAAATAACATGAAAAATTTTACGAGTAAAAAACTACGCATTTTCGCGCTGTGGCAGCGCCGGTGCTCTTGGCTGTGCTGTGCCAAGCTCACTGCAAGTCAGCAAATCCCGCAGTCCACGTCCCCCTCGCCAAAGCGCAGGTTCACGCGCGCCCGGGTTGCTGCCGGCCGTGTGGACGGCTGGGTTTGTCGGACTGGTTGACGCAGCGCCGCTCGTGATGGCCCGTGAACTCGGCTTGTTTTCCAAGTATGGGCTGCGGATTGACCTGCGGCGGGAGATTGGCTGGGCCTCAGCAAGAGACGGTGTCGTAGGCGGCAGCCTTCATGTCTCTCACGCCCCTGCGGGTCTTGTGGTTGCAGCGTCAATGGGGCTGGGAACCCCAAGAGTAGACTGCGTTGGTTTCATGGAACTTAATCGCCACGGAAATGCGATCACTCTCTCCAGAGCCCTGTTTTCAAAGATTGAAGGAAATCCGCGGAACCTTCCCAGGGTTTTGGGCGAGCTGGGCCGGAAGGCGGTTTTTGGAATGGCTCACTCCCATTCGTCTCACCGCGCGATTTTAAGCCGCTGGCTTTTGGATGCCGGCGTTCGCTCGCTGGAGGACGTCAGGATGGTGGTGCTGCCCCCTACGCAGATGGCGATGAACATGGCGTCAGGAAACCTAGATGGTTTCTGCGTGGGAGAGCCGTGGAACTCACTCGCAGTCGCTCGGGGAACGGGCCGCATCGCCGCCGTCAGCGCGGAGGTGATGCCAGGGCACACCGAAAAAGTGGTCATGGTACGGCGCTCCCAGCTCGAGTCTGCTCGGGCCAGACTCAACGATTTGGGATACGCACTATCCGAAGCCTGCGCCTACTGCGCGGAGTCATCGAATCTTGCTCATGTAGCTCGCGTTGTCTCACGCGCAATTGGTGCGGAGGCAACCGAAGCAGTGGTGGCCCGGAGTCTCGTCGGGCCTTTGGATTTCGGAGGAACCGTTCGCAGGGTCAAGACGTTCTATCATTTCACCGGAACGCCTTGCGGACCCGAAGCGCTGAGGATCGGCCTCGAGGTCGAGAGACAGTTCAAGCTCACCCGCACCGGTTCGGACATTCCGGGCTTCGGGCGGGAGCAATTTTTGCGGTGCTTTTCCCCGGAGCTAAGCGAGGCAACCAACAAACCATGAAAAACCATAAAGTTTCGAATCCCATTACCCGCCGTGACTTTCTGCAAAAAAGCGCAGGCGGCACGCTGCTCGGTAAATTACTCTCCGGCGTTCCCCTTGCGTGGCAAGGGGGAGTGTACGCGGACGATTCGCCCGAGGTGCGGGACGTCAAATTTGGAATCATTGCACTGACCGACTGTTCGCCGATCGTGATCGCTCACGAGAAGGGCTTCTTCAAAAAATTCGGGGTCAACTCCGTAGTGTCCAAGGGTGCAAACTGGGCGGCGATACGCGACTCTCTTTCCACCGGCGACTTGCAGGCCACACACATGCTGATCGGGATGCCCATCGCGTCCACCATGGGCCTGGGCGGTGCGCCCAAACGCCCGATGGTGGTGCCCTGGCTGTTGAATCGCAACGGACAGGCGATCACTCTCAAAAAGGAATGGGCGGGCAAGGTTTCAGAGGACGCCTCCGTGCTCAAGCCCCTCGTGGATGCAGCCAAGGCGCAGGGCAACCCGATGACCTTCGCCATGACCTTCCCTCCGGGCACTCATGCCATGTGGATGCGTTACTGGTTGGCGGCCGGCGGCATTCATCCGGGCGATGCGGAGGGAGGCGGGGCCGACGTATCGTTGATCACCGTCCCGCCGCCGCAGATGGTAGCAAACATGAAGGTGGGCAAGATGGATGGGTTCTGTGTGGGCGAACCTTGGAACGCGCGTGCCATCGCAGATGACGTCGGGTTTACAGCGATCACCACACAGGCTATCTGGAAAGATCATCCGGAAAAGGTGTGCGCGTTCTCCGCCGAATTCGCCGACAAAAATCCGAAGACTCTCAAGGCGGTTTTGAAAGGCCTGCACGGCGCCAGCGTCTGGCTGGACGAAGAAAAAAACCGGACGGAGCATGT
>JBILUQ010000005.1:0-31451 GCA_044370935.1 Chthoniobacteraceae bacterium
CCATTGCTCGAGAGCATGAGGCCCGTGTTCGGAGCCACCAAGCAGCCGCGTACGCTGAAACGGATGCTGCTCATCTCAAACAACCTCGGCGTGCTTCCGCAGCATTTTTTCCCGAAGACCAAAGGCATCAACTTTACCGCGTCGCCGTATTTGAAGGAACTCGACGCGTTTCGCGGTGAATTTACGGTATTCAGCGGATTGTCTCATCCCGCGGTCACCGGAGGTCACAGCACAGAAAACTGTTTTCTCACTGCGGCACGCGATCCAACGCGGAGCGGATTTCGCAATACAATCTCGCTTGATCAATTCGCCGCCGAGGCGATGGGCCAGCAGACCCGATTTCCAACGCTCAACCTCGGAGTGAATATAGACAAGGCAAACCGAAGCCTTTCATGGACACGCGATGGGGTGTTGCTGCCTGCCGAAGACAGCCCCGCGGGTTTGTTCAAGAAAATGTTCATACAGGGTGATGCCAAAACCGTCGCCACGCGACTGCAGCAGCTTAAGGATCGCGGCAGCATACTGGACGCTGTCCGTGAAGACCTGCGCGAATTTGAACGAGGGCTTGGCAGTAATGACAAAGAACGACTCGAGCAGTATTTGACGTCTTTGCGCGAATTGGAGGAACGGCTTGCGATCTCTGGCGAATGGGAGCAGAGAAAGAAACCAGAGACCATCGCAGCGGAACCGAGAGACATCACCGACAAGTCCCGATTTTTCCCGAAGATCCAGCTTATGCTCGAAATAGCGCGGCTTGCTTTCGAATCCGACTCTACGCGGATCATCACGCTCATGGTTGACGGGTTTGCGACACCGGTGTTCGAGATCGATGAGGAGCAACGAACCCGCGATGGCTACCACAATCTTAGCCACCACGGACAGTCGAAGGAGAAGCTTGCGGAACTCGAAAAAGTGGATCTTCAGCAAATGCGCCAGTTGCGCGATCTGCTCGCGTCCCTAGCCGCTGCGACGACGGACACGGGCGGGCGCCTGCTCGATTCGACGATGGTTCTCTACGGCAGCAATCTCGGTGACGCGAATGTCCACAGCTGCACAAACCTCCCCATCCTGCTCGCCGGAGGCGGATTCAGGCACGCCGGACACGTGGCTTTTGACACCGGGCACAACAAGCCTCTGTGCAATCTTTTCGTGAGCATGCTCCAGGGTCTGGGCGTGGAAACTGGCCGGTTTGCCTCGAGCACGGGAACGATATCCGAGCTCGGCATTTGAAAAGACTTGGCCAAAACGCCCAGCCTCACATTTAGAATTCAACAGTACAGCATGGGAGGAAGGGACCCGCTCTCAGGGCCGAGCCAATAGTGCGCATAGCCTGCTACTTGGCGTGCTTCTTGCCTTCGTTTTTCTTTTTATCGCCACCGGCAAGCGGCCATTGTACGACCCCAACGCGACTCGCCCAAGCATCCCATTGTGCGGCCATTTCACGAACGCGTTCGGGTTGTTTCTGTGCGAGATCATTCATCTCAGTTCGGTCAGCAATCATGTCATAGAGTTCCCAGCCGCCGGGTTGCTTTGAAACAAGCTTCCACTGGGCGACTCGGATTGCGCGGTTGCCTTCGTGCTCCCAGAAAAGGGGCTGCTCGCGATTGATGGGTTTTCCGCTGAAGGCGGGCACAAGGCTGATGCCTTCCATTGGCAGAATCGTGTTTTCGTGATGCTGCTTGGGATAATTTACGCCCGCGAGTTCAACGCAGGTTGCCATGATGTCAATGAGGTGCGCTGGGGTGGGAGTCAGATGACCAGCCTTTGCGCTGCCTGCCTGCATTGCCGCGGGCCAGTGCGCGATCAGCGGCGTACTGATGCCGCCCTCGTGCTCAAAGTGTTTGTACTCGCGAAAGGGCGTGTTGCTGACATTCGCCCAGTCACGCCCATATCCGATAAAGGTGTCCGCACCTCCTGGCATGACGCCTGTTCCTATGCGTATCGGAAAACCATCTCGCGTCTGCTTGGGAATCATGTCGGGCTGGAGGTAGTCGTCTGCGAGCGCGTGCAAAGAGGGATTCTCCCCGCGGGGCTTGAATGGGCCGTTGCGACCCATGCCCTCGGCGCAGCCGCCGTTGTCCTGAAGAAAAAAGATCAACGTATTTTCATACTGGCCGTTTGTTTTCAGCGTCTCGACCAGACGTCCGATGCCCTGGTCCATGCAGTCGACCATTGCAGCGTAGACCTCCATGCAGCGTGCCTCCCATTCTTTCTGCTCCACCGCGCTCCAGTCGCCCGCCTGCGGCGAGATCTGCCAGCGTTGATCAAGAAGGTTCAAGCGTTTCATTTTCTCCAGACGGGCGGCACGGATGGCATTGTATCCGGCGTCGTAACGACCTTTGTATTTTGCGATGTCTTTATCCTTCGCATGCATTGGCCAGTGGGCTGCGGTGTGGGCCATGTACAGGAAGAACGGCTTTTGTGCCGCGGTCTTTGCGTGCTCAGTGACGAAGCGGGCAGCGTGGTCGTTGATGGCGTCTGTGTAGTAATATTGTTCCGGCTGATACTCCGCGTCGGCGTAGGGCGAGACAAATGTGTTGTCGCGGGTGAGAGTGTTCGGGTCAAAGAAACTGCCGGCGCCGTGGATGGTGCCGTAAAAGCGGTCGAATCCGCGCTGTAACGGCCAGTTATGCTTGTCGGCTTCCGTCTTCGGTTTTGTGACCCCGGTCACATGCCACTTGCCAGTCATATAAGTCGAGTAACCCGCTGTTCGGAGCACTTCGGGGATTGTGACGGCATTCTTGCTCAGCTCACCGGAATAGGCGGGCGATGCCGACTTAGACCGCGCGCCATCCACCATGTGCCCGATGCCCGCCTGATGTGCGTAAAGGCCGGTCATCAATGCGGCGCGGGTTGGACAACAGCGCCCTGTGTTATAGAACTGCGTAAAACGCAGACCATTCATCGCGAGTGCATCGAGGTTGGGCGTTTCAATCTCCCCACCGTAGCAACCCAGGTCTGAGTAGCCCATGTCATCAGACATGATCAGGATAATGTTCGGACGCAGCGCGGGCGAACAGAATGAGTGCGACGTGAATAAAACGACGAGTAGGGCTGTGATACTTCTCATTGGTGGTTGGTAAAGAAAGCTTCAGCAATTTTCGCTGTGGTATCGGTTACCCGGATAACGAGGCGCACTGTTCAACTCAAGAACAGTGGGTGAGTAGGAGTTCAGACTCCAAGCGAGGATCAGAACGCAAGACGGCGGGATTTTCGCCTCCGCGTTGTCCGATAAAAACTCGAAGGGCGGCAAGGGAACGAGCGGACCACTCGACGTGATGTTCGTCGGCGTGTGCCAACGCCGCTCGCTCACCTTGCAAAAGGAATGGTTCCGAAATCTGCTATTTCGGGCTGGCTTTGACAAAATCAATGTCCGCTTTGACCTGTGAGACATTGTCTTTCCAATCATTCTCGTGCTCGACCGAGATGTGGCCGTCGAAGTGTTGTTTCTTAAGCTCCTCGAGGCAGGCGCCGACGTCCACCACGCCCTTGCCTGCGACAACAACCTCGGATTTTCCAGTAGTTGCCTTGTCCTTGAGATGCACGCTGACGATGCGGCCGTTGAGAATACGGAGGCACTCGACTGGAATCAGATTCGAAGTGCACCAGTGGCCAAGATCGGCGCACGCACCTACGCGGTGGTCGCGGCTTTCAACCACGCCGAGGATGTAGAGCGGGTTCCAGACTTTGTATTTCGGATTGCTCATGGAGCCGCCGTGTTCGTGGAAAGCCACCTTCACATCCAACTCCTTCGCGGCGCTCTCCCAATCGGCGACCAATTCGGTGGACTCGCTGCAAACCGAATAGAGGCCCATCTTTTTTGCGAAACTCATGATGGCGTCGACGTCCTCTTTGGTCTTTGCCCCGACGACCCCGTAGTTGACGGCATGCACGCCGACTCGGGCGAGCTCCGCCTTCAATTCCGCCATGGCCGCCTCAGACATGGTGTGATGCACCTTGTCCGAGGAGCCGGGCTTTAGCACTTGCCCAGGGTAAAATTCAATCACGTTTCCACCAGCCTCCTTGGTCTTAGAAATCGCTTCAAAGGCGCTGAACTCTTTAAACGTGTATGCCTGGGCACCTACAAACCATCCGTTTTGTCGGAGGTGATCGGGAATCGGCGCAGCTGAAAGTTGGGCAGCCGCCGCGAAAGCCAGCATGGGAAGGAGAAAAGAGGAACGCATACGATGTTTAGTTTTGGAGGGAATGGAGACGGAGACGGTCGTCGTCTTCGAATCAGACGGTCAAAATAAAGCCTTATCGCCCGCCCGGTCACAATCCGAAAACGTCTCCGGGTGCAATAAGGGCGGGTCTAAATTCAAGCAGCGGTTTCGATACGTGCGGGGGCTGACTTGTCGCGGGCCCAGGTGTCGGTGAGCTGGCCTATTGAGCTTTGAAGGAGCGATTGAAGCGGACTCGCACAAATCACGGCCTACCTCCTGGAAGCGCGCAGCCCCAGGTACGCTCACACGTCCTGACATCGGGATGTTTTCCCCCCGTTAGCTCCTTTAGCTGCAGCGCCGCCTCTTTGGTGTAATCCGCGTCTGGGCGCAGCTGGGGCTGCGCGCTCCCAGGGGGATGTCGCGGGATCGAGATCTTTAGCCTCTTCTGCCTACTAGTCCGCTTTGAGAAAGACATCCATCTGCTGGCCGACGTACACCGGGGTCTCAGGGCGTTCGAAGCAGAAGATGACCTGCAGAACGCGCGTGTCCACACGTTCGCTGCTTTCGCCCGAAAGAGAGCGTTTTGGCAAGATGTAGGGCTCGATTCGGACAAACTTGAGTTCAATCGCGCTTTCACGCTGCCCTTTGATGAAGGCCACCGCATCGCATCCGGATTTCACTCGGGGCGCATTGTCCTCGTCCACGTCGGCGCGCAGTTGAAACCCGCGGGTTTGTCCTAGCAGAATCGGGGACTCGGAGGCGCGCGGCTCCGTGTATTCTCCTGCGCGGATGTTGACTTGCAGAATGGTACCATCGCGGGGCGCGCGCACCAAAAGGAGCTCACGTTGCACTTTGGCCCGAGCCAGCAGGGCTTCAGCCGCCGCCAGGTCCGCCCGGCGTGATTCAACCTTGGTTTTCGCCGCACGCAGGGCGAACACGGTACGCTGTTTTTCATCCACGCTGACCACGCGATTTTCGCCCAGCTGCTCGATGCGATTGAACTGATCCTGCCGGTCCGCCAGCGCCACTTCCGACTCGATGATTGATGCTTGGATGGAGGCGAGGTTCGCCGCCTGCACGGCAACCTGCGCATCTGCGTCGCGTGTGTCCTGCTGCATCAGCAAATCCCCGGCCTTCACCTCGTCCCCGACTTTTATCGGAACGACGCTCACAAGACCTGCCACCGAAGGTGCGATCCGCACGTTCTCGTTGATGCTTTCGACAAGGCCGCGCGCACCGATGGACTGCGCATAGGGCGCCGAGGAAGGTTCGCTGAGAGGCGGCGGCACGGGCGGCTCTATTTTCTGACGCTGGACGAGTGATATCGAAAGACCGATTCCCGCCAGCGCGACGAGCAACGAAAAGTATTTAAACATAAGAAGCGTGATATTGGCCCGCCTTGTGGATGGCCTTCATGTAACCATCCTCCATCTCGGTGATGCGATCGGCGAATGAAAAGATACGGCTATCGTGCGTGACCACGATCACGCAGCGGTCCGGGCTGCAGGCGGTCTCCTTTAGAAGCTCCAAGACCTTTCGGCCGGAAACCGCATCCAGAGCCGCGGTTGGTTCGTCGCAAATCAGCAGCCGCGGCCGGTGCACGAGCGCCCTTGCGATCGCTACACGCTGCTGCTGGCCGCCGGAAAGTTCCGAGGGAAGCGACTTCAGCTTGTCGCCGATCCCCATCTTTTCCATCAATGCTATCGATTCGCGTTCAGCGGTAGCCCGTGACTTGCCTTGTAGCAGCAGCGGTACGGAAACGTTTTCCAGCGCGTTCCAGGTCGGGATCAGGTTGAACTGCTGAAACACGAACCCGATGTTATCTCGGCGGAAAGCGGTGAGCTGCGACTGGCTCATTGAAGCGAGATCCCGGCCGAATACGGATACGGATCCCTCCTCGAAATTGAGCGTCCCGCATATGACGCTCAGAAGGGTTGTTTTACCGCACCCGGACGGTCCCACGATCATCATGAATTCGCCGCAGCGCGCTTCGAAATTGACGCCCTTGAGCGCATGCACCATTCCTTCCCCGCGCCCGTACGTTTTCAACAACGACTTGGTGGTGACTGCATTTTCTATTTCAGTAAGGGCGGACATTTTCGAAAGACAATGTGGGTCAAGTGGACCGGCTTACTTGAACACCATGGCAGCCTCGGCGCGGATCACTTTGATGACGCCAACCAGCGCCGAAATAATGCAGATCAGCAAAATCACGGCCCCTGAAAACACAAGCACCTGCCATGGCATGTAAAACGGCGGCTGGCCTTTTTTTAGCACTGCGTTCCCAAAGCCCGCAGCGAGTCCGACGCCGAGCCCGTATCCGGTAAAGCCTACGGTGAAAGCCTGGAGCGTCACCATGCGGATCAACAGAAAGCGGCCTGCACCCATCGCTTTGAGTGCGGCCATGAAGCGGATGTTTTCATGAATAAAAAGATAGAACGTCTGGCCCGCGATCGCGATGCCGACGATGATTCCCATGAGCACCACGGTGCCGAACGAAATCGGGATGCCGGTGTTTTTAAAATACCACTCGATTGTACGCCGAGCGAAGTCGTCTGAGGAAAACGCGCGCAAGCCGCCAATGCTGCCAATACGCTCAAGCAGCAATGGGACATCCGTGCCCGGTTTTGGCTGAACGAGAATGAAGGACAAAAGCTTTCGTTGCGGCGGCGAGTATTCGAGTGCCCGCGAATAGGTCGTGAAAACGTAGGGCTGTCCTAAAAAAGAGCGCTCTGTCTCGCAGATCGCAACTACACGCGCTTCCTTGTCGTTGATCTCGAAGGTGGATCCCACATGCAGCTCGATCCCCCGTTTGCGGAATTTCGATATTGCGACCTGGTCGACAATGACCGCATTCGGCAGTCGCAGGTCCTCAATGTTTCCCTCCCTGATGCGCCCGGGACGTCCTACGAGCGTCGCGCTGTCGAGCCCAGTGAGCTGCACGGCCTGGAAGGTTCCATCCGGCAGGCGGGCCTGCAGGATGCTCCAAAACAGCGGCACCGCCCACTGCACATCATCAACGGAGCGCACTCGCTGCAGGTCGATTTCCCGCAGGGGCACAACCTCGTTCACCTGCTCCACCTTCGCGTCTGCGACCCAGACTGGCACCCGCACGTTTCGTACGGTGGCTGTGGTCCACAGCAGCAGCCCGCAGAACACCGAGGTCTGTTGGGTCATCAGGAGTGCGCAAAATGTGAGGCCGCACACCAGCATCGCGTATTTGGCTCGGTCGCCGAAAAGCATCTTGAGGGCAAGGCGCATCATGGCGTCTGGACAGTCGGAGTGTGGCTGGGCGAGGGCCCGCTGGGGTGGGAGATCATTTTACCGGCGGAGTTGCCGGAGCAGTGACTGGCGCTGGTTTTGCTGCGAAAAGCGGCAGCGCCTTCAGCGCCGAATTGTACACTCCCCACGAAAGCGGGAGCGCAATCCATAGCCATGCGACAAGCAGTTGAACGGTTCTCATGAATTTTTCGCCGAAGAATCCCCTTCATCGGACGGATGATGATGAAAGCGCGGATCGACCGGGCGCACCAGAAGGTTTGCGATCAATCCGACCACAAGCATTCCAGCCACGATGTACATGGTCAGATTGTAGGCCTCTGTGGCTGGAACACCCGCCCTCTTCTGGGCGTCAGAGATATAGTTGATCAGGGACGGCCCGATCACCGCGGCGATGGACCAGGCGGTGATCAGACGCCCGTGGATGGCGCCAACCTGCATCGTGCCGAAGAGGTCTCGCAGATACGCGGGAATCGTCGCGAATCCGCCGCCGTACATCGAGATGATGAGCGCGGTCACCGCCACAAACCAGCCCTGCGCCCCCGCCCGCTGAGTCAGCGGCACCGTGCAGTACAGGGCACCGCCTGCGATGAAAAACACGCAGTACACAGCGCGTCTGCCAATGCGATCAGAGAGGGACGACCACACGAAACGGCCGCCCATGTTGAAGATTGAAAGCAATCCGGCAAACCCACCTCCGATGGCGGCGCCCACGCCGAACATGTCCTGACACATGAGCGAGGCTTGCCCCAAGATGCCGATGCCGGCGCTCACGTTCATGCAGAGCACTAACCACAGGAGCCAGAACTGTGGTGTTTTCCACGCCACATCCACGCTGACTTGGACGGCCGCCTCGGCTTTGTTGGCGAGGCTTTCCTCCCAGCCTGCGGGCCTCCAGCCTTCCGCCGGCACGCGTACGATCCAAGCGCCGAAGAGCATCGAAATGGCGTAAAGCGCCGCCATGGCTGCGAATGCGCCCGCCACACCGACGGAGGCGGGCGTCTTGAAATGGTCCATGAGCTGCACCCCGAGCGGCGCACCCAGTAGCGCCCCGCCTCCAAACCCCATGATCGCCATGCCGGTCGCCATGCCGGGGCGGTCTGGAAACCATTTCATGAGCGTTGAAACCGGAGCGATGTAACCGATTCCCAAGCCGATTCCACCCAACACACCGTAGCCGAGGTACAGCAGCTCGATACGGTGGAGTTGCACGCCTAGGGCTGCAAGCAGCAGGCCGCCGCAGAAACAGAGCATGCTTGCGACCATGCTCTTTCTTGGCCCGCTTCTTTCCACCCACTTTCCAAAAGTCGCTGCCGAGATCCCGAGCATGAATAGAGCGATCGAGTAAATCCAGCCCACCTGCGGGATGGTCCAGTCCTGGCCGGGTAGCGACTGGGTGACGCCGAGGATCTTGGTGAGCGGAGCGTTGAATACGCTGAATCCGTATACCTCCCCGATGCACATGTGGACGGCAATGGCGGCCGGAGGAGTCATCCAACGCGAAAACTCCGGGCCGGCCACAGTGGATGAACGCTCTAAAAAAACCATCGGATGGAGATAAGTGAAGTGAAGGATGGGTTCAGGCCGCGGGGGCATCCGTTCGATACTTCTATCGTCCGAGACCGCCGGTTCAGCGGCTATCCAGACTCTGATTTAAGCTGGATTTCAAGCACGCAGATCGGAGGGTTGCGAGGATTGGCCCGGCGGACGGCTTGCCAGCGGGTTTTCACTCGTTTTATGGGCGTGGTTTTGCGAAGCATTTGCCATCAAGATGACAAAGCCACCTGTGCAGGCGTTTAAGATTCTGCGAGTCACCGCGACAAAGGCGGTCGAGGAGGATGATTTGGTGGCGTCTGAAGAGCCGCTTGGAATTCAACTCGGGTATTCGACCGATGCCGGTCGTGAAATGCGAGAGCTCGCTGTGACGATGCGAACGCCGGGTAACGATTTGAATCTCGCACTGGGTTTTCTGTTCACCGAGGGAGTGATCAGGGCTATGAGCGATGTGTCATCCATTCGCCATTGTGAAAATGTGCCGAGTCCGGAGCAGTCGGGCAATCTTGTGAAAGTGGAGTTGGCTGAATCGGTCCGACTCGCACCGCATTTGTTTCAACGACATTCGTTCATCAGCTCGAGTTGCGGTGTGTGCGGCAAGGCGAGCATTGAGGCGGTGCGTTCTCATTGTGTGGTTCCAGGCAGCGGTCCCATGTTTCAAATCTCTGCGGCAGCGTTGTATCCGCTCAGCAATATGGTGTTCAGTCAGCAGCGCGTGTTTGGGGCAACGGGAGGGCTTCATGCTGCTGCGCTTTTTGACGTGGAAGGAAAGCTGCTGCTGGTTCAGGAAGACATCGGACGCCACAACGCTGTGGACAAATTGGTCGGCATGTCGCTTTCGAAAGGCTGGGTGCCTCTTGAAAAGCACATTCTCTTTTTAAGCGGAAGAGCCTGCTTTGAGTTGATTCAAAAAGCGGCGCTCGCAGGGATTCGAATCGTGGCCGCTGTGGGAGCGCCCTCCAGTCTTGCAGTCGAGTGCGCACGCGATTTCGGAATGACGCTGGTGGGTTTTTTGAGGGAAGGCCGGTTTAACGTGTACAGCGGTGCGGATCGAATCCGCGATATGCCTGCATCCTCGCCAAGCTTGTAATATCGTTTGCGGTCGCGAGTCAGCGCCGATGCCGCCCGTGATGATCACAACGATCGTGAGACTGCACGGCGGAACGTCCCCTGTCATCCAGCTCAATCCAGGTGCCGCAGCTTACGCCTGTGACCTCCGCGAGACGCAGCTGGCCGATCCGCACGCGGATGAGCCTGAGTGTGGGATGACCGATGGAAGCAGTCATCTTGCGCACCTGGTGGTATTTTCCCTCCACCAACTCGAGAGAGATCCAGCAGTCAGCAACGGTCTTGCGCACACGGATCGGCGGGTCGCGCGGAGCGACTTCGGGCTGCGGGTCGAGCAACACCGCGCGGCATGGCAGCGTGCGATGGCCGCCGATGGTCACGCCCGTCTCGAGCTGCCGCAGCGACTGCCCCGAAGGGATGCGTTCAACTTGGGCCCAGTACTCGCGCACATGCGCGCGGTTGGGATGCAGCAGCCGCGCGTTCCACTGCGGTTCGTCGCTCAGCAGCAGCAGTCCCTCGCTGTCAGCGTCAAGGCGCCCGATGGGATAGACGTTTTTCGGGAAGCCGAATTCCGCGAGGGTTCCCCACCGGCTTCCCTGTTCGGGTGTGAACTGCGAGAGAATTCCGTAAGGCTTGTGAAAGCAAATCAACACGGCGTGACCCCTGCTGGTTTATCCGAACAAATCGCCCTGCCGCAAAACGGCGGCGGCCACCGGGGGCTGCTTGGAAACGCGCTGCATTTCGTCGAGCATTTCCTGCCGCAACGATTTGAATCCGCAGCGCTCCAGCGCGGGAATCAAAGCTTCATACAGCGGCGCAATGTGGAGTTCCTCGATGGGCGTTGGTAGCGGCAGATCCTCGTCGAGCCGCACCATTTCGCGGTTTTCAAAAACGCGGGCGCGTCCGTCCACCAGCTTTGCGATGAGTTTCTCCGAGCCGACGGACGGAATGTTTTCGTAAATTCCCGTTAATGAGCCCCACTTGGAAATCAATGCGCTCGCGCCTTTGGGGCCGATGCCGGCAATGCCCGGAATGTTGTCTGCGGAATCGCCAACGATCGCGAGGATGTCGCCTAGCTGTTGCGGCAGTACGCCCCACTTTTCCAAAACCCGGTCTTCATCAAGCAGCGCGTAACCGTCCTGCGGTGTCTTCAGGTCCGTCTTGTTGGTGGAATACACTCGGATGTCGGGCGCGACGATCTGGAACAGATCTTTGTCGGCGGTCGCGATGACGCACTCCCAGCCCTTTGCACGGGCCGCCAGCGCATACGAGGCCATCAGGTCGTCCGCCTCAGTGTTCGGAAGCGACACGGAGGTGAATCCAAGCAGGGTGATCATTTCCCGCATCAACTCCAACTGCGCCTCGAGCGTCTCCGGCATTTCAGCGCGTTGCGCCTTGTAGGCGGGCTGCAGGGAGGTGCGGCGTTCGGGCAGCCCTTCGTCCCACACGACTGCAGCGCGGGCGGGTGCAAGGTCCTTGAACATCCGGCGCAGCGACTTGAGAAAGCCGTAGACGGCCCCAGTCGGCTCTCCCGCGGGATTGGTCAGTCCGGGGAGTGCGTGGAAGGATCGATACGCGTAGTAGTAACCATCAACAAGCAGCAGCTTCACCTGCGCAGAGTGACCCGAGACTGCGCCCGATAGAAAGCGTTCTTATCGCTTTCCAAAATTTTCTCAGGGCTGCGCTTCCTTTTCCGCGCTTTCGAGAGACTGTTTGATCGACTGCTCCCATTTCGCCCAATCGGTACCGTGGTTGACGTCGAGAAGAACGGTGAGGACCGAGACTGCTGTTTCGGCCATGGGATGGCCGGGAGCCCGCGCGGCGGCGAGCAGGATGGGGAGCTTGACGGAGTCTGGTCGGTTCAGGCTCTCAGCGACGATGATCTCCTGAAAGCCGTGGTCGAGCCGCGCGTTTTTGATGTAAGGAAGCATCTGGAGGTAATCCTTATCCGCTATCAGATTCACGATGTGCTGCGCGGCGGCGGTCTGGCCCTCGGCAGGCATGCTGTTTACTTCGGACAAAAGCCCCAGCGCGATCGCGGAGTGTTCGCCCTGCGAGCGGAGTGCTGCATCGATCTTTCGCTCCCAAGCTGGAATGCCATCCTCCGTGGGCGAAGGCGCAACGGGCATAGGTCGACCGGTGGGGATTGCTAAATCAGGGCCGGATGTCGAAGTGGAAAGGTTGAGTTCAGACGACGCCTGACCCGGCGCGGCTTCGGATGTGGTGATTTGCGGGGCGGCGCCGGTCGAAATGGAGTCTGGCTTGAGGATGTACCAGACTGCGACGCCGAGGAGCAGCAACAGTGCTCCAAAGACCAGTTTTGGGAGGTTACTCTTGCGCATGATGGTTACAGGCTAGCATAAAAACGCCGGACCAGACCAATCGGAATCGATCTATTTTGGGGGTGCAAGCCCTCGGCGGGGCGCCGGAAGGACACGGTGAAAGCGCTTCTCTACAACCCTGCCCGGTCCAGCATGGACTTGATGACCTTGGTCGCTTCAAATTCCTCCACGGCAATTTCATAAGCTGCCTTGCAGTGCGCGGCGTAGTCCGCGTTGATGGATTTGACCGCCTCGGCGATGTCCTCCAGCGTTTCAAAGGCGATGAGGCCCTTGTTGCCGCCGTAGAGCTTTGTGAATTGGGTCTCCTGGGTGATGACCGGCCTTCCGGCGGCGAGGTAACACGCCGAGCGATCGCTGAACCATCCAGTCTTCAAGCGCACGTACTGGTCCTTTGCCACGGTGAATTCGCCCTTGGACTCCTGCAGGTAACGCCGGTACTGGTGCCAGTCAATCGAGGTCTGACGCGAGTCGGCAAACTCCCAGTGGTTTGCCAAAAAACGATTGTGCGCGTGCTCGTCGAGGATTTCCGTGGCGAGCTCGAAGGGTTCGCCCGCCCGGCCGGGCGCTTCGACGAACTTCAGGAACTCAAGCGATTTGCTCCAGATATAGTTGCTGCCTCTCCAGACCACGTCCTTGCGGCCGCTGGTATTCCAGTTCGCAACCGAGGTGAAGCGCGCATTGGAACGCGTTGGACCGTCGGTTTTCCAAAAGTCAGTGACCACGGGCTGCCGAGTGGGCAGCCAGCGCACGCCATGACTGGGGACCATGTAGTCCTTCGTTCCCACGAGTTCACCGAAAGTGAAGAGAGTGTGGTGGCGCTGCAGGTATTCGGGGACTTTGCCTCCGGCGTTATCGATGAGCAGCTGCTCCATGCCCGGGTCGCTTTCGACGTAAATCAAGCGCTGGCATTTGAGCAGGTCCTCGTTCATTTCCTGCGCGCCGCAAACATTGAGGATCGCCTCCGCTTCAACGTAGAGTTCACGCACCTTTTGGAGCGACATGCCCACGCATTCGGGCTTCTTCATGTAGCGCGCGCAGTAGGCCCATTTCCCCTCGAATTCAAACTCTCTTGAGAGGGTGTCCATCAGCTTTGCAGCGTAGCGGTAGCTCTCGTTCACTTCATACGCAACGGGGTCGTAGGGTAGGCGCGCCGAGTCTTCGATGTAGTACACATCATATCCCAGTCTCTGAAGACCCACGATGTAATGGATGTGCTGCCAGAGAACGCCGGCGATCGGACAGCCGGCCATGAAACCCATTACGATAATTTTCTTCTTCTGCATGACGTGCGTTTGTTGAGGAGTTCCCAATCCGCCGGGGCGTCACGAAACCTCCAAGTGTTGTGGGGAGTTAGCAGGGTCGTGGCGGAAAGGCAACCGCAGCGTCCCGCCGTTTTTGGAAGATTCAGCTTTGCTGTCCCAAGTTCGCCGAGTGATACAGATTCGCGTAAAAACCACCGCGCAGCACCAATTCAGGGCCGCGTCCTTCCTCTACTACCCCGCCGGGGCCGAGAACAACGATCTTGTCCATGTTGTGGATCGTTGCGAGCCGGTGTGTGATGATCAGCGTGGTGCGCCCCTGCATCAGGCCTTCGATGGTCTGCATGATGGCCGACTCGGTGGTCGGATCCAGCGCCGATGTGGGTTCGTCGAGGAGCAGGATGGGTGCGTTCTTGAGAAACGCCCGGGCGATCCCGATCCGCTGGCGCTGCCCCACCGAGAGGTGGCCGCCGCGTTCTCCGACCTGCGACCCGTATCCCTCGGGCATCGCCATGATAAACTCGTGGGCCTGAGCGCGCTTTGCGGCCTCGATGATTTCCTCTTCCGTAGCTCCGGGACGGCCGTACGCGATGTTCTCCCTGACTGTCGTGGAAAACAAAAGAGTGTCTTGTAGCACGATTGAAATCTGTGCCCGCAGGGATTTCTTGGAGATGTCGCGCAGGTCCTTTCCATCAAGCAGCACGCGGCCACCGGTCGGGTCGTAAAAGCGCGGGACCAGCGAGAGCAGCGTGCTTTTTCCCGCCCCTGTTGTTCCCACAAAAGCCACGGTCTGCCCTGGCGGCAGGGTGAGATTGACGTGTTCGATAATGTTGCGTTCGGAGGTGTACCCGAAACTGACATCCTCAAAAACAAGTTCGCCGCGGGTGCCGGAGAGCTCGGTTGCATTGGGTTTGTCAGCGACATCGTCCGCGTGGTCGAGCACTTCGAAGCAGCGGCGCGCGCTGCCGGCGGCACGCTCCAAATCCCAACCCACCGACGTGATGGAATCAATGGGCTGATAGAGGAGGGAGAGGTAGTTGGTGATCGCAAGCAGGCTGGTGACGCTCAGAGCCCCGCTCATCACGTGGAGGGAGCCGAGCCAATACAATGCCGCGGTGCCACCCATGAGCAGGGTTGCCACAATCATCGAGCTGTTCATGGAGATGTATTGCATCCGCATGTTTTCTTTCAGGCTCTGCTGAGCCGAGATGGAGAATTGCCGGACCTCGTCCTCCTCGCGGCCGAAGGCCTGCACCATCTTTACGGAACTGAGCCCCTCCTGCGCGAGACTGAGTACCGCGCTTTCGCGTTCTGCAATGCGGGTGGACTGGTCGCGCACCTTCTTGGCGAAGAGCTTGAAGGTGAGCACCATTACGGGCACCACGGACAGCGAAAGCAGCGTCACCTGCACATCAAGCGCCCACATCGTCACAAGAATGCTCGCCAGATCCTTCGCGCTTTGAAAAAGGAAAATCGCTTTCGAATAGAACGCCTGCAACGACTGTGAATCGTACGCGACGCGAAAGGTCGAATCGCCGCTACGCCGCGCATCGTGGTACTTCAAAGGCAGCGAATGCAGGTACGAGTACAAGTCGGTGCGCAAGTCGAGCAGCCCCTGCAAACCGACGCGGTAGTACATCATCTGTGAGACCACATGCAGCCATGCGGAGAAGATGTGAAAAATCACGACCGAGATGCTGCAGCCCGCTATGATTTGCGGGAGGGTCCATTCCGCGAGCGAATAGGAGTATTTCCAGAAAGTCAGCGAAAGGCCGTGCGCCGGCTTGCCGATTGCGGGAAGAACCTGGGCCACGAGAAATGCGAGCGGCCAAGGTTTGAGCAGGTTGAATGGTGTCTGGATGACGGTCAGCAGAGACGCCATCAGCGTCGGCCACCAATGCGGAAGAAAATACGACAGGACTCTGCGATACAGCGGGGACATGGGGAATAGGCGAAGGCGAAAAAAGGAAGATCGCTAGGCTGTGCTCGGCAAGGTTCACAGCCAAGCCGGTGGACGGGGAGGAGGACTATGGTGAGTGTTTTTACTGGAGCGAGCCTTATCCTGACTCGCCCTTCGAGGCTAGGCGATAGCTGAGTGGGCGGCGAGTTGGTTGAGCACCCAGACTCCCACCGCCTTCATGTCGGTTGCGGGTGACCCATCGGCATCGGATTCCCTGCGGCGGCGAATCTTTGAGTGCTTCAAAACCCAGGCCTCGGCGGGGTACGGGCCCACTTTGCAGGGATCGCTCCAGGTGTGGATCGACAACACGCGCGGACTGAGCGCCGCCGCAAGATGCATCGGCCCGCTATCGACGCTGACAACCCAGGAGGCGCGCCGCAGGATGCTGATCGATTCCACAAGGGAGGTACGGTTGAGGTAATTTTCCACGTGGTCCATCTTCGGGACCTCCAGATCCGAGCGTCCAAGAAGGATCACGCGTTGCGGAGCCATTGTCTGGCAGAACAGCTGCACTTCCGGGATGGACAGGGATTTGCCTTTGCCTCGCGAAAACGGATGCAGCACCACGTAGGGTTCGGCCGCGGCAAATCCAGCGGGGAGGGGTCCGTCTGGGAGAGGCCATTCCAGGCCCGCTGTCCCCGACGGGGGGGCGCCCAGTGCCTGGACCAGTGCCAAGTAACGGTCCACGGCGTGCATCGGTGTTGCTTTTTGCGACGCTAGGCGCGCTGTCGAATCGTAGAAAAACCCCGCGCCTTCGCGTGCGTCCGAGAGGCCGTGTAGCTGTTTTTCCCGTGCGAACCGCCCGACCACGGCTGAGCGCAGCAGTCCCTGAAAATCCAGCACCAACTCCGCTGAGTGTTCGCGGCCGAAGTGACGCGCCCACCGGAGCATTCGCCAGGCGGCCGAGACGCCTCGGAACTGGGCTCGAGGGAAAATATGAACCCGATCCAGATGGGGATTTCCATCAAGAACCGGCGCCCATTCGGGGTTCACCAGCCAGCTGATCGAGGACGTTGGCCAGAATTTTTTCAGCGCCGCAATCGCCGGCAATGTGTGAACCACGTCGCCCAGCGAGCTGGGCTTGATAACGAGAATGGACCCGGGTGGTGCACCGTTCCATTGCCGATTCATAATGATTGAAGCGAACGCTGAGTTGCGCCAAATCGGAATTGCGATCCGGCGCACAGAGAGCCTTATCGGCCCTCTGCGAGTCTGAGGGCCAACCGCTCAGGCAAGCCGGCAGCGATGATCTTCTTCTGGGTGGTCTCAATGTCGTACGACAGCCTGCGCCACTGTATGGTTTGCTCGGCTGGAGTGTAGATGGCGTAGGACGCGCGCCAGTCTTGGTCGCGAGGCTGGCCCACGGATCCTGCATTGAAAAAGTACTTCTTGCCGGCCTCCATGGTGATGAAGTCCGGAGCGACTTCGTGGACGCGGGTGTCGCGTATGAAGGCACGGGGCACGTGAGTGTGACCGTAAAAGCAAAGCTGCGTGTGCTGGTAGCTGAAGCTCGCGCTGGCATCCAGATCGCTGAGCACGTAGCCCCAGCTCGCGGGTGAATCCAGCGTGGAATGGACGATCGTGAAGTTCCGAACCAACCGCGAAAACTTCAGCGCCTTCAGCCACTCCTTGTGTTCGTCGGTAAGCTGGTCACGCGTCCATTGAATCGCACGGGCGGCCAGCGGGTTGAAATAACTGAGATCGGTCACTTCGCACGCCTGTTCGTCATGGTTGCCTTTGACGATCGGACATTCCATCGAACGCACCAGTTCTAGACATTCCACTGGGTTCGCATTGTACCCGACCAAGTCCCCCAGGCAGACGTAATGGGTGACTTCATGGGCACGAGCATCCTCCAAAACGGCCTGAAGGGCCTCGAGGTTGGCATGTACGTCACCAAAAATTGCGTAGCGCATTGGGCAGTGAAGGGTGGTAGGGCGGGTGGACTTTGTATCGCTAGAATCTTCCGGCTTGGATCAGCACTGGGGACACGATCGCGGAATCAAACAGAAAAGCATCTCCCGACGGTTCGTCAAACCCTATAGAGGATCTTTCTGAAATCAGATCCCCTGCTCAAGGGTGCAACTCTACGGGTTCGGGGGACTGTAAACCCTCGAATCCTCTGGGATAGACAATTTTTGCTCCAGCTCCTTGAGCAGGGTTAGGAGTGTGGGCACGCGCTGCTGCGGGCCTTCGAGGTATAGTTGCGTCAACTGTTCATAGGCCTCTTGTTCCCTGCCGGGTACCTTCGCCAGTTCGAAAACCGCAAACCTGCGGACGTAACCCATCGCACCGGGTTTTTGAGCGGAGGCTGCATAGCTTTGAGAGGCCCTCAGGTGATCCTGCATCCGGTTCTTGTACAAATTGCCCAAGCACTCGTAGAGCCGCGCGTTGTCGGGGTTAAATTGGATCCCGCGCAGAAGGAACCCCTCTCCGATCTGTTGAAATTCGCGTTCCGCACGCCTGCGTAGCGCCAGGTTGGGCTGGCGCGACTCGTCTCCCTTTACGGCGATGGCCGCGTCATAGGCCATGTGGTAATGGGCCATCTCCCAGAAAACTACCGCCCGGGGCTGCAGTTGCGTCGCGGAGTGCAGAAACATTTCAAGCCGCGCCCAATCGGTTGACTCAAAGGAGTTGCCGGCTTGGATCCATAAAAAATCGGCCATCACCGCTCGAAACCCGCTCAGGGCCGCGATGAATCCCATTTGTCCAAGCTGCGCCCGGGTGTTGTTGTTCACCTGGGCGAGCTGAAATCCGGAGGCGCGTTCCTCTTCGAGCAAATGATGTTCGGCGGGCGTTTTGAGGACTCCAAAAGCCAGAAGGCCGAACAGCACGGTGAACAAACTCTTCAAGCCGCACCTCCCTCTGGGGTGAGGCTTGCAGCTCGGCTGCCTGTTGCGTGTTTGGATTGCATGGCCTGTTGAGAAGCGATGGTTTTTGAGGAAAACACAAACTGCCTTCGGGGTGTGGTTGCGCGCCTAGAGCTCCTTGGTCGCAAACACCACTTGAGCCACCATGAAGTACACGACGGTGTAGAGCAGGCCGAATCCGGTCACTTCTAGGAAGAGGTCCATGGGGATTTTTGTGCCGATGGCGATTTCATCCACCACGTTGAAAAGCTGCAAATCAGGAAAGAGCAGGGCCATCACTGCGATGCCGCCCTTCACCAGCAGCGACACTTCGCCCGGGCGCAGCCAGTATTCGCGGGCGATCCCTTGCACATGTCCGATGAGGTAGACCACCACCGAGATCAGCACCGTGAATACTGACGAAGTGGCAAAGGTGGAAAGCAGCAGGGTGAGGGTTGAGCACAACGCCGCTTTCAGGAAAATCAACGCAACCCCGGCGAGCAGATTCCATTGAAAGGCAGACGCCCGGACCGCTGCTAGGGCCGCTTCAAGTTCCTCCACCGGGGTGATGCGCGCGATCTCAGCGAGCTCTTGCTGTTCGCGAATGCCGAGCACCGCCGCAAAGAGAGCCGACATCAGCAGAATCGCGAGGCCGATCATCATGAATACGCCCAGCAATTTGCCGGTGATATACTCAAAACGCGGGACCGGCTTCGCCAGAATGGTGTAGAGCGTCCGGTCCTCGATGTCCTTGGGCAAAAGCATCGCCGTGCACAGCAACCCAAGCAGCCAGCTGAAAATACTCATTGCACCAAGCCCGACGTCCTTGAGTACCTGCAGCGGGCTCTGAAAGCTGAACTCCACGGTGAAAAGAGAACTCCCGATAATCAGCAGCGCAAACAGCAGCAGGAAATAAAACACCTTCTGCCGCACCAGCTCTAAAAACGTGTTGTGCGCAAGCGCCATGACTCGTCCGTTGGAGAAAAAGGGATGGGACGTCGATTCGCTCATGATTTGTTCCGGGTGACTTCGAGAAAAAAGCGCTCCAAATCGCGCTGCGGCATCCGACGATCCAACACCCGCACGCCGCATTCCGCTGCGCGCCTCTCGATTTCATTTAAGAATTCCGGTGTGGCGTTCTCAAGCAACAACTCGGTCTGGTTGTGCGCCGAGACCAGTTCGTTCACGCGTCCCTCCAGCAAGAGGGCCCCCTCGTTCAGAATGCCGATCCTATCGCAGATTTCCTGCACCTGGCTCAGCAGATGAGAGCATAGCAGGACGGTGATCCCTTTTTCTTTGAACTGCACAATCAAGTCACGGATCTGGTGTGAGCCGGCAGGGTCGACCCCTGCGGTTGGCTCGTCGAGGACCAGCAATTTCGGATTCCCAATGAGCGCCTGCGCCAGGCCGATGCGCTGGAGCATTCCCTTGGAGTAACCGCTCAGCCGTCTGTCCGAGGCGGACTCCAATCCGACCAATTTCAGCAGCTCAGCAGCGCGGTCCGCCAGTTCGGGACCCTTTTGGCCGCAGAGTTTCCCGAAAAAAAGCAGGGTTTCGAGGCCGGTCAGGTATTTATAGAAGTACGGGTTTTCAGGGAGAAACCCGACCTGTTCGCGGCTCTCAACTTGGCGTGAACTGATGCCGAAAATCTCGGTGCTCCCGGCAGTCGGGGTCACCAGGCCGAGCAGAATCTTCATGGTCGTGCTCTTTCCCGAACCGTTGGGCCCCAATAATCCGTACACTTCACCGGCCGGGACTTCCAGTGACAGGCTGCGCACGGCCCTAAGCCTTTCTGTTCGAAAGGGAATCGAGAATTCCTTCGTGAGATTCTTGATCGATATTGCGGGTGTCTTCACAAGCCTCAGACTCTAGCACAGAACTTTTCCAACGAAACGCCTACCTATACTGAAAAATAAAGGTGTTTCCGACATAAAATACGCCACAGATTCGCGGGCCGGCAGTTGGGACTCTCCGCTTGAAGCTTGAACCGACTGGCTTTTAGGCTTGGCGGTTTTTAATAATGTCAAAAAAACCTAGCGCGCTTGATTTTTGAATCGCGAAAAGGAAACAACACACAATCAAAAGCGCCGAGGCGAGTTCCACAAGTTGTGCGGGCTGCGCTTCGGCTGAAGAAATGGTCGGTGCTGCCCGCGGGGGCGGGTCTGAAGCTGTATCTGCATCGAAAGGATGGGCTGCACGCTCTTCCAAACGAAAATTGGCGAATCGCTTAGGAAACGGTTCGCCAGATGCCGAGGTTGGTCCTAACAAGAGGGAATGCTCAGGCTTCTTTTTCTCGGTGACATCGTCGGCGAACCCGGACGCAAGGCGGTGATTGACGCGCTGCCTTGGTTCAAAAAGGAGCGTGGCGTGGATTTCATCGTGGCCAATGGCGAAAACTCGGCAGGCGGCCGCGGCATCAGTCCGAAGATCAGCGTGGATTTGCTGCGTGCAGGCGTGGCCGTCATCACCACGGGCGACCATGTGTGGGATCAGAAGGACGTGATTCCCTACATGCCCACCGAGCCGCGGCTGCTGCGTCCCCTCAACTATCCACCTGGCACGGTTGGCTACGGATCCGTCGTGCTCGATACGGCGAAGGGAAAAGTCGGCGTGATCAATGTGCAGGGTCGCACGTTCATGCAGCCTCCGCTCGAAAATCCGTTTCTCGCGATGGAGGCCGAGGTCGCTAAGATGCGCGAACAGACGGCGGTGATTTTTGTGGATATGCACGCGGAAACCACGAGCGAGAAAATTGCGATGGGCCGGTTTTTGGACGGACGCGTATCCGCTGTGGTAGGAACCCACACGCATACGCAGACCGCCGATGAGCAGATTTTCGCCGGGGGGACCGCCTTCCTATGCGACGCTGGAATGTGCGGACCGGTGGACGGCGTGCTCGGCCGGGATGCTGACTCGATCATCCAGCGGTTTCTGATCAGCAGGCCCGTGACGTATCCGATTGCGAGGGGGCCTGTGGTTTTGCACGGCGCGCTGATCGACATCGATGAAACCAGCGGCCGCGCCATGCACATCGAGCGCGTGGTGCACAGGGCGCCTGCGGAGGGTTGATGGTGAATCCAGTGTTCATCACCGGGGCGGAGGCCGTTTGCGGATTGGGGAATGATCTGGAGGAGTGCCTTCGAAAGTGGGCACAGGGCGGCACGGGGTTGTCCACGGGGAACGCGATCGCGGGGGTTGAGCACCTTCCCATCGGGATGATCGGGGAGAGGGCGTTTTTGAAAGGCAGGCGTTACGGGGCGGCTTCGAATCTGGCGGTCCACGTGGCGAGGCGCGCGGTTAAATCGGCGGGATGGTCGGCCGAGGCGATTGAGGAGGCGTGGATTTTTGCAGCGAGCAGTCGAGGAAACGCCGGCGAACTTCTGGGCGCCCACGCCTGGCGACGGCCGATGCGCAAGCTGCGCGCGAGTAATTCCATCCATAGTGAGATCGCCGCCGCGGTGAGCATCGAGCTGGGGGTGCGCGGCCCTTGGCAGCTGCTTTCTAATGGATGTTCATCCGGGCTGGATGCGCTGGGTCTGGCGGCCATGGCGGTGGGTTCGGGCCAGGCGCCGCGCGCGCTGGTGCTGGCCTCCGAATTGCCGCTGGTGCAGGAGTTGCTCCGGGATTTCGCGGATGCCGGTCTGCTGGCGAAGGACGGTTTGAATGATCCGTTTTCCTCGGCGACCACCGGTTTTCTTCCGGGGGAGGCCGGAGTCGCGCTTACTCTGGAGGGGCGGCCCGGATCGGATCCGGCGCGTTGGTTTTGCAGCGTGGAGCGTTACGCCGCCAATAGCGACGCCTACGACTCACTGGCCACACCCGAGGAGGGCCAGGCGCTGGCCCGGCTCTTGCGTTCGGTATGCGGGGCAAGTGGTGGAGCCGGGGTAATCAGCGGAGCGGGCGTGCAGGCACCCACGCGGATCTGCACTCATACGACGGGAACCCGTGTACATGCGGTTTCGGAATTGAACGGGATCCGGGCGGCGTTTTCAGGGGCCGGCGGCGTTCCTGCGCTGCTGCCGCTCAAGCCTTTGACCGGCCACACCCTAGGTGCGAGCGGCCTGCTTGACGTGGCGCTTCTGGCGGGGGCGATGCGGGCGGGTGAGGTTCCAGGCTGTGCATCTCATCTGAGTGCTCCGAAGGGGCTTATGCTAGCTTCCGGGCCGTGGAAGCCGGGCTTTGGGGAGCGGATTTTGAAGATTGCCTCGGGAATGGGAGGACACAATGCGGCGGTGCTTTTGGCGCGTTACTCGGGTGAACAGGCTTCCAAAGATTGAAGGGCTTGAGGATGGAGGACAGCTGGTGACGAGGTGGGGGAGACGAGTTGGGGGTATCGGGGCTGAATAAAACAGGTTGCGGGGCGTGCGCTGGGTCGTAGTCTCGCGTTTTGCATTTTCGCGCTTTGAGTGTAGGGTTCTAAAAACCCTGATTCCGTGCGTGAGTTCGCAGGAAAGCGGAAGGCTTCACCGGGAGGTGAAGCCCGTTCTTTCGGTATACATTTTCAACCCCTAGCCATGATCAATCTTCTTCGCCGTTTTCAGCAGCCTCTTTTGATTACGCTCACCGTGTTCGTAATCATCGCTTTTGTCGTTTTGTACGGTGGGCCCGGTACGCGGCTGGACAGGCTGGGCTCTGACAGCGTCGGAGTGATTTACGGCCGGAACGTACCCTCTGTGGAGTATGGTGCGATTGGAAGGCAGTTTGAGGTCTGCCGCGCCCTCGGGATGTTCGACGTGCTCATTCCCCTCTCGGGTAATGCGCGCACGATGCAGGATGCCGTGGACAACTACGTTTGGAATACGCTCGTGCTTCGCCAGCAGGCGCGAAAGCTTGGGATTCTCCCCACGGAAAATGAAATCACTGACACGATCAAATCGATGTCCGCTTTCAAGTCCAACGGGCAGTACGATCACTCGCGTTATTTGATGGCGCTTCAAAGCCTACTCGCTCCGCGCGGGATGAATGCAATGCACCTTGAAGAGTTGGTGCGGGACGTGCTCCGTTTACAGGCGCTGCGCAATGTGCTCGCCGCAAGCAGCGCCCCGGCTCGGGACGAACTCGAGCAGGCGTACAGCCAGCAGTATCAGAAGGTCGAAGCGTCGGTGGTGCGCATTTCAAAGGAAGAAATCGCAAAGACAGTCTCTGTTTCGGCCGAAGACCTGCAGTCCGCGTTTGAGGCGCGTAAGGACGGCCTGAAGACGGATGAAAAGCGGAAGGTCGAATACGTACATTTTGAGCTGCCCAAGGGTGAAAAAGAAGGTGAACGTCCCAGCGCAGAAGCCATGCAGAAGGTAGTGGACAAGGCTGCTGATTTTGCCGCCGCGATGATGGAGCAGACTTCCAAGATCGAAGATTTGGCCAAGCAGTTCGAGGTGGAGGTTAAGACGAGCCCGATGTTCGCGGTAGGCGATCGGCTGCAGGAGTTTTCCAACCAACCGCGCGTCGTCAACGCTGCTTTCCAGCTCACAAAGGAAAAACCGGTGTCGGATATTGTCGCGACGCAGCAGGGGTATTTCGTGGTGAAACTTCTGGAGGTGCAGGATGCGCGGCCCTTGTCCTTTGATGAGGCGAAGGCGCAGCTCGAGGAGCGGCTCAAATCGGAGCGTGCGCGTGAGGCCCTTTCACTGAAGGCTTCGGAAGCGCGCGGTAAGATCGACGAGGCGTTGAAGGCTGGCAAGGAGTTCACGGCGGCTGCCGCGGCTGCCGGGCTAAAGGCGGAGGTCATCGAGCCGTTTTCGCGCGGGGATTCCTCACTCAAAGTCGAGGATGCATCTGTGATTCAGAACAGCGCGCTGGAGCTGAAAGAAGGGCAGATGAGCGCGCCTCTCGACGGCAAAGACGGTTCGCTGATCGTGTTTCTTTCAAAGAAACTGCCGATCAGCGAGGAAGACTTCGAGAAGCAGAAGGCGGGACTGATGCCCATGCTCGAAACAGGCCGCGTGGATGGCCTGCTGGTGGAGTGGATCGATCGTCAGCGTGCTTCTTCGGGCTTGCAGATGACGATGCAGGCGCGTGGTTCGGCGCAATAGACGGTTTCTTCAACGGCGTCGAAGAGAAGGTCATCTCTCGGGCATTGGTGGAGGCAAAAGTGTTCGCCCGTCACGGAGTTGTTCACCCGCTCAAGTCTAAAACGGAAAATGGGAATGACTTTCTGTCACCGCGGAAGGCTGCAGTGTGACTGCGGTCAAAAGCCGGTGTACTTCAGCGGGCAGGGCGCCAAAAACTCCTTCCACCCTCCCTTGGTGAGCTGTGCAGTTTCGGGTCGGAAATCATGGGCCCAGATCCGCCCCTCCGTAACTGGAACAAGGCGAGTCTAGGAGACCAAGGCCACGATACACCCGGTTGTTCTGATTGCTTTGAAGATCGTGTGGGCTCGCGACGCTCCAAAAACGCATCTCATCTAAAAACACGGGGTATCAAGGCGCGCGCTTGCAGGACATGCGTGGAAAGTGATGTACTTTTCGCCAATGGAATTGCTACCGGAACGCAAGCTTGCAGGAATTTTAGCGCCGCTCTTCGCCCTCAAGGGAGTTAATGATTTGGGCGTTGGAGACGTGGGTGCTCTGAGGGAGCTTGTGGATTGGTCCGCCTCCAACGGATTTCATGTTGTCCAGTTGTTGCCAGTGAATGAAACGGGCAACGATAATTCGCCTTACAACGCGATTTCATCGGTGGCCTTGGACCCGATCACGATTGAAATCACTCCGGCATCCATGCCCGACCTGAGTGCCGCCGAAATCAAAACGGTGAAGGAACGGTTTTTTTTCCGCCACATGTACGACGGGCCGGTGCTTTACCAGCTTGTGAAGCCGCTCAAGCGCGTCCTCATGCAGCGGGCGTTCGAAAACTTCAAGCACGTGCTCGAGGACCGCAAGGCGCCTCGAACCATCGCGTTTGAAAATTGGTGCGAGGCGCAGTCCGACTGGCTTCCGGGGTTCGCCATGTTTCGGGTACTGATGGATGAGCATTCCAACAGCGAACGCTGGGACCGTTGGCCTCTGGCGCATCAGACTCGCGCGTCTGCGCTCGAGTGGCTCAAGCAGCAGCCACAGGAGGTGCAGAGCAGCTGGGAGGAAAAGATCCGCCAGATCTGCTACGTGCAGTGGATTGTTTGGAGCCAGTGGACCGAGGTGAAGGCGTATGCAGATTCGAAGGGTGTCGCTTTGATGGGTGATGTGCCATTTGGCGTGAGCCTCTACAGCGCAGATTACTTCTGCCGTCCCGAGATTTTCGACGACAAGTGGAGCGGGGGCGCACCTCCCGAGCCGGCGTTTCAGGGCGACCAGTTTACGGCGCGCTGGGGCCAGAACTGGGGTGTGCCGCTGTATCGCTGGGATGTTCTTTTGCGATGCGATCTGGACTGGTGGCGTCAACGCGTGCGGAAGATCCGCGAGGTATTCCATTTTTTTCGCATCGATCACGTGCTCGGATTTTACCGCATCTATGGTTTTCCATGGCGTCCCGAAAAGAACGCAGAATTTGCCCCGCTCACAGACAGCGAGGCGCAGGAGCGCACTGGGGGGCCACTGCCGAGGTTTCAGCCCCGGCCCGACAATACCGGGGAAGAGCGCGCCGCAAATAGGGTGGATGGCGAGCGTTTGCTGGGGGCGCTTGCCGAGGAAACCGGCAAATACCGTTTGATGGGCGAGGATCTCGGTACCGTCCCGGATTATGTGAGGCCGAGCCTGCGGTCGCTGGACATCTGCGGTTTCAAGGTGCCCATGTGGGAAAAGGAATGGGATTCGAGCCTGACGCCGGGAGAGGCTTACGAGCCGCTATCGGTCGCGACTTATGCGACGCACGACCACGATCCGCTGCGCTTGATGTGGGAGCGTTGGATGGACACCATCGCGCTTGGCGAATCGGGAATGCCTGGGGCTGCTCAGAAGCGCGACCAGGCTTGGTGGGAGGTGCGGCGTCTCGCGAAATGGGCGGGCTTCGAGGTGCCGCGGATGCTTCCCTTCAGCCACGTGCACGAGCAGTTTTTGCGCGGATTGCTCGCGTGCAACTCATGGATTGTGGTCTTTATGGTGACGGACCTTTTTGGAACCACGCAGCGCTTTAACGTGCCGGGCGCCGTTGCCGACTCCAACTGGAGCGAAAGGATTGCGCTGCCGGTTTCAGAGTGGAGGAATCACAAGTCACTCGCCGGGCTGCTGGAGCGGCTACGGACTGATTTGGCGCGAAGCGGGTAGCGCGCCGGGGATTGCTGGGTCATCCGGGGTGGGGACGCAGCATGAGAGGGTGAGCTGGGTTGGTGGGTCTACAAATTGCGGGAGTAAGAGGGTATTGCAGCCATGGAAGATTTGTTACAATTGGGTGCATGTCGAGGCGTTCATCTGCCTGCGTCCGAGATGGTTAATCGAAGGCCGCGATAATTTGTCTTTCGAGTCGAAAGAGTTGCCTTTGCGTTTGGATGGCAGTCGATCAAAGTAAAGTATGGTACGTTCCCACACCCTCAGAGCGCTTCCGAATGATCTCGTGGCAGGGATCGTCGTCTTTCTAGTCGCGCTTCCGCTCAGCCTCGGAGTTGCTGTTGCTTCCGGAGCACCGTTGTTTGCGGGGATTCTTGCCGGAATGATCGGCGGGATCGTTGTGGGCATTTTGAGCGGATCGCCGCTGAGCGTGAGCGGACCGTCTCCCGGGTTGACCGCGATTGTTTTGGCCGAGATCTCTAGCCTAGGTTCGTTTGAGAACTTTCTTGCGGCGTTGTTTGTTTCGGGATTTATCCAAGTGGTTTTTGGATTGGCTCATCTGGGGGCTGTTGCAGCGTTCTTTCCCTCGAGCGTTATCAAGGGACTGCTTGCAGCAATCGGTTT
The DNA here is from genome assembly GCA_044370935.1 of Chthoniobacteraceae bacterium. Taxonomy (GTDB): domain Bacteria; phylum Verrucomicrobiota; class Verrucomicrobiia; order Chthoniobacterales; family Chthoniobacteraceae; genus Chth-196. The sequence continues at coordinate 27,294 of JBILUQ010000005.1, forward strand.
GATTTTAATTTTGAAGCAAACGCCCCATGCAATCGGACACGATCCCGATCTGGAGGGTGAGATGGCTTTTTCGCAGCCGGACAACAAAAACACTTTTTCGGAACTGGTCTCCATGCTGGATGACTTCCAGCCTGGGGCGATGGTGGTGGGGATCGTTTCCGTTCTGCTGTTGCTTGGGTGGAGCAGAATTCCTTTTCTCAAGCGAAGCAAGGTTTTAGCGCCGCTCGCCGTGGTTGTTCTCGGGGTGGTTGCGAACAAGTTGTTCCTTCGGTTCGGCAATGTTTGGGCAATAGAGCCCAGCCATCTACTCGATGTGCCGGTTGCGGGCGGCTGGACTTCAATTGTTGGATTTTTGAAGCACCCGAATTTCTCCGCCTTCCAATTACCAGCTGTCTATATGGCTGGCGCCACGTTGGCGGTAGTGGCATCGCTTGAGACGCTGCTAAATCTCGAGGTTTTGGATCGGTTGGACCCGCAACAGCGATCGACGCCTTCAAACCGAGAGCTTTTGGCTCAAGGGATAGGCAACATGACTGCGGCATTGGTCGGGGGACTGCCTGTTACCAGCATGATCGTGGGCAGTAGTGTGAATGTGAGCGTAGGGGCGAAGACGAAGTGGAGCGCCGCGAGTTACGGTCTGCTGATGGTGGCGGTGGCGGTGGTGGCGGCCACGCCCCTTTGGCTCAATGAAATTCCGCTCGCTTCTCTGGCGGCAGTCCTGCTCGTCACGGGGGTGAGATTGGCGAATCCGAGCGTGTTCCGACAGATGTGGAGGGAGGGCAAAAGCCAGTTCATTCCCTTTATCGTCACGGTCTTGGGGATTATATTTACGGACTTGCTGGTCGGTGTCCTTCTTGGGGCGGCCACGAGTATCGCGTTCATTTTGAGAAGTAATTTTTTGCAGCCCATTCACCGTGTCATCGAGAGGCATGTTTCAGGGGATGTGCTCCGGATTGGATTACCGAACCAGGTGAGCTTCTTTAAGCGGGCGGCGCTCGACAAAGTGCTTCGCGAGGTGCCGCATGGCGGGCAGGTGCTCCTCGACGCGCGAAATACCAATTATATTGATCCGGACGTGCTGGACTTGTTCGAGGACTTCGCGAAAACGATCGCTCCGGCGCATGGTGTCAAACTGAGCAGGATCGGATTTAAGGAGGGGTACCGCTTTGAGGACGACATCCAATTCATCGATTACTCTTCGCGAGAGGCACAAAACGCACTCACACCAAAAATCGCGTTAGAAATTCTGAAAGCGGGTAATGAGCGCTTTTGTTCAGGCCACCGGATTGAGCGGGATTTGACTCTTCAAAGGAGCGCGACTGCGGACGGGCAGTTCCCAATGGCCGTGATCTTCAGCTGCATTGACTCGCGCACACCGGTGGAAATGGTATTTGATCTCGGGCTGGGAGACGTGTTCAGCGTGCGGATTGCGGCCAACATCGCCCGGGATAAAGTGCTGGCGAGCATGGAGTACGGTTGCGCCGTTGCAGGTGCCAAGTTGCTGGTTGTCATGGGCCATTCCTCATGCGGCGCTGTCGGTGCCGCCGTGAACCTGTTTGGCGGCGAGCAATCCGTCCTCGAAGCGACAGGATGTGGCAACCTAGAGGGCTTGATCTCTGAAATCCAAAGCTCGGTCGATCCCCATGAGGCTGCGGCTGCGCGGACCTGGCAGCCTTCGCGGCGCACAGCGTACTTAGACACCGTCGCCAAGCGCAACGTTCTGCGGACCATTCGGACGATTTGCGAAAAGAGCCAAACCCTCGAAATAATGATCCGCGAGCAGCGGCTCGCGGTCGTTGCTGCCTTTCAGGACGTCAAGTCGGGAACCGTGACCTTCTACCAGACCGCCTACTCGAGCAGCCTCGACTTGAACCTACCGAACATAGAGGACGAGCTTGCCCGGTTTGAAGCCGCGTAGGTTTAAATCTCGACACATGCGCAGCAGCCCGTTGGCTTTTGTGTTCCCTTGTGTTCCATGAATCCGGGGCGTTGCCTTGCAAGGTGGCGTGCCACCCAAGGCGCCCGGCTGAGCATCAAGGAATCCATCTCGTCTAGTCGGCCTCCGAAGCCAGCGGAACGGGAGCGCCCCTCCCAGACCGGACACGATGGAAGGGATGTTCACTGCGAGCCGTTCAGGAGGCTGCCTGCGCCGTATTTTGCTGCCTGAAAAAACGCGTCCCAATGAAATAAATGACCAAGGCCGAGAGTACGCCGGTTAGAAAATCAGTCATCGGCACCATGACCGCCGTGTACGCCATCATGGAGAACTCAAACGTACCGTGCCCTCGGATCTCCCGGATTTCGGATGGTTTGATCATGTTGCTAGCTACCCAAACCAGAATCCCGCCAACGCAAGCCATCGGGACAAGCTCGAGGTACTGCGCGAGGTAGAAGGCAAGGGTGAGCTTCAGGATTGCTTTGAAGTAGCCGGCCAAGGGGGTTTTCGCGCCAGCCTTGATGCTTGTGGCAGTTCGCGCCAGAGCTCCGGTGCAGGGAAATCCCTGAACCAAGGGGGTGATAATTTGCACGAGGCCTTGTCCGAAAAACTCTTTGTCTGGATTAAATGGCGTCCTTTCATTCTTAGCCAGTCGGTCCGCCATGGAGGAACACAGGACGCTTTCAACTCCGGAAACAAATACAATGGAGATGCAGAAATAAACGATGTCCAATATCACCCCGCCGTTCATCTGAGGCAGAACAGGAGGCTGGAATTTGAAGAAGTCATTCGGGATAGAGCCATACAAGTCTTTGACCACCGTGATTTGCTTGTCTGCCAGAAGCGTGCTCGAGAGCAGTGTTGCAGCACCCATCGCGATCACCGGGCCCGGGATATAGACCGAGACCTTCAGGAGATATTTCGCCAGCAAAAATGTAAGCAGTCCCAGCAGAACCGACCAGATGTTGATGATGTGAAGGTGTTGAAAAACCGAGGAAATGGCATCTACAAAGCCAAGTGTTCCAGGAGGGTTCTGCCCGAAAAAAGCTTTGAAACTTTTGACTCCCAAAATGTCTTTAAAATTGGTCAAAGCGATGGACACCGCAATCCCCACCGTAAAGCCAACGATGATGGAGTTCGGCACAAGTTTGGCGTACTTTCCAATGCCGAATAGCCCCATGATCATTAAAATCACGCCCGAAATGATCGAAACCAATACGAGAAAGCCGTGGGCGGCTTCGAACTGGCCTCCGCTCGCGGGGCCGTACTTGGTCATCAACCCGGCGATCACAGGGATGAATGCGGCGGTGGGGCCGTAGACTTGGTATTTGGATCCTCCAAAGGTCCGGCCGACCGCGCATGCCAGGGCCCCCGCAATGATGCCGTGCTCCGGCCTCATACCCATCGCCATCGCAAAACCCATGGCCATCGGGATGGCAGTCATTGCCACAATCAGTCCCGCGCTGAAATCCTGGTAAACCGTCTTCAGCCAGTTGTCCTTTGCCAAGTCCTCCCAGCGGGAATCAAAGAATGTAAAGAAAAGCTTCAGCCTGCTAAGTGGCGTGGTGGGGAAGGATGCAGAGGGGAGGTCGGGGCCGTTCATGCCCGGACACCGTAGATCGAAACCGGCTCAATTTATAGTGTTTAGTCTGTGTAATTTTCATGACAACCGGTGGTGTGGGAACTCCGCTTAAACGACCGCATGGAAGCGGCGCGGGATGTATGCCGGTGTGATGGCCTGTGGGAGCAATTCGGGCTTTGCGGATGCTGTGGCGCGGCGTGATGTGCGCGGGCTAGCAAGCGGCGGCCAGCATCTCGCGAAAACGCGACTCAAGCTCGGTGGTGTACGCGGCGGCGTCCGTCCAGGTGACTCGCATTTTCTCCCTCAACCCCTCCCGCGTGGTGGCGAGAAACCCCGGCTCGCGGGCATGGCGGACAGCGATGTTCACATACTCCTCCGCAGTGGAGGCGACGAGGCAGCCCAAATCCACGCGGCTCTGCAGCAGGCCGCCCGCGCGGCTGGCGGACGTATTGCCCTGCAGCGTCACGCATGGAACCCCCATCCAAAGCGCGTTCATTGAAACCGTCAGACCATTGAACGGGAATGTGTCTAGGATAAGATCCACGCGATGATGCGATTCGAGGTACTCGCGTTCGACCATGCGTGGGAGCAATTCAATTCGCGATCTGCTGATTCCTCGCAGCGCAAGATTGTTGCGAAG
>JBILUQ010000487.1:0-8719 GCA_044370935.1 Chthoniobacteraceae bacterium
CACTCAACGGTGTAAACGCATGCGCTGTACCGGTGCGAACAAGCGAAACATCACGGAATCCGCTGCTGTTCGCTTTTTTCCACCCAATCAGCTCGTAACCATCAAACAACTTCGCATGCAAACTCAGCGTTCCGCCCGCCACTCCGATGGTATCCTGGGGGTTGACTTCAAACGCCGGTGACGCGCTCTGCAACGCAGCCAGCCCGTCCGCCGTCAAAGAAATATCCCGCCAGTCCCGGTCTCCAAGCGGGCCACTCACCGTCACTCGATAGGTCCCAGCCGAAACCGTGCCCGGATACACCGCCTCGCTTCCGAGCGATGTGCCCCCACCAAGCGTACCCGCCACCACCGAACCCGCATTGACCCGCTGCCATCCGTATCCAAGGGGTCCGGTTCCAAGCGCGGTCACCTTCAGCGCCACACTTCCCGCGCCAAGCCTCACAGGCGCCGCCACCCAGATCCGCGGCACCTCAAACACCTGCAACTGCGCGCTCCCGCTCAGCGTGCGGCTGACTTCCCGGCCGCCTTTGGTGTTCCAAATCTCCACGTCATACCACGCTGAATCCAACAACTCGGGATACGCGATGGAGAACTCAGCACGCCTGCTCTCAGGCGTCTCGAGCGGCACGCCGTTGCGCCGCCACTGGTAGCTGTAGCTCACCCCCTGATCGGCATCCGCACTCACCGTTTGATCCACCGCCACACGGAACACCGCCAACTCGCCGGCAAGAAGCGACACGGCCGGCGACGTGACGTTCGCGGTCTTGTCCAACGTGAGCGCCACACTGCCGCCCTGCGCCACTGCAACCCCCAACACTTTGGTATCCACCTTCAGCGATGCGCCGCCCGCGGCGTCCTTTACGAACATCCCCTCCACAATCCCGCGCGCATCCAATGACGACACAATCACAACGCTCGAACCGGCCGTCAACGATCCGCTGAAATCCACCGCCGCCCTCACCCGCACGTCCACCGGATCACTCAAAATGCTCACAGGCTTGGTGACATTGAGCCGGACGCTCGCCGTCCTCGACGATGGCACCGAGTTGCTCACCACCACGCTGTATGTCCCCGCGTCCGCATACCCCACCGCGGGAAGATCAATTGTGTTCAACGCAACAGCAAACTGCGCACCCTCCACCGTCTTGGTCGCCGCCCCCGAGAGACGCACCACCCCGTCACTGACACTGGTCACCACGCAGCCGCCACCCTTAGGCAGCGCCGCACTCGTCACCAACATCCCGCTCCTCAAAATCCTCCACTCCGACACGCCCCGCACCACTACGTCGCCCGCTGTAAAATTCCCCGTCAACACAGGCGACACACCGCCATTAACCAACTCCCCGTCGCGCTTCCACTCATAGAACAACGGCCCGCTCCCCTCCGCCCGAATTTGCAACTTCACCGGCTTGCCCGGCATCGCGTTCACCACCTGCGCCGCAGGGGTTGTGATTTCCACAGGTGCATTGACGCTCAGCTCCAAACGCTTGGTCGACAGATTACCGCGCGGCGTCCTCACCACCACCATGTACCATCCCTCGTGCTCCTGAATGGATACCGTGTCGATCACGTACGTGCTCGAGGTCCCGGTCCCCAAGACCTTCGCAGAGCGCCCGTTTCCTTGGATCCACTGGTAGCTCACGTTCTCATCCCCGCTCAACTCCACCTTCAAACGCACCTTCTGGCCGGGATTCACCGTCACCATCGACTCATACCCGCTTCCCTCCACATCCTGCACAAATCCGAAGTTCACGATCCGCGTTGGCTGCACAATTGAAAGCACCGTTGCCGTGCTCTTCACTCGATCCACGTTGTTGCTCACAATCACGTCGTAACTCCCAGCGTTCCCCGTGCTCACACCGGAAAGCACCAGCGCGCGTTGAGTTGCCCCACGGATGGACTGTCCGTTGAAGCGCCATTGGTAGCGCAGCGTCGGGTCCGACTGGCGCGAAGCATCCGTCAAACTCGCCAGTAACACGACACGCTCACGGGGCTTCGCCTGCACACTGGCTGGCAGCGGCATCAGTTCAAGCGCGCGCCCCATCGTGAGCTTCAGCGCCTTGCTGCTTGTAAACAATGTCCTCCCGTTACTGCTGCGTGTCACCGTGAAATAATATGTGCCCACCTTCGGCAGAGTCATGTTTTCCACCCGCAAGGCTTTCCGTGTTCCAAGCGCTGCTTTTTCCCCGCCACTCTCCACTTCCCACTGGTACGAATCGCTTTGGCCCGCCGCCGGCTCAGGCAGCACCGTTGGCGAGAGCGTCACCGAATCGCCCGCTGCGACAGGCTGGTCGAAGAGCCCTGTGATCTTCGGCGCGGAATTTACCGTGAGCACATAGTTTTTCTTCACCAAACGTCCGCGCTCAATCCCGCCTGAAATAGCGCGAACCAGCACATCGTACTGGCCGGCGTCCGTCTCAAGCACTGAACTGATGGTGAGGCTCCCGCCGTCCACTTTAAAACGTCCGCCCTCCGCCAACCCCACCCCGTTGCGGCGCCACTCATAGCTGAAGTTCAAACCGGCCCGGGCCTGCATGGTAATCCCGGGCAACGTCACCGCTGCGCCTTCATTCTCGTTCAACGTCACTTTCTCTTCCGGTGCAGCTGCAATTTTGAACACATCATCCGATTCAAACCCCGACACCTGCACCTCAGTGGACAGACTGCCGTAGCTGTTTTTGGCCACAAAACGGTATGTCCCCTCGTGAGCTTGAGCGTTAAACTTCGGGATCCGTAGCGCCTGCTGCGCCGACACTTCAAGACTGCCCCCACCGGCAAGCACTTTGCTCCACTGGTAGGTCATCGGTTGCGTACCTTCCACCACCGCATGCAACAAAACTGCATCGTTCTCATTCACGACTTGCGACACCGGCGCCTTCACTAAATTCGGCGCGGAATACACCGTCAGCGTCGCAGGCAAACTCGTTACCGCGTTCACATCATTGCTCACCACCACATCGTACTTGCCCGCAGACCCTCCATTCCCCGCAGAGCCGGGCACCGCTGCTTTCACCTCATACGAACTCGCCGTCTCGCCGCCAATGATCACGCCGTCCCTGCGCCACTGGTACCGAAGTCCCGATTGCCCTTTGAGCGGCGACCCGGACGCACCCACGTAAAAAGTCGCAGGCTGACCAGGGGCTACAGCCACCGAAACCGGGTGCTGGGTGATTTCAACTTTTCGCAAAAACTTCACAGTCACCGACTCGCTCGTCCTGCTTTCGTAATCGTTATAAACCACCACATCGTACACCCCAGCCGGCGAGACCGACCTCGGCGTGATGGTGAAATAAGGGCAGGTATCGTCCTCACCCTCTTTTTCCCTCGCTAACGTAACGCCTCCTTTTCGCCAGCGGTATCTTAGATCCGGGCCCGCCGCCTTTACCGTCAACGTCGCCGCGTTCCCTTCCACCAGCGTCACCTCACTTGGATGGACGATGATCTGGATCGGTTCATTCACAAGCACACGGCAAATCGAGCTCACCGAAGAACCAAACGCATGGGTTACCACCACGTCATACGCACCACTCGCCCCCGATATCCCCGACTTCACATCCGTGAGTTTCAAGACCGACGATGTCCCGCTGGCGATCGCCTTGCCGTCTTGACGCCACTGGTACGACAAGTTCTTCCCGGCGGCAACCACACCCAAGGTCACCTCCGCTCCCTCGCTCACCCGCTTCTCGCGCTCGGGCTGCATCACAATCACGTCCGCCTCGGCAACCGTTACCTCCACTGAACCGCAACTAAGCGTGTTCCTCGGGTTCATGGCGACAAGCTCATAACGACCCCCATCGCTCAAACGCACTTCCTCAAGTTTCAACATCTGCGAAGTTCCTCCGAGGATCGTCCGCCCGTTTCGACGCCACTGATAATTCACCTGCCCGCCTCCAATCGCAGATCCGCGCAACACCACGCTGCTGCCAGCGGTCACCGTTGTCCCAATCAACCGACCGCCACGCACCGGCGCCGCAGGCGGCACCTGGATCATCCCTTCGCTCACCGCCGCCAGCAACTGCACTGGCACACGCGCGCTTGTCACCGTTGTGCTCGTTCCCCCCAGCGAAAGCTCGGTCGCGGCAGTCACCTCCACCGAATACCACGCCATCGTGTCAGATGCTTCAGTCGCCAAATCCAAAAACGGACTCGAGGGTGCACTAAAGGTTGTATCCTCCAACGCATCCTTTCCGTTGCCCTCAAACTTCCTCCACTTGTAGCTCAAAACTCCGCTCCCACCCGCACCCACACTCAGCGCGGCAAAAGAACCGCCGCTCTGCTGCGTCCCCGGGACCACCCCAAGCATCGGAATCAGATCACGCGTGATCCGCACAGGCTCCCGCACCAACAAGGTTGACGCCGGACTCACGATGGACTGCCCGCCGCTCGTCACCAACGCGTCGTATTCACCCGCGTTCGCACTGCCCGCCACGATTTTGAGCACCGCAACCCCCTCCCTGTCCGTGCGCCCTCCCGCTCCCGGAATCGGCTTCCCGTTGCGACGCCACTGATACCCAGCTCCATCCACACCACTTTCATCCTTTTTTACAACCAACTTCAACTCGCAGTTCATCCCTGCAAGCACCGTTCCCGCTCCCACCAACTCAAGCCTCAAAGGCGTCACCACAACCGTCACCACCGCAGCGCTGCTGCTCACCGCAGCACCCACTCGATTGTCCACCACAACGTCGTACTGCCCTTCCGCCTCCACGGGATCCGCAGACCCCGAAATCACCAGCGTCGGCTTGTCCACACCCGAATACACATCGGACTCGGAAAGAAACTCGCCATTGCGCCTCCACTTGTAGGTGATCGCATACGTGCCTGAATTCGTCCCCTCTGCCGCCACACGCAGACGCACCTCCGACTTTTCAACTCCCCGCACCGACGCCGGCTGCTGCGTGATCCGCGCAGGCACCAACACCTGCAACCCGAAACTCGCCGTCTGCACATCCTTGCGATTCAGATCACTGCTCACTCGCACCGCGTACGAGCCCGAAGCCGCAGCGCCCACCCCGCGAATGCTCAAAAGCGATCCACCCGCACCGGTGACAGACCCCACGTTTGCCTGCAACCCGTCACTGAGCACCACTCCGTTGTACAACCACTGGTACGTCACCTGCTGCGAGGATGTCCGCGCCTCAAGAGCGAGTGAGCCACCCGCGAACACCGTGCCGCCGCTCAGCACAACCCCGCCACTCAAAATACTCGGCGGCGTGAGCGCCGGACGCAGCTTCAAGCGCACAGCGCCTCCCCTCAACTTCCCTGAGTCCGCCGCCTCCACAAGCACACGGCGTGATTCGGGATCCACAACGGACAAAGACACGCTGTACGGCGCATTCACATCCGCCTCGCGCACGGAACTAATCGCATAAGTCCTGCCCGTCCCGCCGCTAATGGGCGAACCGCCCCGCATCCACTGGTACCGCAGGCCGCTCACTCCACTCGCTGAATCCACGCCCCCAAGCGCATCGGCGCTCAGCACCACCCGATCCCCCGGATTGATCTCCGCTGTCCACTCCTGCGCGTTGGCCCCGGCACTCAACGGCACCTCGCTCAACGTCACGCTTTGCTGCGTGCCGGACACCACAGACGCTTGCATCAACCTTATGTTCTCAAAAACCGGCGGAGTAAACACCCGCAGCCGCGCAGCACTCGAAGCCGCGCTGATCGCGTTACTCACCGTCAGCGCATAGGTGCCCGCGTCGCTCGTTTTGACGCTCTCAAAACTCAACGCCGACGAACCGCCGGCGACGTTGCCCGTCCCCGCTTTCACCCACATGTAGTTCAAGGTTCCACCACCCTCCAAACGGAACGCCTCCCACTCCACCCGATCCCCCTGCATGACCGTCATTGACGCAAGCTCAGACAGCTTGCGCACAGGCGTCATGCTGAAACCCACCGCCCTCTTCAGCGTCGCCTGCCCCGCATCATTGCGCACCACCACCTCGTAATCACCAACCGCATTGGCATTAAACCCTTTGATAGTGAGCGCCTCCGTGTCGGCTCCTGAAAACAGAGAACCCTCCCGCAATAGAACCGAATTCAAACGCCACTGATATCTTCGCGGCAATCCCGCGAGCGCAGCGCCCTCGTTCGATTGAACCGTGAGCTTCAACGTACTGCCCTGCACCAACGCGTCTCCCTCCAATGAAACCTTGATGGAAAAGTCACTTTCCTTCGGTCGCAATACCTCGCCAATCGACACGCTCCCAGAACTGACTCGGTTTCCCACCAACACCCCGTCCACCGTGCGCCCAACCGACACACTGTAAGCCCCGGCAAGCGACCCGTTCCACTCCACCCGCAACTTGCCAGTCGTTGCTCCTGTTACGAATCCTCCGTCCTTGAGCTCTTCCAACACACCCCCCGCACGATGACGCGTCCAAGTGTACGAATAAGGCGGCGTGCCATCCTTTATTTGAACCGACAACTCCAATGTCCCCCCCTCCATCACGCTCCGAGTCTGCATCCGGAATTGTTCATCATCCAAAACCACCTGCCGCACCATCTCAACGCGGCTCGGCTTGCTCGTGAGTGACACTCCCCCCGCACTCACCACCACGTCGTACACCCCTGCCTCTGCCTCCTTCACCGCGTTGATCGCGTACCGGCTGCCTGTCGCGCCCCCAATGGGAGTTCCATTCCTGCGCCACTGATAACTCGCACTGTGCGTCCCCGCACTCACCGCAACGCTCAAATCCAAAACGCCTCCCACAGACACCGATACACTCTCCGGAGGATGCGTATCAATCTTGAGCGGACTGACAAAAACCGTCGCCACTCCAGACAAACTCCCGTACCTGCCCACATTCACCTGCACTTTGTATTCCCCACCGTCAGCGGCCGTAATCGATCCCAAACTCAATGTGCTGCTCGTGCTCAGCACACCGCCGGCACCTCCACCCACCTTGCTCCACTGATACGTCGTTGGATTCTCCGGATCCGCACGCCCCACCAGTTCTGCAGCAAACGCCCTGTTCGTGTCGCCCAGGGACGCAAAAATCGCCGACGGTTTGATCTCCAAACGCTGCGCCACCACAAACTCCGCAGGCTCGCTCCACACAAATCCAGACTCGTTGCTGACCTTCAGCCAGTAAAAACCCTGACGCGCCTCCGCCGCAGCGAACTGCAGCGTCGCACCCGTCCCCACCACGTTCGCCGTTCCTTCTGTCACCAGCGCCTTGTCCGCCGTGCGCCGCCACTCGTACTGCGTCGCGTTGCTCTCCGTGCGCACGCTCACCCCGGGCTGCAGCACCACCGCTTCGCCAAGCTTCGCCTTTACCAGCGCCTCCATCTGCCGCGTGATCTCAGGCACCGCGGCCCGCACACGCACCCGCAACGCCGCGAGCAGTTCCTTCCCCGCTTCATCCATGCCCGCGAACCCGATCACACGCTCCGAGGGCAGCTCCTTGGAAGTCGGTGCCGCCGTCAGTGTTCCACCCGACACCGACACCCACGCTGGCACGAACACCCCGTTGTCGCGAAGTTCCCAGCGCACCATGCCCGTTGCCCAACTACCCGGCTTGATGGCGTTCAAGTTAAAACTCAACGAACCCCCTCCGGCAATCATCCCGCTAGCGCCTCCGAGCGCAAACTCACCCAGATTCATGCTCGGCCTCTGCCCAACGCTCACCTGCGTGCCGGCGCTCAACAACTGCACACCGCCGGCGCTCGCCTGCACCACGTACACTCCCGTGTCCGCCTGCGACGCCGCTGACACCGCAAAACTCCCGCCCGTTGCGCCCGCCAGCAACTGCGCGTCCTTGTACCACCGATAACTCACCGCAGCGCTTCCCGCCTGCGCCTGCGCGTTCAACGCAACCGGCGCGCCAAACGCCACCGATCCGCCCTGCGGCTGCTGCGTGAAGCTCAGCAAATCAATCCGCACCAAATCCGATTGCACCGCGCCCGCCGCATTGCGCACCTCCACCCGGTAATTGCCAGCGTCGTTCGCCCCCAACGAGGGGATCGTAAGCGTGGCCGCCGTGCCGCCTGCGACCGCAAAGCCATCCCTGAACCACTGGTACGACAGGGAACCGCTGCCGCTAGCAACCGCGTTGAGCGTGGCAGACTGCCCGGCCACCTTCACCTGCACCGGCGGCGTCACCGACGTGATCTTCGGCGCATCAAGCAGAACAGACAACTGCGCCGTGCCGCTCATGAGTTCCACCTCGCCTGCAGCAACTCTCACCGAGTAAGTGCCCGCATTTTCGAGCGTTGCGGAAGCAATTGTGAGGGCGGCACCCGTGCCCCCACTCAATGCCACACCTCCTTTGTACCACTGGTACGAAACAAGAGAACTCCCCGCCTGCGCCTGCACGCTCAATGTCACGGGCATGCCAAACGCAATGGAACGTCCCTGCGGCTGCTGCGTGAGGCTCAGCAACTCCAAGCGTGCAACCGGCGATTGCACCGCACCCGACTCGTTGCGCACTTCCACACGGTAATTGCCGGCGTTCGCAGCGGCTACCGACCCGATCGTCAGCGTCGACGACGTGCCGCCCGCCACCGCCACCCCGTCCTTCAACCACTGGTAAGACAATGTCCCATTTGCGCTTGTAACCACGCTCAGCGTTGCTGACTGGCCCGCAAGCCTCACCTGCGAACTTGGCGCCACAGAGGTAATGACAGGCGCGTCCAACAATACGCCAACACGCACCGCGCTGCTCATGAGCTCCACGCCGCCTGCACTGGCCTTCACTGCGTACGTTCCGGCATT
>JBILUQ010000164.1:0-8711 GCA_044370935.1 Chthoniobacteraceae bacterium
CGTAGCTTCGGCGTCCCTCGCGACAAAAGGGTAGATACCGAAGTGGCCAAACGGGGCGGACTGTAAATCCGCTGGCTTACGCCTTCGCTGGTTCGAATCCAGCTCTGCCCACCATTCTGATTGCGAAGGACTTGCAATAGCTAAGTTTGTGATTGCTTGGTTTGTCAAACCAAGCCGAAAAGGGGTCTGTGGCCAATTTTTGGGTCTACGACAAAGTTTCGGGGGGGTGTGTTGCAAGTTGAGGGTTGAACTGGGGGGGATTAAACGGGGGGTAAGGGAACATCCAGCCGCAGGAACTTAGCTCGAAGGTGTAAAGTTTTGGGCGGAGCGGTTAGGCGGAGCGGTTAGGCGGCGCCCTAGGAGGCGGGTGGCTCGCCTGCCTCAAATTTTCAGCGCGTGGAATGCCCGCTCAGAACAGCTTGAATGAGTAATGATGACGGCATATGATAACGTAATGCGAACAATCATCGATTTGCCCGAGCAACAACTGGACGCTCTTGCCCGTCTTTGTGAGGCGCAAAAGATTTCCCGGGCAGAGGCTATCCGTCGCGCCGTGGACCGTCTTTTAAAGGATGACTTCTCTGGGACGGAGGACGCTTGGTTCGGGATGTGGAGGCACAAATCCATGAACGCTAGGACATATCTTGAGAGGGTCCGAAACGAATGGGGCTCCGTATGAGAGCGATCATCGATAGCGACGTCGTGATTGACTATTTGCAGGGCGTGAAAAAAGCCAAGGTTGAGATCAGTCGCTACTCGAGGCGTGAAATAAGTGTCATCTCGTGGATGGAGATCATGGCGGGGGCGGATTCACCCGAGGAGGGAAGGTTGTGCCGGGCATTTTTATCAACGTTCACGATTCATCAACTATCGACGGAGATTGCGAGTGAGGCAGTGAGGCTGCGAAAGGAGTTCAAGATTCGTCTGCCTGATTCAGTTATTTGGGCAACTGCGCGGGTCAACGGTTGCCTTCTTGTGAGTCGAAATGCAAAGGACTTTGGAGCAGGCGATCCGGGTATTCGTATTCCGTACAGGGTGTAGTCGAAGATCTTGAATTGATTTGAAAAGCAGTGAGGTGCAGCGGCTTTTTCCTGTGCTTAACGATCATGGCGCTAATCTTGAAGTGGACGGCATGGCGCAAGCAAACTGCTGCATTTGGCTGTGATTTCATGGCCCGTTTTTTCGCGCACATGCGGTCATGTTTACTTTCTGCTGCGAGACACTAAGCACACAGTCGACGCTGATAGCATGGCCTCTCATTGATGTTGCTAATGCTCATCGTAAAGCCATAAGGGTGATGGTTCCGGAGGATTTTCAGGTGAGGGATCCGAGGATCCAATTTCGCAAATTGTGGACGGCCTTCAGGCCTTAAGGCGCCTTGGTGGGACTGTCCGTCGGACTGGGCGCGTCGCTTGAGAGGAGGATGCGCACGAGGTCGTCCCATATCACCATGCCGACGATTTCCTTCGAAGCATTGCGGACGGCGGCCATCGGGATTCGGGCGGCTCGTAATTTTCTCAATAGCCCGTAGGCGGAGTCCTGAAGATCGGCCTTCAGGATGCGTCGCTGGAAAAGGTCCACGCGCCCGTGCCAGTGGTCGCGCACCGCTAGCTCATGGAGGTCAAGGATGCCGCAGACATCGCCCTGTTCGTCCCGGACAGGGAGGCGGTCTACGCCCAGCGACCTCGCCAGATCCCGCGCTTCCAAAAGAGTTGATGTGGATGCAATGCACCCGACCTTTTCAATGGGCACCATCGCCTGCTGCGCGTTGAGGTTTCTGAAATCGATCACCGAGTGGATAAGCCCGCGCTCTTGTGCGGTGATGGTGCCGTCTTTTTCGGAGATGAATGTGAGGTATTTGAAGTCCTCGCGGCCTCCGAAAAGCTTTAGCCGTTGGGCGGGGCGTTTCAGGAAGAGCGGGCGCGTGAGCCGGCCCCCAAGCGAGTGCATCGGCGAGAGCGCGTAATCCGCTAATCGGAGCGGGCCCGACAAAAACGCGAGGGCGGTGTATGGGAAGCGGCGGAAAACAGACTTTGGAAGCAGCTCAATTCCGAGCATCCAAACCGGCAGCGCTACGACCAGCGACAAGAAATACCCCCAGTCGCCAAACGCGGACACAGCCATCTGCACGCCCAAGGTGAGCGCGCAGATGTTCATCAAGTTCGTCACAATCAACACCGTCACCAGTGTGCGCTCTGGATCGGCCAACAGTTTGTTCAACACCTTCGCCGCCGGATCTTTCAGTTTGAGCCGGTGCCGCAGCCTGACTCGGTTGACGGAAAGAATCCCCGCTTCGATTCCCGAAAAAACGAAGGACACGGTCAGGCATCCAAGGATCGCAAGCCAGGTTTCCATCACAATTCGCCTCCGGCTGGAAGGATTCCGTTGGTGCGCTCCACGAGTACCTCCTCGATGCGTTTGCGTGAAGTGCGGCGGATGGTGATGCGGATCGTGTCCGAGTGAAGGGTGGTGCCCGGCTTCGGAAGCTGACCGCTGAGCATGAACGCCAAGCCGCCAATGGTATCGAGACCATCGGCGGGGATTTCGGTTTCGAGCGTCTGTGCGATGTCCTCCAGCCGGGCGTTGCCGCTTGCGACAAGCATGCCTTGTCCGAGGGCCTCGATGTACAAGTCGCGTTCCGCTCCGGGCAGCGCGTCGGCAAGGACTTCCTCGACGAGATCGGCCCGTGTGATGATGCCTTCCGTGCCGCCGTGCTCGTCAACGACGATGGCAATCGCCTGGGGTAGGCGCAGGAAGGAGCGTAGCAGCGTGAGGGCGCTCATGCTCTCGGGAACGAAGGATGGAGGCGTCAAGATTTCCGTGTAATGCGTCTCCGGAAACTCGAGGAAATTGCGCACTTCAAGAATGCCGATGATGTTGTCAGGCGTCTCGTGGTAGATGGGGACGCGGCGGTAGCGGCTTTTGCGCAGCTGCGCGAGGAGCTCCTTGATCGGCAAATCATCGGGCAGACAAACTGCGTCCACTCTCGGAGTCATGCAGTCGCGCACGGTTTTATTCCCGAGGCGGATGATCTCCTGAATGATGGCTGATTCGCTCGGATGCAGGGCCCCGTCCTCAGCGCCCAGTTCCACGAGGGTCTCCATTTCCTCGTCATTAAGGCAGCTGTTGCCGTTAGGCGGCTCCGGGGTGATAAGTTCGGCGAACCGGTCGCTGAGTCTTTGAAGTGATGCGGCCGGCCGCTCCAGAAGCCTCATGAGGGGCAGCAGGATCTTTACCGCGGGCCGGATCAGCCGGTAGGGGTTGCTGAGCGCTGCTAGTTTCGGCAGCAGGTCGCAGAGGAAGACCACCAAGCCGAGCAGGAGGAGGGTTTTGAGCCAGAAGGATGTGGCCGGGCGGTCTTCCCGAGGCAGAAGGTACTGGCAGAGCAGGATGAGGGGGATGTTGATGCAGACATCCGCAAGGAGGATAACGCTTAGGAGCCGTTTTGGATTGGCGAGCAGCCGCGAGAGCGCATCCGAGTACCGGGTTTTGTTCCGGCGCAAACGCTCCAGCTCCTGGGGTTGAAGCGAAAAAAGCGCGGTTTCAAACGCCGAAAACAGGGCAGAGCCCACCGCAAGGAAGGACGCTAGAACGCCCAGACAGAGGGGTAGGGACGCTTTCATCGATGCGGTCGCGCGCACCCCGGAGCGGGTGATGCAAAACCCGTGGCGGGTAATGCAGGAACCCCGTGGGGAACCGAGCCGGGCTGGCTGGTTCGGAGCTGACCATAAAATGAACGTGACCGCTGGTGTTTCACCCTCCGGGGAGTCTAGGGTTTCCTTCGCTCACTGCGAATGAAAAAAAATGCCCGCCTTCAAACTTGGATGAATGAGTGGGACTCGGATCCGGGCGCCGTTCTACCACGGGAGTACCGGGCCTTTTTCTTCTTGTTCAACCGACGGCAGTACTACGAGGCCCACGACGTCCTTGAAGCACTCTGGCTGCCGTGTCGCGATGAGAACAGGAGCTTCTACCAGGGACTCATCCAACTAGCTGGTGCGTTTGTGCACTTTGATAAACACGCGCTTTTTCCGGAGCATCCCGTCCATGGGCGTAGGCTTGCGCCCGGATGCAGGCTTCTGGACTTGGCCGCCGCCCGCCTGGGCCGGTTCAGCCCGCTCCACATGCGGCTCGATGTGGTGGCGGTTCTGAGGATATGCGAGCTCTGGAAAACACGGGCCCAGCAATGCGGGAGCCCGTTGCAAACGCACAAACCGCCGGAACTACAGCTCGAAACTGAGTCGCCTCAAACGCAGGGGATCCAAACGCGAGGCAAGAGCGTCTGAACTGGACCAGAATAAATCACGCCTCCCCCCTGGGAGCGCGCAGCCCCAGCTGCGCAGAACACGCTCACTTCAGGATGTCTTTTTCCCCCTTGTCCTCTTTGTCCTCTTTGCTGTTGCAACCCGCGTCAGGGCGCAGCTGGGGCTACGCGGTCCCAGGGGGATGCCGACGCATCGATCCGCTAAAAATATAAACATCTTGCGCCGCAAAGCCTGACTCCAAGCGAGACGGCCATCAGCTCTCACCTCTTGCGCTTCGGAGCCAGCAACTGAATTCACCAACGCCAACTATTGGAGCCGGATTTCTAGTCCTCACGACCCGCTAGTGACCCCGCAGGCGGGCGGTCAGGAGCGACTGGAAATGCGAGCGCATTTGCGCCTCCGGCAGTCTGTCCAGAATCTCGTTCAGAAACCCGTAAGTGATGAGCCTGAGCGCGTCCTTTTTTGGAATGCCCCGGGAGTTGAGGTAGAAAAGTTCGTCCGGCTCGATTTCGCCGGTAGTTGCACCGTGGGAGCAGCGAACTTGGTCGGCGAGGATTTCAAGGCCGGGAAGCGAGTTTGACTCCGCCTGATCGCTCAGAAGCAGGTTGCGCACTTTTTGGTAGGCGTCGGTTCTGTGTGCGTTCGGGTCGACGCGGATGAGTCCCGCGAAGATCGTCTTGGTCTTGTCGTAAAGCGCGTTTTTGAAGAGCAGATCACTGAAGGTGTCTGGGCTCTGGTGCTCCTGAAGCGTGCGCTGGTCGAATTCCTGCGTGTGATCGGCAACCGTGAGCGCGAGCATTTCGCTCTTCGCTCCGCTTCCGCTTAGACGCGTCAAGCCTTCAGCGCGGCTGTAGTTTCCGCCAAAGTGCAGGCCCAGTGTGTTGGCCGAAGCTTGGGCGGAAACAAAGGTGTTGCAGCTGTGGATGGAGGTCGTGTCGCGGTTCCAATCTTGAACCGTGATGTAGCGCACCTGCGCCCCTTTTCCCAACCAGATGTCGCTAAATCCACAAGCCATGTTCCGGGCGT
This sequence comes from Chthoniobacteraceae bacterium, assembly GCA_044370935.1. Classification (GTDB taxonomy): domain Bacteria; phylum Verrucomicrobiota; class Verrucomicrobiia; order Chthoniobacterales; family Chthoniobacteraceae; genus Chth-196. The sequence continues at coordinate 5,292 of JBILUQ010000164.1, forward strand.
TGTCCGCCGAACGGAACCAATCCACCAGCGTGACTGCGCTGCCTTCCTCGGCGATGACGAGCGTGTGAGGAAACACCGCTTGATGCGTGCCTTCCAGCCAGTGGAACGCCTGCACGGGCAGTTCCATTTTCACGTTCTTTGGTACGTGTAGAAACGTTCCGTTACGGAGTGAAGCTTTGTGGAGTGCTGCGAACTTCGGAGCACCCAGCGTGCAGGTTTCACGCATGAAGTAGGTGCGGATCAATTCACCGTGTTTGTGCAATGCCTCGGAGAGGGGAAGGAACACGGCGCCCTTTGCCGCCGCTTCCGCTGATGCGATGGAATTCAGTAGCCGGTCGTTGCCAAAAACCAGCGAGCCGCTGCTGTCGGAAAGACCCTTGGATCGGGCAACCAGGTCGTCGGAAATATCTGGAGCGATCGGTGCTGCGGGTGCGAAGCCGGAGAAGTCCACCGCCTTGAGATTTGCAAACCGCCAGCGTTCGTCGCGGGAGCTTGGAGCCGGGGCGGATTCGTGCGTTAAAGCCGCTTCGGCTTGCAGTTTTTCGAACCAATCCGGCGGCGCCTTGGCGGGAGCCGGGGTGGAGCTTTGGAGGAGAGCAGTGCTCATAAGGGTAAGTGGCCGGTGGGCGGTAGGGTGGATGTGCCGGGTTGGTTGCGTGCGATCACCCGACCGAACCTTCCATTTCGAGATCAATGAGACGCTTGAGCTCGACCGAGTACTCCATCGGAAACTGGCGCACCAGATCGTTGACGAATCCATTCACGCTCAGGCTCATCGCCTGCGCCTCGGTCAGGCCCCTTTGCATCATGTAAAAAATCTGCTCTGCGCTGACCTGGCTCACCGACGCCTCGTGTTGCACCGAGTTGCCGGAACCCCTCACCGTGATGGCGGGATAGGTGTCAGTGCGACTGGTGGAATTGATGAGCAGCGCGTCGCATTCCGTGTTGTTTTTACATCCCTTGAGGTGCTTTGGAATGTGCACCAGTCCGCGGTACGATGCCCGGCCTTTGCCGATCGAAATCGACTTGGAGACAATGTTCGAAGTGGTCTCGTCCGCTGCGTGAATCATCTTCGCGCCGGTGTCCTGGTGCTGGCCGTTGTTTGCAAGTGCGATCGAAATGACTTCACCACGCGCCTTGCGTCCTTTGAGGACGACGCCCGGATATTTCATCGTGAGGCGCGAACCAATGTTGCAGTCGATCCATTTGACCTCGGCTTCCTCGTGGGCCACGGCGCGCTTTGTCACAAGATTGAACACGTTTGCGCTCCAGTTCTGCACCGTGACGTATTGGATCTTTGCGCCCTTGAGCGCGACCAACTCTACGACGGCGGAGTGAAGTGTCGCGGTCTCAAACTTCGGTGCGGTGCAGCCCTCCATGTACATCACTTCGGAGCCTTCGTCGGCGATGATGAGGGTGCGCTCGAACTGTCCGAAATTCTCGGCGTTGATCCGGAAATAGGCCTGCAGCGGGTGTTTGAGCTTCACGCCGGGCGGGACGTAGATGAAAGAGCCGCCTGAGAAGACCGCGGAGTTGAGCGCGCTGAATTTGTTGTCACCGGTGGGGATCACCTTGCCGAACCATTTGCGGAAAATCTCCGGGTGCTCCTTGAGGCCCTCGGTGGAGCCGACAAATATCACGCCCTGGTCGCCCAGCGCCTTTTTCATGTTGGAGTAGACCGCCTCGGAATCAAACTGCGCCTCAACGCCTGCGAGGAACTTGCGTTCCTGTTCCGGAATCCCGAGGCGCTCGAAGGTGCGTTTGACGTCGTCGGGCACTTCTTCCCAGGAACGTGTGGGCCGTTGCGCGTTGGCCAGATAGTAGCGAATCTGATCAAAGATGATGTTGTTAAGGTCCTCACTCGCCCAGTTGGTTGGCATGGGCTTGGAGAGGAACACATCCAGCGCCTTGTGCCGGAATTCGCGGATCCAGTCCGGTTCGCCTTTGACGTCCACGATGTAATCAATGGTCGCGTGCGAGAGGCCCACGCCTGCGTCGAAGGTGTGCTGTTCGGGGTAGTGAAAATCGCCCCGGGTGCGGTCGATTTCGATCTGGCTGATGAGTTCCGTAGACATTTTAGGGTTCCTTTTCGGAGGAGGTGGATCGCGAGAAAAAGCTTTGTTGAACAGTGGGCGTGTACGGCGCGAGAGCATCGCGCCGCTGGGGCTCGGGGCGCTAGGCTGGCACCGGTTCGGCGAGTTCCTCGCGGATCCAGTCGTAGCCTTTTGATTCGAGTTCCAGGGCGAGCTCCGGGCCGGCCGTGCGAACGATGCGGCCACCGAGCAGTACGTGCACCACGTCGGGACGGATGTAATCCAACAGGCGCTGGTAATGGGTGATCAGCAGAACGCCGAGCTTGGGACCGAGCTGCGAGTTCACCCCGTCGGCGACGATCTTGAGCGCATCGATATCGAGACCGGAGTCGGTCTCGTCAAGAATGGCGTACGCGGGTTTGAGCATCTTCATTTGAAGCACCTCGTTCCGCTTCTTTTCGCCGCCGGAAAACCCTTCGTTGACCGAGCGGGCGGTGAATGTGCGCGAAATTTGGAGCACGTCCATCTCCTGATAGAGGTCCGCGTAATACTCGGTTGCCTCGAGCTCCTCGCCCGATTTGAGGCGCGCTTGGAGGGCGGCCCGGATGAAGTTCGCGTTGCTGACCCCGGGGATTTCAACCGGGTATTGGAAGGCGAGGAACAGTCCCGCCCGGGAGCGCTCGTCGGCCTCCATTGAGAGGATGCTTTTGCCGTCCATGAGAATGTCGCCGGAGGTGATCTCGTAGTCTGGATGGCCGGCGATGACCTTCGAAAGCGTGCTCTTGCCGGACCCGTTGGGCCCCATAACGGCGTGGACGCGTCCCTGTTCGATTTCCAAGTTGAGGCCGCGCAGGATTTCCTGACCGTCTTTGACCCGTGCGTATAGATCTTTAATGAGAAGGCTCATGCTGTTCGTGGCTAGGCTTGTGGCTGAAATGTGGGGTTGGTGTCCGGGGAGGTTTGGACGGGGAGAGGTGGTGTTTGCTGAAAGCGGGGCTGCGGGGCGGAAGCCTCGGAGCAGGCGGGGCAGAGGCCTCGGAAGGAGACCTGCTGGTCGGCGATCTGGATGCCTTCGGGCAGGTCCCAGATTTCCGAGGGCACCACCGGGTTGCGCAAGGGCAGGTCGGTCACCGAATTGCAGCTGGTGCAGAAGAGGTGCGCGTGGTCCTGTTGGTTGGCGCAGAAGCGGGAAGGTTCGCGCTCGTGGTTGACCGTGCGGACGAGTCCGGAGGCGGCAAGGGTGTCCAGGCAATTGTAAACAGTTGCCAAAGAAATGGATGGCATGCGGGTTTTGACGCGCATGAAGACATCCACGGCGCTTGGATGGTCGGCCTTGGCCATCAGCGCCTCGAAAATGGCTTTGCGCTGCTCCGTCTGCCGGAGGCCT
>JBILUQ010000006.1:0-31058 GCA_044370935.1 Chthoniobacteraceae bacterium
CAAAGAATTCCCATACTTTCTTGTCGCGACCTTTCACGGCAAGTAGCACTCGTTTTCCGAGCAAATCAAGAAAGACACTGCCGTAATTGTGCCCCTTGCGCACACTCATCTCGTCGCATCCTACACAGATCACGTTGCTCCAGTCCGCCAGCGGGTAAGACGCCTCTACCTGACGTTTGAGCATCCGCCAGAGCCGGGTGTCTGTCTCCTTCACGTGCCTCGCCACCACTGCCATGGGCATTTCTCTTATGAGCAATAGCGCCATCGCTTCAAAGTCCTTGGTAAAGTGTTTGCTAAAACCCTCGCAAGGAGGACAAACCCGATAGACATTAAGGTCTTACTGCACCTTGCACACGGTAACCGACACCGAATCTCGCACTTGTGCTCAAAGACATTGAGATGCCTCCACGCCATCTCTTCGGTGTGGAAATAGCAGGTCGCTTCGGCCCCCTTTATCCGGACTGCGCTCCACCTTCCATAAGTGCTCGAGTTCATCGATCCGCAACCGCACTGCGCGACTTTCTCGATCGAATTCGCACTCGGTTACCTTCCAGTTCAGGCCCAATCCCAACAATTCATGAAACAGCTTTTCGGGTGTCATGCCCTCTTCTTTACCTCCGCTGTCCACCGAAAACAGCGAAGAACCGAACGATGCCTTTTTCAATTTCTGAGTTCGGGTTGGGAAGAGTGATCTATAAGGGGAGCACCTGGGGCGAAAAACTAAAATCGCTAGGAGGTTAAAATTATCAATACACCAAATCCCTGGCAGCAAAAGGCTAACTCTTCCATCTTCGTTTCGAGTCAAATCCATTCCATCTCTGCATTCCGCGCAGGCAAAAAACCAGCGGAGGCTAGCTCTGCATCAAAGAGAGCGATGCCTCGCTTTTCTGCGCTCCCAACATGAAATCGGATGTGCTCATTAAGGTACCGTCCTGCAAACTCACTTGAAAACTCGCTGCTTTCAAGGGCGATCTGATCCTTACGCTCCCCCCCTAACGCCGCCGTAGCGCGAAACTCATCGGCGGCCGCACGCGACGCCTGCAAATCCATCGCACCCCGCAAAACCCACAATGCATAAACAAATGGTAATCCTGTCCACCGCGACCAAGCTTCCCCCAAATCCCAGAACCGTACTGCAGGCCTACTACGCTCACATTCAAGCCGATAATGAATCGCTTGGTTACCGATCAACAACCGTGCGGCATTGAGTTGTGCATGGCTTGCGTCCTTTTCAGCAACAATCTTCAGCGTCCTTCCCTGCACCCTGCGCCCAAGCACCTGCAACAGGTGCACCGAGGTCAGTGATGCGGGATCCGCGACAATCTCGTCGACCTCGCCCACATCCGCTTCGTGCGCAACGAAGACGCTATACACCGGCCCGTCACTACAAATCCCGACGCCGTCCACTACCCGGTACTGCCCCTTCGGCGCACGAAGCACCTCAAATACAGGCACGAGCGCAGCATCCAGTTCGCCTGCCCTCAGCGCTGCTGCGAGGATGCTTGGATGCTCCAGACGGACCCCGGATAACCCCTCAATCAAAGGGCGACTGTTTAAGTAACGCACACAGCCGACCCTAAGGCCTCTTAACGCATTTTCTTTTTTCACGCCGCCGTCGTCTTTTGCAAACGTCGATACCACGTGTCACGCGGCACAGGGTCGCGGCCGGCTTCACGGATTGCTTTTTCAAACGCCTTCTGGGTTTGACCCAGTGGGGTTTTGGCTCCCGCCATGTGAAAAATCTTTTCTTCCATGATCGTGCCGTGCAAATCATCCACTCCGTAGTTGAGCGCGATCGAGGCTAGAGGGAGTCCGAAACTAATCCAGTAGGCTGTGATGTGCTCGAAGTTATCCAGGTAAATACGGCTCACCGCAAGAGTCCGTAATTCATCCGCCGCAGTTGTTGGCTGGATATGCGCCATATCCGTTGTCTCGGGAACAAACGCGAACGGAATGAACGCAGTAAATCCGCGCGTTTCGTCCTGAAGAGCGCGCAGCTGACGCATGTGGTCGACCCGCTGCTCAAGAGTTTCAACGTGTCCGAATAGCATCGTTGCGGTGCTGCGCATTCCCATCTGATGCCAGATTCGATGCACCTCCAGCCACTCCTCCGCCGTTTCCTTGCCTCTACAAATTCGATCGCGCACCACTCTATCAAAAATTTCAGCACCACCGCCTGTGAGCGCACCCAGTCCCGCACCCTTTAAGATCTGGAGCGTTTCACGAATGCTTTTCTTAAAAATCCTTCCGGCCAAATGGCGGATTTCGATCGCCGTAAACGCCTTGATAAAAAGATTGGCGTCGAGTTCACGAAGCTTTTGGACCAACTCCACGTACCATTCTGAGGTGAGCGTAGGATGCAACCCTCCCACCATGTGCACCTCGGTGATGCCTCTCTGCAATCCATCCCGTACTTTCGTGACAATATCGTCGTGAGAAAATTCAAACGCGTGCGGGTCACGTTTGCGGGACCCAAACGCACAAAACTGGCACGAGAGAACGCAAATGTTCGAGTAATTAACGTACAAATTACGAATGTAGGTCGCCACATTTCCGTTAATTCGCTCGCGAACCACATTAGCAATTGTTCCGATCGCATTCAGGTCTCCGTGACGCATGAGATCCAGAGCCTGAACTTCGTTAATCCTGCCACCGTCAACGACCTGGTTGTAGATGGAACGCAATGCTGGAGGAAGGAACCTAGCCGCTAACGGAGGTCTCAGGGGAGCGACGCAGGATTGATTCTCGGCGTGAATCGAATTTGGCACTCTCCATCTTTAGACGGAGATCTGGGACAATTCAACTGCACCGTGTCTTATCCCCTGCCATAACATCGCGTGAAAACAAAAAAGCGCGGAACCTTACGGTCCCGCGCTCTCTTGGAAGTCAAACCGAACAACTACTAGGAGTACGACGCCTGTGCTCCCTTGAGATTACGCTTGGCGAGCCAAGGCATCAACGCGCGCAACTTGGCGCCAGTCTTCTCGATCGGATGTTTCTCACCCTTTGCAAGCAGAGCCTTGTAGCGCTTGTACCCCCCTTCGTATTCCCGCACCCACCCTTTGGCGAACTTGCCAGTTTGAATATCCTTCAAAACCGCTTTCATACGCTTCTTAGTACCAGCGTCTACGATCTTTGGACCAACCGTAACGTCCCCCCACTTGGCGGTTTCAGAGATTGAAAAACGCATTCCCGCAATACCTGCCTCGTTCATCAAGTCGACGATGAGCTTCAACTCGTGCAAGCACTCGAAATAGGCCATTTCAGGCGAATAACCCGCCTCCACGAGAGTCTCGAATCCAGCCATCACAAGCGCGGAGGTTCCACCGCATAGGACCGCCTGCTCGCCGAAAAGGTCGGTTTCTGTTTCTTCCTTGAAACTGGTCTCGAGCACGCCAGCGCGAGTGCCGCCAATGCCCTTCGCCCATGCAAGGGCGATCTTCTTGGCCTGCTTGCTTGGGTTTTGATAAATTGCAATCAAGCTCGGCACGCCTTTGCCCTCAGTGTACTGGCGGCGAACGATGTGACCTGGTCCCTTTGGTGCAACCAAAATCACGTCCACGTCTTTCGGAGGCACCACTGTCTTGTAATGAATAGAGAAACCGTGGCTGAACAGGAGCGTCTTACCCTTGCTGAGGTTCGGCGCGATGTCCTTCTTATACGCTGCAGCCTGCTTGGTATCAGGCAATGCAACGAAGATCACGTCAGCACGCCGAACGGCTTCGCCTGTGTCGAACACTTCAAACCCCTTTTCCTTGGCTACTTTGCGAGACTTACTCTCGGGATAGAGCCCAATGATCACTTTTACTCCTGATTCTTTCAGATTCAGGGCGTGCGCGTGGCCTTGGGAACCGAATCCCAAGACAGCACAGGTTTTGCCTTTGAAAAGTTTTAGATCAGCGTCTTTGTCGGTGTAGATTTTAACTGCCATGGTTTAGGTGTTGGTTTGGGGTTTGGAGAAAGATTTAGCCCGGGTTAAACCCGATTCAGCTTAGCAAAAGTTGGAGCCCCGGTAACTGCCGCTTGGATACGAAGGTCGATAAAAACAAAAGAACGGTGCCACTGGTCTTGTTAAGCAATCCGCAGGGCCCTGATGCGCATAAAATCGAGTAAAGAAAACTATGTCCGCCTACTCCCTGCTTTACACCACCGGTATTTGACAGCGCCGTCGAATCAAGAGACATTCCTAGTCGGCTTTCCGTGCAAGAGCAATCCGCCCGGTACGAGTGAGATCCGTAATTCCGAACTGAGACATCAGAGCGATGAACTTGCTGATCTTGCTCTCATTACCAGTGATTTCGATAGACAAATTTTTGCGTTGCACATCGATGATTTTAGCACGGAAAATATCGCAGACCTGCATTACTTCACTGCGGGTATTGGGGTCGACTGCGACGCGCATCAGCACCAGTTCACGGTCGACGGATTCACCCTCGAGGAAATCCTGCACTTCGATCACGTCAATCAGCTTGCGCAACTGCTTGGTGACCTGTTCTAGGACAGTGTCATCTCCGCGGACGGTAATGGTCATGCGGGATGTGGACGGATCCAAAGTCGGCCCGACATTCAATGTGTCGATATTGAAGCCGCGGCCGCTGAACATCCCGGCGATACGGGTTAAAACACCAAACTTATTTTCGACTAAAACCGAGATAATGTGAAGCATGCGAAAGGGGGCGGAGGTTGCTTGATCTACAGAGCAGCGTCAAACCGAAACTAACAGGGCCGCTAAATGTTGAGGTAAGGATACCTAGCAAACCAGCCCCAAACTTGCGGCTGAAAGCTATTTCGGGCCGGATCAAGCCGCCTCACTCTGGGCGCCGCCAATGCACGCAGTTCGTCCTTTGCTATCCGGCATTCAACGGCTTACACTCTTTGGATGAATATCGGGATTACCGGTGCAAGCGGGCTGATCGGCCGCAAGATCACCGATTTGGCGCTCCGGCGGGGCCATGAGATCATCGCCTTCTCCCGCACCCCGTCGCGTTACCTACCGGGCTGCACCATGCGCAACTTTGACGGGATCACCCCCCCTGACCTCTCCGGATGCGACGCCGTCATTCATCTGGCGGGCGAAAGCGTGATTGGACTCTGGACCCCAGCCAAAAAGCGCCGCATCACAGAAAGCCGGATCCTCGGAACACGTGCCGTTGCAGCGGCAATCGAGTCAATGCCCCGCTCCCCGGAGGTATTCGTGTGCGGATCGGCAATTGGGTTTTACGGCGACTCGGGCGACACCGAGCTCATTGAGACCAGCCCGTCAGGAACTGGGTTTCTCTCCCAGACAACACGTGCATGGGAGGCGGAGTCACTCCGGGTGAAACGATGCCGGGTGGTGCAGCTTCGCACGGGAATCGCCCTGGCGAAGGAGGGCGGAGCCCTCTCTGTCATGTCGCCAGTCTTCAAACTTGGTTTGGGCGGGCGGCTTGGCTCGGGCACTCAGTGGATGTCATGGATTCATATAAATGATCTGGCCCGTCTTTTCCTGTTCGCAACGGAGAATCTTGAGATGAGTGGACCGGTCAACGGCACTGCCCCATGGCCAGCACGTAACATCGAATTCACCAAAACGCTCGCAGCCCAGCTCAGGCGACCCGCCCTCTTCGCTGTGCCGGCGATCGCTCTCCGTTTGCTGGGTGACTTTTCGCACGAGCTGCTAGACAGCAAAAAAGTGCTCCCCGCTGAGGCATGTAATCATGGCTTTCCGTTCGAACACCCCGAACTAAAGGCGGCCCTCGAAAATCTGCTCTGAGCCTAAAAAGGGCGTCGAAGTTTGATCGCTTTTGGACAGGCGCGTCTTCAGAATAACAAGGAAAGCAATTGAGTCTATGTCCGTCCCACAAAACACCATCGCGATTGTTTACGATTATGACCAGACACTGAGCCCCAATTACATGCAGGAGGAAGTGCTTTTCCCTGCGTTTGGAATTGATTCCCGAGCCTTCTGGAGGAAAGCGCAGGAACTGGTGCGCGAGCAGGGTTACGACAACGAATTGGCCTACATGAAGGTACTCTTAGACTGTCTGGGCATGGACAGACCCACCAACGCGCGTCTCAAGGAGCTGGGTGGAAGCCTACGGTTTTATCCGGGTCTGCCCGACATGTTCGAAGAATTTGCAAAAGGCCTCTTGGGAAGCCAGTACGAGGCCCAAGGCATCCGAGTAGAGCACTACATCATCTCCAGCGGACTAAAAGTCCTCATCGAGGGAAGCCGGCTCGCCCCATATGTCCAAGGCATCTTCGGCTGCGAATTCGCGGAAGATCAACTGGGGTGCATCACCTTCCCGAAACGAGTGATTTCGCATACGCAAAAAACGCAGTACCTGTTTCGCATCAACAAAGGCCTCCTTTCAATGACTCAGGATGTGAATGATCACATGCCACCCAGCGTGCGGCCCGTGCCTTTTCAAAACATGATTTACATCGGAGACGGTCCAACCGACGTTCCATGTTTCACGGTGGTACGTCAAAACGGAGGACATGCTATTGCGGTTTACAATCCAGATGACACGTCTCTGGCGTCGTTCCGTAAGTGCTATCAACTTTGCACGCATGCAGACCGCGTGAAACACATAGCGCCCGCAGACTTCAGGCGTGGCAGCCATCTGCGCTTGCTGCTCGAGCAAATGGTAAACGAGATTGCCGGGCGCATGGTGGAGACGCGGGTACGTGAATTAGAGGAGGCGACAGTCCGCGCCCCGAAACACGCCGTCTGAGACTGGCGAGCGGATCCTCAGTTTTATTTCACGATGAAACCTACGCACAAGTCCCGGACGCTCTCGCGGCTTGTCAGAGGCGGAATCGCCCTGGCGGCCGCACTATCACTCTCCAGTTGCGCGGCGCTCCATCGGGCGGCTCTACGCGATACAGAGGTGTATTTCCGCTCCGAAACCCTGACGCCCTACCCGCCGAAGCCACAGGAATTTCAGGTGCCGCTCCTCGATTCGAGGCCGCCAAAGTCCACGAGCATCGGCATCTTCCGATTTACCACCGAGCGCGGCGAAAAGTTCGCAATTGAAAGCGCGGTTCACAATGCGCGCAAATGCGGCGCAGACGCTGTGTACGTTCGAAAACTCCAGTCATGGGCGGAGCCCTATTCACGCTTCGTACCAGCACAGACAAACTACGCCCCCTCGTCGCAATGGGCTTCGGGATCGGTTTGGATTCCCTCGCGCCCCGGAGTTCCCGGCCACTGGTCGCGGCAGAATGCGATAATTCAAGGGGTGAGTGTATGGTACACTCCGGCACATACGGAGAGCGGATGGAATCACTACACGCACATCGACGCGCAAATGATACGGGTCCCGGCACTGACTCCGAGATGACCGTTTCGACACGCCGGGACCCTTCTGCTACTTGCGAAGCTTGACTAGCAAATCACCCGACTCCACGGCATCCCCCACCTCAGCGAGCATCTGGTCTACGACCCCGTCCGCATGCGCGTAGAGAGTAGTTTGCATTTTCATCGCTTCAAGAGTCGCAATTTTCTCACCGGATGCCACCCGACTCCCCACGGTTACATTCAGCGCCGTAACCATGCCGGGAATCGGAGCACCGACGTGCAACGGATCCGCGGCATCTGCTTTCAGGCGTGCCTTCGCTTTGGGTGCGATTGACTTGTCAACAACAACCGTTTCGCGCGGCATCCCGTTAAGCTCGTAGGAGATCACACAACGTCCATCTTTGTCGGGGGCATGCACGTTGATGAGTTTAATGAACAGTACCTTCCCTTCCTCGATCGGCACTTGGATTTCCTCACCTACCTTCAAACCATAGAAAAATGAAGGGGTGGGGAGAACGCTAGCATCAGAGTATTCGCGCTGGAACTTTGCGAAGTCAGCGAACACCTGCGGATACATCAAATGGGAATACAAGTCGTCCTCACAAGCTGAACGGCCTGTTTTGTCGGCCACCTCATCTCGAGTGCTCTTCAAGTCGACTGGCGCAGGCTTCTGCTGCTTTAACTTCGCAGATCCCAACACCGCCCGAACCACTGCACGGGGCCAACCACCCATAGGTTCACCCAAACCACCAGATAGCATGTCCCGCACAGATTCAGGGAACGGCGTGCCCGGCGGCAGATTCACGACGTCGGCGGGGCGGATGCCGCGCGTGAATAAAAACAGCGCCATATCGCCGACCACTTTCGAGGAAGGCGTTACTTTCACTATATCACCAAAGAGCTCATTAACCTCCGCGTAAGTGCGCGCGATCTCGGGCCAACGCCCAGCCAAGCCCATCGATGCGGCCTGCTCTTTGAGATTTGTAAACTGTCCTCCCGGCATTTCATGCAAGTAAACCTCTGCGGATCCCGTTTTAGGAGCGGTGTCGAAAGGAGCGTAAAACTCGCGAACTTTCTCCCAGTAGTCGGAGAACTCATTAAGCGCATCAAGGTTCAACCCTGTTTCGCGTGGCGTATGCTGCAGCGCCGCGACCACCGAGTTCATATTCGGCTGCGAGGTGGACCCGCTCATTGAGGCGATAGCCAAGTCGACCACGTCCACGCCCGCGTCGCTTGCACGCAGAACAGAAGCGGCATTAATTCCAGAAGTGTCGTGCGTATGAAAGTGGATAGGCAGCCCCACCGAATCTCGTAGCGCCTTCACAAGAGCCTGCGCGGCGTATGGGCGACAGAGACCCGCCATGTCCTTGATCGCGATAAAATGCGCACCCATGCGCTCAAGCTCTTTCGCCAAATTGACGTAATACTTGAGCGAATATTTTGTCCGCTTTGGATCAAGGATGTCGCCGGTGTAGCAAAGAGCACCCTCGCAGATTCCGTGCGTATTTTGAACCGCCTCCATGGCGGCCTTCATGTTGGAAAGGTCGTTTAGCGAATCAAATACCCTGAAAATATCGATCCCACTTTCAGCGGCGTGCTTGATAAAGCCAGCAACCACCTTCGCCGGGTAGCTGGTGTACCCAACTGCATTTGCGCCGCGAAGTAGCATCTGGAAACAGATGTTGGGCACTTTCTCGCGCAACAAACGCAGACGTGACCACGGGTCCTCGTTGAGAAAGCGCATCGAAGTGTCAAACGTGGCGCCGCCCCACATTTCCAATGAAAACAGTTCGTGCGTGCGTCTTGCAACGATAGGGGCAATCGCCGCCATATCGTAGGTGCGCACACGCGTCGCCATTAATGATTGGTGGGCGTCACGAAACGTCGTATCGGTAATTAACAGGCGCTTTTGTTTACGAGTCCACTCGGCGAAGCCCTTAGCACCAAGTTTGAGAAGCAAATCACGCGTCCCCGGCAGGGGCGTCTGCTTGCGGTCGAACGTCGGCAGCGGCGCGGGCTGCAGCGTGGTGGCCGGGCGGTGTCCCTTCGCATGCGGGTTGCCGTTGACAATCACGTTGCCCAAAAACGCTAGCAGTTTGGTCGCTCGATCCCGACGAGCCTTAAATGCGAACAGTTCGGGCGACGTATCGATCATCGTTGTCGTCGCGTCACCTACGCGAAATTTCTTCGAATGAATGACGTTTTCCAGAAAGGGAATATTCGTCTTCACTCCGCGAATCCGCATTTCACGAAGCGCACGGTCCATCCGCTCGAGCGCCATCGGGAATGTCGCACCGGATGCCGTGATTTTCACGAGCAATGAATCATAAAAAGGTGTGATCACCGCGCCGGTGTCGCCCATTCCCGCATCAAGCCGGATCCCGAACCCGCCGGCGCTCCGGTACGTGATGATCTTGCCGTAATTCGGTGTAAACTGCTTCTCCGGATCCTCGGTGGTGACGCGGCACTGGACGGCAAAGCCATTGCGCGGAATGCTGTCCTGTCTTGGCAGGTTCAACTCAGGACCATGCAACGCAGCTCCTTGGGCGATAAGAATCTGTGAACGAACCAAGTCAATGCCCGTTATTTGCTCTGTCACGGTATGTTCGACCTGAATCCGCGGGTTCATTTCGATGAAAAACCAGTCTTTCTTATCGATGTCGTAAAGGTATTCGATGGTGCCCGCATTGTTGTATCCGATCTCCTTGGCGATTCGTACAGATGCTTCGCAGAGCTCGCGACGCACTTTCTCATCGAGGTCAATGGAGGGCGCGATTTCAATCACCTTTTGATGGCGCCGCTGCACCGAGCAGTCCCGCTCATGGAGATGCAGCACGTTCCCATGCGAATCTCCGAGAATCTGCACTTCAATGTGCTTGGCGCGGGGAATGTACTTTTCTAAGAAAACCGCAGCATTTCCAAATGCCCGCTCGGCTTCTCCCTGAGCTTCGTCAAGGAGCGCGTTCAAGTCGGAGGCCTTGTGGACCACACGCATCCCGCGGCCCCCACCACCAAAAGCCGCCTTAATGATAAGCGGAAACCCGATTTTAGCTGCGATCCGCAACGCAACAGCACGGTCTGTGACCGGATCTTCGGTACCCGGCAGAGTGGGTACTTTCAATTTTTGAGTCAGCGCGCGCGCCGCCACTTTGTCTCCCATCAGATCGAGCAAATTTGAGGAGGGCCCCACGAAGGCGATTCCAGCTTTTTTACACGCATCGGCGAACCGCGCGTTTTCCGAAAGAAACCCGTACCCCGGATGGATTAAATCCACACCTTTCTCCTTCGCGAGTGCAACGATGCCATCAATGTCCAGATAAGCACCCACAGGCCCCTTCCCTTCGCCCACAACGTAGGCTTCGTCCGCTTTAAAGCGGTGCATAGAGAATCGATCCTCCTGAGCGTAGATCGCCACAGTGCGCAATCCAAGTTCGTTCGCGGCACGCATGATACGGATCGCAATTTCAGAGCGATTCGCCACGAGCAGTTTTTTAGGACGCGCTGGGTCCTGAACTTTAACAATGTTAGCAGACTGAGATTGTTTACGAGCCATAGGGGTGGGGAAGCGCGAAAGATGACGCCAGTCCGCAAGCTGACCAAAGCAGTCCATGGAGAGCAAGGCCAGAAGCACGGGCCAGAATGAACTTAGGCGCAATGACGCGTCATCAAAGTACCAGCGACACATCAAATCCCGATCCCTCGAGCGCGATTAAAATGAAGAAAACCGGACACCCTGCAATCTAATAAGGATGAGAGTGGTGGAGCCTAGGGGATTCGAACCCCTGACCTCCTCAATGCCATTGAGGCGCTCTACCAACTGAGCTAAGACCCCGGTCGCGTAATTAAGATCGTGCCCGAACTCGATTTTTAGGGCAATCAATTTTCTTGTACAGAGACCTCTTTCCACGAGAACAGTTCCCGTGAAAGCCTCTCCCCTGCTGACCATCGCCACATTTCGCTTGTGTGTGAGCCTCTGCGCCGAGGCCACGCCGCAGGTCCAGCGGGAAATCGCGTTTTTGCCCGATAACCGGCAAGAGAAAGCTGACTTGTACATGCCAACTGCTCAATCAGAGTCCTGCCCAACGCCGGCGCTTCTGATCATCCACGGCGGTGGATGGGTGGCAGGACGGAAAGATTCGCCTCGGGAGGTCGCTCTTGCGACCGCTCTTGCGAATCACGGATTCGCCGCAATGAGCATTAACTACAAACTTGGCACACCTGATGGCTCTGTGCCTTGTTGGCCGCAAAACCTTCACGACTGCAAAACGGCCGTACGCTGGCTGCGCACACATTCCAAAAGACTAAACATCGACCCCGACAACATCGGAGTCATCGGCCTATCGTCTGGGGGGCATTTGGCATGCCTAACCGGGTTCACTCAATCTCCCGACGAACTTGAACCTAAGGAACCCCAGGCGGATGAATTCAGCGACGTGAAATGCGTCGTGGATTTTTACGGTCCCATCGATACTTCCAAACACGAGGACATCGGCATCCTTGGCAAGACACGACAAGAGGCCCCCTGGATGTATCGCCAGTTCTGCCCTCTCTCACACATAGACAAGGGCGATCCGCCCGTCCTCATCTTTCATGGAGAAGAAGACCATGTTGTTGAAGTCCAGCATGCGAGAACCCTTTCGGA
The DNA here is from genome assembly GCA_044370935.1 of Chthoniobacteraceae bacterium. GTDB lineage: Bacteria > Verrucomicrobiota > Verrucomicrobiia > Chthoniobacterales > Chthoniobacteraceae > Chth-196. The sequence goes on from JBILUQ010000006.1 coordinate 11,925, forward strand.
AGCACTTACAAGGTTCGAAGTTGAGCATGAACTCGAAATTATCCTAGGTGTAGGACACGGATTCGGAATCGAGCGGCCACATGAAAACCTACTGCCAACGCTGATCTCTTTCTTAAATCGACACCTGCGTGCGCCAAAGTGAACGCGGCACAAACCGCGACCTACTCCTTTTCAGCTCTTGAAGCCAAAGCCCCATTCGCTCGGCAACAATCAAAGCCGGTCCTCACGCCAAAAGTTCGCCCAAATCAGCCATGCTCAATCCGTCCATTAATGGCTGCTCGCTATCAACCAAAGCATCAAGCAGCGCTTTCTTGCGTCCCTGAAGGGCGAGAATCTTTTCCTCAACCGTCCCTCGCATGATCAACTTGTAGGAGGTCACCACCGACCTCTGCCCTATGCGATGCGCACGATCTGTTGCCTGCGCCTCAACCGCAGGATTCCACCAGGGATCAAAGTGAATCACCGTATCCGCCGCCGTGAGGTTTAATCCAACACCGCCCGCTTTCAGGCTGACCAAAAACACCGGAACAGTACCGGTCTGAAACCGGTCAACCTGCGCGCTGCGATCGCGCGTTGAACCATCAAGCCTGCAGAAGTCAATTTGCCTCGCCTCCATCCATTGCTGAAGCAGATCAAGCATCGAGGAGAATTGACTAAACACCAGCATCCGGTGATCGCCCTGTTGGGCTTCCTCAAAAATTTCCCCCAATGCGGCAAGCTTGCCAGAGCTGCTTTCATAGCCTTCGGCCGCGGTTGCTTCAGTGCCTCCCTCTTCCGCATTATCATCGACATGACCCGAAGCCTCCCGGAAGTCACCACCCAAAAGGCGCAGGTCATTGCAGGCCTGCCTCAGCCGCAGCAATGCAGTGAGCATTAAAATACGAGCCTGCCCTTGGTTCTTTAGATCCTCTGCGCGGCTCACCTCGCGCCGCGTCATATCTACCAGTTTTCCGTACGCCTCAAGCTGCGCCGACGATAGTTCACACCAAATCACTTGCTCGATCTTTTCAGGCAACTCCTTTACGACTGCTTTCTTTGTCCGCCGCAGCATAAAGGGGGCGACCCTGCGGACCATCCTCTGATGCTCAGACCCACCGGGCTCTTGAGTAATGGGCACTTCGTAGCGCTCTCGGAAATCCGAGCGGGTACCTAAATAGCCTGGCATCGCGAAGTGAAAAAGCGACCAGACATCGCGAATCGAATTTTCCAACGGCGTACCTGTTAAAACAAAACGACGTTTGGCGCGCAGCATGAACACCGCCTGAGCAATCTGACTTTCAGGGTTTTTTATATGCTGCCCTTCGTCCAACACGACGGCCGAAAATTCCTCGCCACGATACCAATCGATGTCACGTCGCAACAGGGGATAACTCGTGATCACAAGATCAGCTTTCTCGAATTCACTCACCAACCGCCCGTGGCGGCTGGCTCCGGACATTACCAACACCCTCAACGTGGGGCAGAATCTCTGAGCCTCGCGCTGCCAGTTGGTGAGCAAGGAGGACGGCGCAACCACCAGTCGTCTACCAGTAAGCGTTTGGAGGAAGGCCAAGGCCTGAACCGTTTTACCAAGCCCCATTTCGTCCGCAAGAATCCCGCCCAACCCGTTTTGAGCCAGAAAATGCATCCAGTAAACCCCCTGCTTCTGATACCCGCGCAACTGTTGATCCAGATCTCCGAGCGGAATAGGCTTGAGCGAGTCAGCGTTGCGGGTCGACGACGCCCATTGACGCCAATGAGGCGGAGCCTGCAGCGATGTCCCGTGCCCCTCGACGAACCCCTGCAGAAACCCAGCCTGGCGATTGGCAATCCGGTAGCGGCCCGCTTGACGCTGCTCGGGTTCGCAGTCGCGCAGCACCTGCTGAAACTCATCCAAAAGCGCCGGATCAAAAACCGCGACACTTCCATCCTTTCGCTTCAGATGGCTTCGCCCCGATTGAATAAGACGCTGAATCTCGCCCCCCGAGAACCGCTCCCCTCCCGCCGACTGCATCGCAACATCCAACTCAAACCAATTCTCACCGGAGGCTGTAATTTCGAGCTTTGGTTCGATCCGTTGAATTCCATGCGTTACGTGCGTGAATTGTTCGCCGAGATCAACCTCCCACTCGCGCCGAAGCGCAGGCAAAACGCGCGCAAAAAATTCCAAAATCGGAATCTCACCGCGAAGCACCATTTTACCTTCAGCATCCGGAGCGCTAAATCCAGCGCGCTGCAATCGATCCAGAGCCGCATTTTCCGCAGCACGGTCGCCACGATAGACACCCGCACGACTAGAAAGAGTTGTCCGTCGGTCGCCATAACCCACCTTCAACGAACCACTCAAAAAATTCAGTGATCCTTCAAGACTCAGGAAAAACTCGGCTCGCTCGAGCGCTCGCAAATTTGCGCCCGAGTCAACGCCCTGAGTACCAGTCCCTCGCCCTCCATCATCCGCCGCAATGGCATCGGTACCCAGCGCAGCCAATGCCGAATAATCCGCCAAATGGACGTTATCACAACTAAACGCACACTGAATCAGGGCCCATTCACGTTGTAGGAATCCAAGCACTGAAGCGGCTGGGATTTTTACGGGCGCAGAGAGCAGCGAAAGATAAACCGCCGGCAAGCCAAGGCACACTGGCTGAATTGTCTCATCATGAAAACCCCACACGGCTTTCTTGCCGAAAATTAATCCCACCCCCGACGGCAATTCGCTTCTCAATGATAAATCGCCATTCTTGTGGCTGTCCGAAAAAAGTGCTGGTCGTAAACCCTCCGTTTTTACATGCAGCGCGGTCCGCTTTGCCACCGTGATTCGAGGGTGCCCCTCGCATGCCGCGAGAATTTCAAAAAACTTCTCCACAGTCAGCGTCAGCATGCCCGGAAAAGAATGCCCTCCGGAGCTCGGCTCAATGCGCCACAGAGCCTGCAAAAGCTCCCAGTCCCACGCGTCGCAACAATACTTGCCAAGCGGAGCCACAGCCGAAAGCAGCACCCGCCTGTTGCGTAGCACTGCCTCCACACCGATCGGGACCGCGCCGCGAGCCGATGCCTGAAGAAGATTTGGAGGTAGGACTACATGCAATTCAATCGGCTCACCCTCCGTGCGTGAGAACGCCTCCGGCACCCGACTTTTCACCTCACCACTGCGTGACGCATCTCCCGAAGAAGGCCCTTTTACTTCTGCGACAGCAGTGAACTGGACCGCTCGAGCGGATGAAAGCCCTCCTGAAGCATCCGTCGGCTTCGGCGAAGGTTTGAGCACTTCAAGTCCCACGGCAACCGAGTGAGCACAAATTAAACTTCTCACTTTGGAATCACGGCACGTGCAGAGATTTTCAATGTGCGTTCGCGACTGAATTCTTAGCCCAGAACGAAACTCCGTCTCCCCTTCGCGCACGACTCCAGTGAGGAGTCCGTTGTTCCAGCTAACATCTCTGACTCTGCCAAGCCCATGTAAACCACGCGCCTGCTTCATCACTTGCCAACCGCCCGCATCGTTGAGAATCCGCTCGGTTAATTCCATTTCAACTTCCTCGCGAATCCAAAGACGAAATGCCGAACGCTATTGCCCCGAAGGACATCATTGCACCTTCCGCCGAATCCAATGTTCGAGCGCATCTACTATGGCAAGCCAACTTGCTTCGATGATGTTGTCGCTAACCCCGACCGTCCCCCAGCTTTCGTGTCCATCGGTTGAGGTGACTAGAACTCGGGTGCGGGCGGCGGTACCAGCCTGTCCGTTGATGATACGAACCTTGTAGTCGGTAAGACGCACCTCATCGATCTCTGGATACGAAGGCCGAAGCGCTTTTCGCAACGCAGCATCTAGAGCGTTCACAGGTCCATCCCCCTGCTCGACCGTATACTCACGGGCGCCGTCGACACGAATCCTCACCGTGGCCTCGCAATTCACCGCCTGATCAGAGCCGCTGCGACGGTAGCTGCAATGATACTCATCAAGAGTGAATAACGGCTCGCGCTTTCCAAGGGACGCGCGCACCAACAGGCCGAAAGAGGCCTCCGCCGCTTCGAACTCGTACCCTAGCGACTCAAGCCGCTTTACTTCCGCCAGAACCGCATTCACTTCGGGCGATCCCTTGGTGAGTTTGAGCCCGAGGGCTTCGGCGCGTGCCAGCACGTTGCTCTGTCCCGACATATCGGAAATGGAAATCACGCGCTCATTGCCGACCAAAGCCGGATCGATGTGCTCATAAGTGCGCGCGAGTTTTTGCACGGCGTGAACATGCAGCCCGCCTTTGTGCGTGAAGGCAGCACCGCCAACGTAAGGCGCCCTGATGTTACGAGGTACGTTCGCGAGCTCATCAACAAAAGCTGAAAGCTCACACAGCCGGGTGAGATCTACCCCAAGAGGGATCCCCAACTTGAGCTGTAAATTCGGCATGATGGTCGTTAAGTCGCAGTTTCCAACCCGCTCACCGTATCCGTTGATGGTTCCCTGAACCTGGCACGCCCCGACATCCACGGCCGCGAGTGCATTTGCGATTCCCAGTCCCGAATCGTTATGAGTGTGGATGCCGACGGGCGCCCCGATCGCAGCAATTGCCTTTGCAGTCACATCGCGCACCCACTGAGGAAGACTCCCTCCATTGGTGTCGCACAACACAATGAGGTCAGCACCAGCGTCCTTTGCCGCCTTGATTGTTTTAAGCGAATACTCCGGATCATCCCTGAAGCTGTCGAAGAAATGCTCCGCGTCGTACAGAACCTCGCGCCCGTGCTGCTTTAGATGAGCAACGGTGTCAGCAATCATCGCCAGATTCTCCTCAAGGGTCACTTGAAACACCTCAATGACGTGAAGAGGCCAAGTCTTTCCGACGATAGTGACGGTGGGAGTTCGTGCATCGAGTAACAATTGCACCTGGGGATCCTCCTCGACCTTCATTTTCCCGCGACGCGTCATCCCGAATGCAGCGATCCTTGCATTTTTCCAGGTACGACCTGCGGCTTCGGCAAAAAACGCAGCATCCTTCGGGTTCGATCCGGGCCAACCACCCTCGATGTAGTGAACTCCAAAGGCATCGAGCTTTTCAGCGACCCGAATCTTGTCCGACACGCTGAAGGAAATCCCCGTGCCCTGTGTACCGTCGCGGAGGGTTGTGTCGTAGATCGAAACTTGGGGATGCGGCTTCATAGGGCCGAGCACCTTAGCCCGATCTAACCAAACTGCCAAGCGGTCAGCTGCACAACCATGGGTCCCCGCAAGTGAAGGGGCCGTACAAAAACAAGCTGTAGCGCCTAACCCGCCAGCGTTTCCGCCCAGCGCGCCCAAAGCCAGCAGAGGTCTGAAAGACGGTTCACATACCGCAAAATTTCGGGATTCACAGGGGTTCCACCCTCCCTTAACGCAACCAACTCCCTCTCTGCGCGCCGACAGACGGTGCGAGCCACATCAAGACACGCGCTTCCCTTCGTTCCGCCGGGAGTCGCCCATCCAGTATAAACAATTTTGTGATTTTTCTCGAGATCCTCGATCTGGGCGGTGAGTTCATCAGGAAACCCCGCGCCAACCAGGCTGCGCCCTTTTGCGACGTAACGCTCTAGGTCGGCACCCTCCACTGCCAGCTCACCCATCACAGTGATCAGATTTTTCTGAACCTCCACGATCCGCTCGCAAATCAAGGACACCTCGCAGAACGCCCGAACCATACCAAGGGCAGCGTTGAGCTCATCTAGCGTCCCGTAGGCGCGCACGCGCGGGTGAGTCTTAGCCACGCGCCGGTTGAACATAAGCCCCGTGGAACCATCATCACCGGTTTTAGTTGCGATAGACATATTGTGACCCGATCGAGATACATTAAAAAGCGCCTGCTGCTGTGACTCTTGCACGGGACCATGCCCGCATCAAAGACCTTTACTGAGCTAAATCACAAGACGCTGGAGTTCACTAAAGACGGAGCGGGAGCACTGCGTCGAGCTTGAGACTGGAAAAAAAACGCGTATGCTCACTGTTCGCTCTGTTCAAGGTCCGCCAAGAGCGCCGTTCTTGCTGACGCCTCCTCGGAATCGCACGATAAAATGAAACTCGATCTTTACATCAAAACTTGGTGCCCCTGGTGCCACAGAGCCGTCGATGAACTCAACCGCCTCGGGTACTCATACACGGTGCTCGATATCGAGGCTGATCCGCAGGCCGCAAAGCAAATGGTGGCCCTCTCAGGACAGTCCCGGGTTCCCACACTGACAGCGGGCCAGCACGTTCTTCCCGACTTCGGGCCTGAGGAACTCGCTCCATTTTTTAACAAACACGGAATCGTCGTTACCTCAAAATAGGCACGCCGGAGATCCAAGCAGCGCAGATACCGCCACTTAACTTAAGACACTCCCGAGTCGTTCCAGACAGCAGATATGTTCTCAGATCTCTTATTATTCGCCGGCCTCGTCGCTTTCAGCCTTGGGTTGCGGAGTTTCCATCACCCAGTGATCTTCCGCCTCGGCCACATGGGACTCATCGGCACAACCTATTTATTCGGATACCGGGCCAGCGAGCGGCACTCGATCGGGGCACTGCTTGCGTCACTGTGGGTCTTGTTCCCTTGGATAGATATCCTGGGACGTATCCGGCACGTGCAGATTCCAAGCAAAAGGCCCCTTTCATCCCAGCCTGCGCCGGGAGCGAGAACCTTCCCAGAGCTGGAAGAACTCACGGCCGAGGCTGAGGAGGAGGGATTCACGCAGACCGAGGATCTTGGCTGGCGAGGCGACGACCACCGGCAGTTCATGCGTATTTTAACGCACGCTCAAAAGCGAATCCAAGCCACCATTCATTACGTGGAGAGCGAGGAGGCGGAGTTTTTCTACGTCACAGTTTCCTCGCGAACAGAAAAAGGAGATGTCTGGAACACGTGGAACTACCCGTTTCTGTTGAGCCTGAAGCCGGCGCCGACATGGCACTTTCAGCGCGTTTCTGGTGACCTCGGTCTGCTGCAAATTCTAGCTTTGCATGAGGATTGGCTCAATAAAAACAGCATCACCAGCAAAGCGGAAATCCCATCTGAACCTGAGGCTGTTCACGTACTGGTAGAGCAGGATGCTGCAGCGCTTGTTTCCCACAACCTCAATTGCGGGGTGCTTGCGCATGGAGATGAGGGGATGGTGCGATATACGCTCAGAGGCTGCTGGTTTTTGTGGACTCAATTTATCCGAGACCTCATCGGCTCACGCTGAAGCGGTTCCGCTTCAAAGGAGGCTGATACGCGGACCCATTGGTTCGAACCGACACAGGGAACGGCACATCGCGGGCGGTATCATAATAACTCTCAAAACGCCGTCGTCATGCTGGTGTAGCTGGTGTTCGTCATATTTGGCTTAAACCGACACAGACATGCCCCGCTGAAGCAATTTTTCATGTAATCAACTTGGTTGTCGAGCGTCGGCACTTGCCGCACATACACCTCTAGAGCATAAGACTCAGGTTTTTCGTCAACCGGTTTGCACATGACTAGGCTTAAATACCGCAAAGTCCCCCGTGTGGCCCTTCTCGTGGAGACCACTCGCACTTACACGCGGGAACTCCTCGCGGGAGTGAAGCGCTTCATCGCGGCGCACGGCCCGTGGTCAACATTTCTGGAGCTTAGAGCTTTGGATTCGTCTCCCCCGGCATGGCTGCGCGACTGGGATGGTGACGGCATTCTAACCCGCACCTTTACGCAAGAGATGGATCATCTCATCTCACGAACAGGCCTGCCAGCTGTTGAGTTGCGAGCGACCCATCTCAACGTCAGCCGACCATTCGTGGGAATGGATAACGCAAGTATCGGCCGCAGTGTGGCTGATCATTTTTTCGAACGCGGCTACCGTCAATTCGCGGCTTACAGTCTCCGGACTGAACGTTTTTTTATCGAGCGAGTGCAGAATTTTGTCAGGTGTATTGAGTCTTACGGCTGCCAATGCCATGAGCTCCCTGAGAAACTCTCGGACAGTGTCACCGACTGGGAAAAGAGCCAACAAAGGCTTATCAAATGGCTTTCTCTACTTCCGAAGCCAGTTGGAATCTTCGCCGCAAACGACCAACTCGGTGTTCGCCTTCTTGACGCCTGCCAGCGCGCTGGTGTGGCGGTTCCTGAGGAAGTGGCTGTCGTGGGCGCTGAAAACGAAGAGACCCTCTGCTCTTTCGCAACACCATCACTTACAAGCGTCCGGTTCGATGGTCAGACGGTCGGATACAAGGCCGCTGAACTGCTTGAGCGGATGATGACTGGCAAATCCATTAAACGACGCGAAATCCTCATTCCTCCAAAGGACATCGTGGTGCGCGCATCATCACACGAGCTTGTGATAAATGACCGACTCGTCGCAAACGCGGTCCGTTTGATTCGTGAAAACGCAAGAACTGACATGAACGTGGAACTTCTATGCCGGAAGCTAAACGTCTCCAGAAGCACACTTGATCGCCGAATGAGAGCGACCCTAAAGCGCTCACCGAAGGAGGAGATTTCGAGGATTCGATTCCGAGAAGTGGAGCGCCTGCTCATTGAGACAGACCTCACTATGGAGACGATCGCAGAGCTCACGGGTTTCACCCATAGCCACTATCTCCAAGCGGCGTTCAAACAAATCTATGGTGAAACGCCGGGCCGATTTAGACGTCTTCGAACCGGATAAGTAGAGAGGCCGTCAGGGCCTGAACCGACCAAGTAGTTCTTCTGCTAAAAACCCCACATCAAATCTACCCTACTCATCTGTACAGCTTGTCCAGATAGCAGCACCCGGTCAGCCTTAACACTGACTTTCACTGTACCGCCACGCGTACTGCATTGAAATCCCGTCATTTCAGATCTACCAAGCTTAGCCATCCAATGCGGTCCGAGCGCGCAATGAGCAGACCCGGTAACCGGATCTTCGTTTACTCCAGCGGCGGGAGCAAAAAAGCGGCTTACGAAATCGAATTCCGGATTATCACTTGGAGCCGTAACAATCACACCACGAACAGGCAATTGAGATAATAACGTAAAATCCGGACGCAGACGGCGGAGAACAGATACATTCTCAACTTCCACGAGATAATCCATCCCGTTTAATCCACTGTATCGAAGGTCACAGGCCAAAGCTCGAGCCAAGCCTTCCGGTGGGACGACAGGTTTACAAAGCTTCGCCGGAAAATCCATTTCCACCCACCCATCAGAATACCGGCATCGCAGTAAGCCGCTGCGTGTAAAAAAAACCACCTCCTCACTGCGTGATACGCAGGCAGTTTCCCACAGCGCGAAGGCACTCGCTAGAGTTGCATGCCCGCAAAGATCAACTTCCACAGCGGGAGTGAACCAACGCAGATCGAACCCGCCTGCCACGGGGTACAGAAATGCAGTCTCTGAGAGATTCATCTCTTGAGCCACCTGCCGCATCCACCGCTCAGTCGGAGCCGCAGACAAAATGCAAACCCCAGCGGGATTCCCGCTAAAAGGCTGATTGGTAAAAGCATCAATAACGTGAATTACAACGCACATAGAATTGAAATGGAGCGCCGGACCGATTGGCTCTAAATCCGAAGCGGGAGCATCAAAAGAAACAATACCTAAGACAGCCGTCCAGTCACCAGCGTGAGTCAATCGAAAACACCCTCACTTCCAGTGACCAAGCAAAATTCAGCCTGCGATTAAAAACTTTTAGTATTAGAGGGTGTTCGCTTCACCCGAAAGCACTGCCATACTCAGCGCTCCAACGCACCCCTAGAGCACCTAGCAACGAACACATGAGTCCAATCATTTCGGCCTGCAAAACTATCCTTTTAGCGCTTTTCGTTACAGCCGCTACGGCCCCCACGATCCGCGGCGCCGAGCGCCCAAACATTCTATGGCTGATCGCAGAAGACCTCGGGCCGTCGATAGGTTGCTACGGAAGCACAGAGGTTCGAACGCCGAATCTCGACAGGCTAGCCTCCGAAGGTGCCAGATACACCCGCGCTTACACAACGGCGCCGGTCTGCTCGGCAAGTCGATCCGCTTTCATGACCGGGATGTACCAGACCACGATTGGCGCGCAGAACCATCGCTCGCACCGAGGAGACGGCTATATGCTCCCCGAGGGTGTCAAACCGATTCCTTGCTGGCTGAAGTCTGCAGGTTATTTTTCCACAAACCTGACAGAACTGCCGGCATCCTTTGGGTTCAAAGGAAGCGGAAAGACGGATTGGAACTTCAGTTTTGAAGGAGCGGGATTCGAGTCTGCGAAATGGGATGATCTGCAGAACAAACAGCCTTTCTGCGCGCAGATCAATTTTCACGAGACCCACAGACCGTTTCACCCCACGGGTAAAGTCGACCCTCACAAAGTAACGGTTCCACCCTACTATCCCGACCACACTGTCACCCGCGCCGACAGGGCGGCGTACCTTGATGATGTGCTCGAACTGGACCGCAAGGTGGGGGTCGTTCTGGAGGAACTGCATCTCTCGGGTCTCGCGGATAACACGATCGTGATTTTCATGGGAGACCACGGCGAGGCGCATGTTCGAGGCAAGCAATTCTGCTACGAGGAGGGTTTGCACATCCCATTGCTCATTCGCTGGCCAAAGAACTTCACCGCGCCCAAACAAATCTCGGCGGGAAAAGTGGACTCTCGATTCATCGAAGCGATCGATATTGCGCCCACCCTGCTGCACATCGCAGGGATTTCAAAACCATCCAAGATGCAGGGCCGAAACTTTTTGGGAGACAATCCGGACGTGGAAAGACCCTGCGCATTCGGGGCTCGCGACCGCTGCGATGAGACGGTTTTCCGACTCCGGACCGTTCGTGATGAGCGGTACAGGTACATTCACAATTTTACCCCTGATCGGCCGTTTCTACAGCCGAATGCCTACAAGGAACGCTCTTATCCTGTTTGGAACCTGCTCAAAGAACTGCATGCCCAAGGAAAGCTGACTCCAGAGCAAGAATTCCTCTGCCAACCGCACATGCCTGAGGAAGAGCTTTACGATCTTGAAACGGACCCGCATGAGACCGTAAACCTCGCTGCATCCCAGAAACCCGAACATCAGCTTGCTCTTCGCCGGATGAGGGAGCTTCTGGATGCTTGGATCAGCGATACTCAGGATCAAGGAGGGGTGTTTGAATCTGAGGAGGTCATCGCGTCTCAAACAAAATCGGGTAAGAGAGCTAAATAAGGCCGCGTGGAGTATTCTCAAGGAGGCAGGCCTGCGCCGAGTGGCTTGTTTCATAGCATAGAGGCATCGAGTCGAGGTTTTTTCGGGATGTTCGGCAGCCAGTTTTGGGTGCAACCTCCCTTCAATCTCCACCATTTCATCGTCTGAACTCCCGCCCCTCCGAGCAACTTGATACCCTTTTAAACGAGCCCGAACCGGTCCTCGTGTTGGCTCCAATGCAGGACGTGACGGACCTGCCGTTTTTACGGCTCATTGATGAGTGCGGCGGCGCGGACCTTTACTTTACGGAATACTTCCGCGTTCACGAAGATTCTGTTTTGGATCCTTCAATCTTGGCATCCATTACCCAAAACCCAACGGGAAGGCCCATCATCGCACAGATAATTGGAAACCACATTCCTTCGCTGGTGAGGGTTGCGCGTGAATTACAGCGGCACCCGGTTGCGGGAATCGATCTCAATCTCGGATGCCCGGTCCCAGTTGTTTACCGCAAAAACGCGGGAGGCGGGCTGCTCAGGAATATCCCGCTTATCGACTCCATCCTTGGCGCGCTGCGAGACGCGATTGACATCAAGTTTTCAGTCAAAACTCGAATCGGGTTCGATGATCCATCCGTCTTTGATGATTTGCTTGCCGTTTACTCGCGCCACTCGCTGGATTTGTTGACGGTGCATGCTCGAACCGTGGCTGAAAAATATCGTGACATCATTCACTACGACTACGTGGCGCGTGCCGTTGAAGCGATGCCCTGCCCGGTGATTGCTAACGGAAATGTGTTCTCGCCGCCGACCGCGCAATCGGCGCTTGAAGCGACCAATGCACGCGGTCTGATGATTGGACGCGGCGCGGTCCGCAATCCCTGGCTTTTCCAACAAATCCGGCAGCATCGCAGGGGCGAACCTCCATTTCTGCCTAAAGGAAAGGATGTCCTCAAATATGTTTACGGGCTCTACCAGATGCGCACCCGAGAAGGTGTGCCGGAAAGCTCGTATGTGAACCACATGAAGAAGTACATGAACTTTCTGGCGCTTGGAGTGGATCCAAGCGGGCGTTTTCTGAAAGAGATCCGACGAGTTAACACACATGCGGCTTTCTTCGCCCTGTGCCATGAATTCCTAGATCATTCAGACCCGATGAAACTCGAGCCATTCGACATACCTTTCAAATCATCTGGATCCGAGTGTGGATAAAGTTAACACCCTCTCCAGTCTCCGTCGAAGGCTCGGATCACTCCGGCATTAGACGGCCCGAGTTTGGCGTATAAACCAAATCAACCGCCCTAGAATTCCAGTTTTGGGAGTCGCAGGGAGATTCTCCTTTTTCGGCTGGGCCTGTGAAGGAGTCAGCAGTTGAACCCGGGGCACTTCGCTTGCATCCGGCTCCGGCTTGTCCTCGATCGGAATCTTATTGTTGATGGGCGCTGCCTGTCCTGACTCCTTGAAGTTGCGGATGGCACGCGCCGTTCGCTCGGACTCAGTCGACCGGTAGGGATCATCTCCGAGAACGGTGGGACTTTGAAGGGCAACACTTGGAACCGAGCTTAAATCAAAGGCCAACTCCACCTTCAGGGGGCCTGCCCCGTCCGGAGTCTTTTTCCTGCGCGGCCGCTTGGGACCGTGCACATCGCAGGTGTCGGCCGACCCTGGAGTTTGAACGGGCGTGAGCCACACCTCGACCTCCGTGGAGACGGGCTCCCCCGCCGCATTCAGCTCTTTGCAATTCGGTATCAACCCGTATCCCGATTTCCCACAGATTTTGCATTTATGCAAATCATCGGGTCGCGCTATGGGCCGCGGAGGGTACGCCTCAATTGTCGCGTTCATAATGTCAGTCCAAACGGGCATCGCAATCTCACTGCCGAAGGCACCGAAGAAAATCGGGGTGCGCGTCTTATCGAATCCTGTCCAAACACCGCAGGTCAGTTCGCTCGAGTACCCAACAAACCAAGCATCCGCAAAGTCGTAAGTTGACCCGGTTTTTCCAGCAAACGGGAGTCTGCGCAATGATTGCCCAGAAAAAGATGCTGCCCCCGTCCCCTCTTCGAGGACCGCAGTGAGGCATTCGTGCACTTGGAAGGCGCTACCAGGACTCATGACCTTCTGCCGGTGAGATTCATCCCTAAACACCACATTTCCGGAATTGTCCTCGATACGATCAATCAGAATGCTCTTGGAGGGTCGAGAGCCGCCCCCGGGAAAAGTCGTGTATGCGAGAGCGAGTTCCATGAGCGTGAGCTCGCTGCTTCCAATAAAACTCGCCGGATAAGCACGCAGCGGGCTTTGAATTCCAGCCGCAGCGGAGAGCGCGGCGACGTGCTCGACCGACTCCCGAAGGTCATCACCCAAAAGCATCCCAAGCCTGACGGTCGCTGCATTCTTTGATTTAATCAGGGCCTTACGGGCCTCGATCACACCCTCGTATGGAGTGTTGGTTTGTTCTCGAGCCCATTCCCCGAGGATTCCACTCGTGCCTCCGACCATCACCTTCCGGTTGTCCATGACTGCGTCCTGAATTGGAAAAAACGGGTGCAATCCCATCTCAAAAGCGGTCGCGAATACGAATGGCTTAAATGCGCTGCCCGGCGCGCGCCGAGCTTGGGTGACGCGGTTGAACTCACTGTGCCGAGCATCCCGCCCCCCGACAATAGCGCGGATCGCACCCGTGTGATTATCCAAAATCACAATGGCACCTTGGAGATATTCAGGCCTCGGGGCAGGCTCTTCCTGGCCGGCAGTAGCCCGCTTGCGCCAAGCGCGGTAAAGCGAATCGAAGGTTCCGAAGGACTGCCTTGTTTTAAACTCGGGACGCTGTTCGATCGCCTCGAGTTGCTTCTTCAGCGCCGCCTCGGCACGGCGCTGAAGATTTAAGTCGACCGTGGTATAGATCCGATATCCCTCGCTCGAGCTTTCCTCCTGTCCCACAAGCTTGGCCATCTGAGCTGCGACCATATCAGTGGCGTAATTCTCCATCAAAACAGGCCGCCGGTTTTTCACCTCAGGCTCGTTCGCAAGCGCTTCGTCGTACTGGGCCTTGGAAATCGCGTTGAGCTCCCGCATCCGTGAAAGCACATGGTTGCGCGAGTCCATGCCCGCGCGGCGGTTTCTCCACGGGGAAAGGTGATTTGGACTACGCAGCAATCCGGCCAAGAGCGCGGATTCGCTAATCGTGAGATCCGCAGCCTTCTTTCCAAAATACCCCTGAGAAGCCGCTTCAGCCCCGTAGAACCCTGATCCGAAATAGACCCTGTTCAAATACAACTCGAGGATCTCGTCCTTTTTAAGCCTCTCTTCGATTTCAAATGCGACGAACATTTCCAGGAATTTGCGTCGGAATGATCGGTCATCGCTGGGGAGTGCGTCCGGAAAGCTGTTGCGGGCCAACTGCTGAGTGAGAGTACTGGCCCCCTGGCGGGTCTTGCCCGCCTGCATATTTCGGGAGAGCGCTCGAGCGATTCCGTAGTAATCCACTCCATGATGGAGTCGGAAACGTGCGTCTTCGGCTGAAACAACCGCTTTTTGGAGATTCACAGAGATCTCGCTCAGCGGCTTTTGATCGCGGTTTTGAACGAAGATCCGCCCCAGCAATTCGCCATGCCGGTCGAAAATGAGGCTGGCAGACTCCATTTCGTGAAGTTTTCGGTAGTCGAGAGATGCCGCCTTGTCCTCCCAAAGCGAGCGCTGCCAGAGCGCAAGCGCGAGGCCGATACTTGAGAGGATTCCTACCAGAACAGAACACGCTCGGATAAAGCCGCGGACCTTCGACTGTCTCTTATGTTGATTAATCAGAGCGGACATTCAATTTTTCGACACAGCAACAGGCTACACCGGATGGTCTACAGTCGTCGACGGCGCCGGTCACCATTCATACAATTACCGAGGAAGGCTCGCTGGGCGAAATAAATTGCGCGAAACGTGAAATATCCCCCCGCTGCATCCCAAAAAAACGACACTCATCCGAACTTCGGAGGAATCCGAATCAGCATTTCCAACCATTTCCAACCAGACGGACCACACCGGTCTGTTTGCTGAATACGAGATCATCATTTAAATATTTAATAAAGCAGATCCAACTGTTAACAAACACTATATTAAATTCTTTATTTACTGCATGTGCCACGCAAAATTCAGCAGCGAACAAGATCGTCTGACTGCCCCCTGCATCATGCATTAAAAATTAGCAACATTGATATGCCTTTCGATTTCTCCTCCTACTCAAGCTCACTCGTGACCGGCATTTCGACGACTGTGCTGTCAACGTTGAGCAGTGATGCAATCCAGACTTTGAGCACCTCTCAAGCAGCTCAGCTCACAGCCGGACAATTCAACGCGTTTTCGACAGAAAACCTCTCGCTACTGTCATCCGATATAATTGCAAGTCTCACGAGCCAACAACTCTCGCGCATTTCAAGCAGGCAAGCCCGGGCACTCGTAGCCGCCCAGATCTCGGCTCTTAAGATAAGCTCGATTGAAGTCTTCGGGTCAGCGGGAATGAGGGCACTCACGACGGAGCAAATTCGGACGCTTTCCTCGACTCAAATCTCCGCGCTTCAATCAGGGCAGTTGGCGGCTCTCTCAACCCTCCAAATCACGTCTATCGAAGAAGCTGACCTCGCTGCAATTCAGCCAGCTCGATTCATCGGGATACTGACGGCTCAAATCAACGCCCTCACCCATCAACAACTGGCGGCCTTCGGCTTCGAACAACTTGGTGCGCTGGGCTCGACGCAGACTAGGGCGCTGGGGACCAACCAGGTCGCCTCGTTGAGTACACGGCAAGCGAGTCTTTTAAACACCCGATTTCTATCGGCTTTGACCTCTTCACAGATCGCCGCGGTTGAGATCGAAGATTTCTGGGCGCTCGAAACAGATCAACTGCTTGCCCTTGTCACAAGCCAGCTACGGGCGCTCTCTGAGGCGCAACTCGCAGTCCTTTCATCGGGCGAAATATCGGCATTTAAAACCTCCCAGATTACGGCGCTCACGACGACGCAGGTTGCTTCCGCATCGGCGGACTTCATCCGAGCCTTGGTAACGACTCAACTCAGGGCACTGGCGAGCGCACAGGTATTCGCCCTCACCACTCTCCATATTTCAAATTTCAGCCCCGCTCAGGTGAGCTCTTTTAGCAGCACCCAGGCAGCGGCAATGGCAACCACCCAGATTGCAGGGATCTCCACTGCACAAGCCCGGGATTTGAGCTCCTCGTTTGTCTCGGCACTATCCACTGCACAGGTCTACGCGATCGAGACCGCCGACCTGATTTCCATGGAGGCGAACACCATAGCCTTGCTCAAAACCAGTCAGATCCGGGCGCTATCGACTGCACAAATCAGCGCGTTCGGCACGGCGGTTTTCCAAGAAATCACGACCGGTCAAATCGCCTCACTAGGGACTTCCCAGTTCAGCTCAATTTCAACGGATTTGGTCGGAGTGCTTTCAAGCGAACAAATCAGGGCACTGACCTCATCGATCGTCTCTTCATTGAGCACCGACGCGCTTCATATACTTTCATCCGACCAATTGGGCGCATTAAGATCAGGTCAAACTCGGGTGCTTGGCACGAACCAGATTGCAGCATTTCGCACCCAGCAGGCCAACACTCTGAGCACGCTTTTCATTTCGTCTTTGACTTCAGCACAGGTCGCGGCGCTTGAGATCGACGATTTCAATGCACTAGTGACCTCCCAGCTGCTGGCGCTGCACTCCAGCCAATTGCGAGCCATCTCAACCGCGCAAATCCAAGTCCTTTCAACGGCTGAAATCTCATCGCTCAAACATTCTCAGGTAGCGGCGCTAACGACCACCCAGTTTGCATCGGCCCCAACCGACCTTATCCAAGCTTTGACAAGCGGCCAGATTCGGGGGCTGGCCAGCTCACAAATAAGAGTCTTCAGCACACTTCAATTTTCGAGTCTGACCTCCGATCAGGTGAGCGCACTGGGCAGCAGCCAAGCCGCGGCGATGACAAACAGCCAAATTGCAGGCATCGCTACTGAGCAGGCAAAAGCTCTCAGCGCAGTATTTGTTACATCCCTCTCCACAACACAAATTGCCGCATTTGAGTCCGCCGACCTAAGAGCGATGGAAACAAATGCCATCGCATCACTCAGGACAAGCCAAATTCGCGCCCTTGCAGCCGATCAGGTCAGCGCGATGGGTAACGCGCTTTTTTCGGGACTCACCACAACGCAGATCAACTCGCTTGCGGGTTCCCAGTTGGGCACCATATCGACGGAGGTGGTTGGCATGCTTTCAAGCGCGCAAATAAGCGCCCTAACTTCCTCAACGCTCTCGGGATTGAGCACCGAAATGCTGATCCGGCTTTCCTCAGATCAGTTGAGCACCCTCAGCTCAACGCAAACCAGAGCACTCGGAACCAGCCAAATCGTTGCCTTGAGCCCCCAGCAAGCCGGTGCTCTGACCACTCGGTTTGTATCGGCTCTGACTTCCGCTCAAGTTGCATCAATTGAGACGACCAATTTTACTGCACTCGAGAGCAGTCAACTGATCGCGCTGAACTCAGGTCAGCTCAGGGCTCTCTCAGGGGCGCAAATTCAAGCGATCTCATCGGATGAAGTGTCTGGACTCAAGAGCTCTCAGGTGGCCGCCTTCACGACAACGCAGTTTGCATCTGTTAACACCGGCTTCATCCAGTCCCTTGCGAGCTCACAGATCAAGGAACTGGCAAGCGCCCAAATCCGAGCGCTTACAACCCAGCAGCTTTCGAGCTTCAGCTCCGACCTGGTGCGTGCCCTGGGAAGCGCGCAGGCATCTACCATGACGACCAGCCAGATCGCAGGCATCTCCACTTTGCAGTCAACGGCACTAACCTCCGCATTTATCTCAGCACTCTTTTCAACGCAAATCGCCGCGATCGAGACGGACGATTTGCGCGCGATCGGGGCGATCAAGATTGCATCACTCAGAACTAACCAAATTCGGGCGCTGGCTACCAGTCAGGTCAGCGCGTTAACCACAGAGCTTTTCAATGGCATCACAACTGCGCAGATCACCTCACTGCTCAGTTCGCAGCTAGGAGCCATCTCGACGGAAGTGGTCGGCGTGATATCAAGTCCACAAATCAGGGCACTCACTACATCGAGCTTTTCGGGATTGAGCACGGAAGCGCTGTTCGCACTTTCCTCTGATCAGCTCAGCGCCCTCAGTTCGATGCAAGCCAAAGCTCTCGGCTCAAGCCAAATCATCGCGCTGAGTCCGCAGCAAATCAGTGCTCTCAACACAAGTTTTGTCTCAGCATTGACCTCGTCTCAGATTGCATTGTTGGAAACAGACGATTTCAGTGCACTGGAAACCTCCCACTTGCTTGCACTCAACTCGGGCCAACTCAGGGCCCTTTCAGCTGGGCAAATCCAGGTCCTTTCGCGAGACGAAATCTCTGCGCTAAAAACCTCTCAAGTAACGTCACTGACAACCACGCAGGTCTCTTCAGTCTCGACCGAATTCATCCAAACTCTGGCAGGCACTCAGGTGAGGGAATTTGCCAGCGCACAAATCAGGGCGCTGAACGCCCTGCAAGTTTCAAGCCTCATTTCCGAGCAGGTGCGCGCACTAGGCAGCGCACAAGCCTCGGCGATGACAAGCGGCCAAATCGCGGGGCTCACAACGATGCAGTCGAGATCCTTGAGCTCCACATTCCTCACATCACTCTCTTCCCTGCAAATCACCGCTCTTGAGATCGACGACCTGAGCGCGCTGGAGACAAACATTATCTCATCACTCAGAACCAGCCAGATTCGCGCATTGGCGACGGCTCAGGTTAGCGCGCTCGGGACAGAGCATTTTTCAGGAATCACATCCGCGCAGATCAATTCTCTTTCGAATGCTCAGTTTAGCGCCATCTCAACGGATTTCGTCGGCAGCTTATCAACAGGACAAATCCGTGCTCTGACTTCAGCAGCCGTGGCGGGATTGAGCGCCGGGGTGTTGAGTGTAATTTCCTCCGATCAGTTAGGCGCATTCACATCGACGCAAGCTAGGTCGCTTGGGAGCGACCAAATCATAGCGCTG
>JBILUQ010000456.1:0-8645 GCA_044370935.1 Chthoniobacteraceae bacterium
TGTTCCTTCAGATTGTCGATCAGGTCAGAGGAGACCTTCATTTTTTGAAGTTTAACCGGAACATAGTTCAGCAATTCGACAGGATAGCCCTCGGATGCTTTCAAGAGGCGATCAGAGGATTCTTCGATCGCAGAGTAAATAAACTGCTCTTGCACCTTATCCCTGAGCCCAAGGGCAACGCTCAACTTTCTGGCAGATTTTTCGCCAATACACCTATGACCGTGTTCAAGTGCACTGATTAGAGTCACATGTAACCCGCTCAGTACTGATAGCTTAGTTGCTGAAAGATGCTGTCTCAGTCGTTCATTTTTGAGTATTTCTTTGAATGTTTTCATTCTTAAATGATACAGCTAAAAATTATTTGCATCAATTGTTTAATATATAGTTGCATCCTGAGTGTTTCGTGTGTTAATATTAGATCATGAAACAAAATAAAAATATAAAAGAGCAAACTCAAGAGTATATCGATCTGATGTTTACGCCAATGCTCAGAATTCTGTCCGGTGGTAATATGATTCTGATTTCAAAAGCTGTAGAAGAATTCAGGGGTAAGATCAGAAAGGTATCGTTGCTTGTTGCGCTGTACTTGCCGGATCTAATCCGAAAACGTTATCATGATGCTACATCTGAATTTTATGAGTTCAAGAATGGGCTTAATTCTAAAATAGTCGCTGATCTTTTGAGAATGTTAGGAGATGATCTTGTTTCGTTTAATAATAATCAAGGAATGGCTAATATTGACCAGTCAGTCCCAAGGGACATCCCTTGTGTGGTTGAAATTGTAAAGAATCTCAAATTTAAGAATCCGCGATCTAGAGTAGATGAAATCTCTTAATAGTTAGGGGATGATAAAATTTAATCCATGAAAAATCTCCTGAACGTGACATTGGGTATATAAAATTAATCTAATCAGCTAGTATCTTTATAAATTAATATTATGAAATTCAAATTTTGCACTCACGACCCTTACGTGCTCCCTGAAGGCAATTACCACGCTGAGTTCAGCCTGGTGGCCGAACCGGCAGCAAATCCCAAGTGCGAGGCACCCCTACGCCTCACACTGGATGTTCTCTACCCGCTTCCTGACAACCTCCCGCGCAAAGTGGCAAAGACCTATTGCACGGACTGCGACAGGAACAGCGATCTTATCAATCATCTGAGCTCGGCTCTGCAGGCGGAAGTGGAGACCCTGCTGGATGAGCACGGAATGCTGGACGCAAAGAGGCTGATTGGGCGTCGCGTGGATATCACTGTGGAGCACGTGCAGACAGATGGATACGACAAGCCATTCATCAAACTTGCAGGAATGTTCCCAGCCGGCACCTTCAAGCTTAAAGAATAGCTGACTCACCGGATGCGATCAGATGAGCTTCCTGGACTTTTGCAACGGGAGAACCTCTGAACAGCTTCGTCATGAACGTGAGCTCAGAGAGTCTTCGAGGCTGGAGGCAGACATGACTAGTCGCTGGCGGGAAAGTGAACGAATTTTGGGGATTCTCAGGCAGCAGTCAGCAGGGGCGCTAGACGCCGGTAAGATTGAATCTTGGTATCGGCGGGTCAGAGGTTTTGTAGGGACAGCTGAAGGGGAGAAGCCTCGCACCGCAAATCAATGGTTTGCGCTGAGATTTCCTGAGGAAGTCTACAGGTACGGGCCGGCTTTTTTTTCGGAAGCCCACTCAAAGGATCCGTTTCAGCAAACGAAATTTAAGAGTGCGCTGCTCAATGAAGATTTTTTCGCAGCGATGTTGGCCGGTGAACAGGGCTTGGGTCACAGGATCGTATACGAGGCTGAGACGGGCTTTTGGTTTCATGATGTCAGGGTGGATCTGTTCAGGCTGGCAAGCTCGCTGAAGATGGAGTTGTTGCTGAGCAACTATCTTGTGAAGTGCGCTGAAGCTTTAGGATCAGGAGCGGATCAGGCTCTCTCGGTGGCGCACTATCGTGAATCACATCTGATCAAGCGCATCGTGGAAAAATCCAAAGCGGTGCTTGAGGTGGATTCCGAGTTTTTTGCAAGCAAACACGGGAATTCTAGAATTTTGAATGGCCGTGTTCTTGCATCATCGCTGCTCAAGGCTCCGGAAGAATTTATCCTGAGCGCATTTCAGCCTGAGGAGGGATCCTCGGTGCTGGTGACCGAAGCCTATCAGGAGTTTTTGTGCTACTGTCAGCTGGGTAATCTAAAGAGTGTAGAGTTCAAAGAATTCAAGCAGATCGCACGCGAGTTGATTCTGGAAAGATTCCAACTGGGCTTCAGGCATGACCTGAGAACAGCGGAGGGTCGACAGACCCACGGCTGGAAACACATTCGCCTTCTCCCTGAATCAGCAACCAGAGCTATTGAGGCTGCGTGATTCCACCCGCCGGGGTTCCGGTTTTTCCGGATTTCCGGATTTCCAACGCGATGATCATCTTTTGGATGTACCGCAGTACCTGTTGGAAAATTTCTCGTAAACGGTATGCGTGGAATGATCCAAGGTCGCTGCAATGATTTCAGCGTATGTCATGCTACACCCCGCTAAGGGCGCTGCCACTCGGTGCTAATTTTTTTACCAACACCACGCTCGTAGCCGCTCTAGTAGATTAACCCAGTAAGGGTTTTGAGGCTCAAATTTGCGACCGCATTCTGCAACAAAACGAACTACTGATTCGCTACGCTCCCAGATTGCTAGCTTTGCCACCAATCCCGGATCATTGCCAATGGCACCGAGCATCGCTGCACCACATCGGATGCTGTGTGGGCTGTAAGACCCGGCACAATTCAACAAAGCGATCGCAAGCTCTTCGTTCGGCAATACCGTTTGGGGCACCAATTCGCCCTCTGGTTCATCTCCTTGCCTATAATGACGACAGCCTCTCTGAACTGCCAGTGTCCAGAGGTCTTTGGGCATGGACAATCCCAACTTCCGAATCTTTCGCAGTAGTGACGAAAAGTGGACGGTTGTACCCAGTTTTTTTGCTAAAGTTTCGGTGTCCACGTCATCGGTGCACATGTTCTGGCTGTGGTGGGAGTGCAGCAGTGTTGTTTTGGAAACCAGCTAATCCGCGGCGATTCTTGAGCTTTATGCTTCTGTAGCGAGTGTGGGACTAGTTTCGCAAATACTTCAATTCTCCTCTAGGGCTTTGATGGCGTTCCGTCATTGATGTTCGCGAAATATTCAGAAATTTTTTGTCGGATTCGGTCGAAAATTGGATCCTGTGTAATTGCCTCAGCCATGCAATACGCCTCGGAGAAGCGGCGGGTCATTTCCGCCTCCTCTTCAGATGTCAGCGGCTGGTCTATTGTTTTTCGAATCGGGTCGTTCATGACAGATACTCCTCCTGATATTCGGGGCGGGATGCTATTTCTCTCAGGTGCAACATGACTTTGTGCACAGTATTGTCGATGACCCGGCGATGGACGCCCAAGTGGGACTTGTTTTAGTTTCACCGATTCAAAAATCTCACAGTGTCGGAGTGGAATGCGCTCTTTGAGATCCTCGATCATTGACACCAGTAGGGCTTGGTTGAAAACAGCACGCTCGTCATTGGTTTCGTCTGGTATTTGGGTGCCAAACTCCGATTCCTCGTCGTTGATAGACTGGTGAGCAAAAAGCCTTTCTTTTCGTAAAAAATCGACAATCCGCGCGTTGCTGAGCATTCGCAGATAGTGCCGAAGACGTCCGCGGTTTGGGTCAAAGCGTTTCTTAGTGAGTAAGTCGACGACGACTTGAGAAACAATGTCTTCCAATACTGCCTGTGATGGGGTTACCCCGCCAGTGTGTTCTCTATAGAGACTCGCAGCAATTGTAAGAAGAGGGCCGTGGTAGATCTGATGGAAGCGTTTCCAGGAAATTTGCCATGCACCGTGATCTCCAGAATCCCGGAGTCCAGAGAGTAAAGTGAATGAGGTGCTCGGAAGTCTTTCAGCCATGAGACGTCATCCAAAAATAAAGATGCAATTGGATTGCTCTGACACGAAGAAGCCACGGTCTGCGCATTTCTTTGCTTCACGTGCTTTGCAGGAGTATGTGAACGGCTTTGGCATATTGGCGAGGCAGTCAGTTGCCTAATGCTGCTTCGATGTTCTATTCGTAACGACTGAGAAGATCTCTCAAACTTTTTCCGAAGGCGCATATTCAATCGAATGATTGATAGTCTAACTGGACCGTCGTTCAGGTGACTGTCAGCGGCCGGACATCCACTCTTGCCCTGTTCTGTAGATGCTAAGTGCGGAATCACGAATAGCTTTTTTGGAACCACCTGCTTTGTCTTTGGCGACATCGTTCAGGATCATGGCGTAGGTCGCCCGAGGTGACGATGCAACGCTGTAGTCGTTCATGATCTTAATGGCCAATGGCATGAATCGCTTCGCCTGTTCAGCACGAAAGTCTGCCTCAGAAAAAAACTCCGATTCAAGGTCACGAATTTGACCGTTTATGTGTTCACGCAGCGTTGGACTTGAAGATTGAACTGCTTGATGTGCGTGGGATCGGAGTTGCTCGATTGCTTCGCGCCGTTTGTTCCAGTCGGATTTGGCAGGAAAGTCCTTTGCAACAGCATTCACACGTGAGTGAATCTGTGCGAGTTGTTGAGCGACTTTTGGCAGTTCAATGTCTTTGGCCTCGATGATTGTCTTTAAATCTGAAACGACTTCACCGATCGTTTTGCGAATTGATTCTCGAGGCGGGGCAACTTTATCCCGAAGTTGTCGAAAGGTCTGATTGAATGCCTCTACCGCAGCAAGCTCATGATCGTGTCCAGTTTCCTGCGGCAAAAGTTGATAATGATCTTTGCCAAATTTAATGAGCCCCAGAAGGGCCGCCGTGCCTATAATCCCTGGCAAAGCAAAGCGACGTAACCGCTTTTGATAGCGGATTTTTAGCGAAGGCAGGTCGAAGGACGACTCCAACCGGAGGGCGCGCTCAAAAGTTGCAAAATCGGCGAAGCGCTCACCAGGACGTTCATCCATGGCGCGGCGAATGAGTCGATGTAGGTGGAGAAACTCTTTGTGCTGTTCGGGTCCCAGAGATTCTTCCCCCTGAGGTGGCCAGCGAAAAGCGGAGCGTCCAATCTTGTCTGGAGCGTTTCCTGTTAGCATCACGTAGAGAGTGGCTGCGGCGCCGTACATGTCAGGGTGGCCTCCAGAATCGAGATACCAACTTGGAGCAGCAAAGCCGGGCGTGCCGGTGCGGGAAAATTCTTGAAGATCGTCGCTGAGTAACCCGATGTCCGCGAGGCAGGCTTTTCCATCTACGAAAAGAATGTTGTCCGGCTTTACATCGCGATGTGCAAGGCCTGCGTCCGATAGAAGTTGTAAGGCTTGGAAAATGGGCAAGAGAGTCTCGCGGATGGCCTCTGTAGAAAACCAAGTCAAAGCTTGTTTTTGCTGCTCGATAAGAGTGCGCAAGCTCAGTGGGCGCCATTGGGCATCGGAAGGCGCGCATGCCTCGACCCCATCGCAAAGAGGCATGACATAATACAGAGTATCCTCTGTGCGATTTACATGTTCGATGGTGAGAAGGCTTGGGTGTTTGAGCCGATGTGATGCCGCTCGGAATTGGCACAGCGCCTGAAATTCGCGCTCTAAACGTTCTGGTTCTTTGGTTGAGAGAATTTTGAGTGCACGGAAGTCACCAACGGCCTCCGTGTGGCATAGCCACACCTCACCGAATCCTCCCCGACCAATGGACCGGATTAATCTATAACCATCTAATGTAGAGGTTTCTGCGTGCAAACGCCGAAGGTTATTCGCACGAATCAGCTCAGGTCAACGGTTTGCGCTCATTTATTTCGGGTAACCTATCGGTCTGGGAGTCCGTAATGGAGGACCCAAAAAAGTTGAGATTCCTCGAGAGATTTCAGCGCCTCTTGCGAATGGGAACAGATGGAGTTGTTAACTGCACCAAAATTTCAGTGTACGTCATTTTGCCGGTCTCAAGTCCGGAAGGAATGTTCCGAAGCAGGAGAGGCAAACCTAATCAGACAAACACAGATATGTTGAAAAAAGTCATCGCTCTCACATTAATCACCGGAACGTTAGTGGGCATTGCCCACGCCGCAGGTTTTAAATGTACCTTCTGTAATGGCACCGGCTTCCAAGGAAATGTTAATTGCTTTCCGTGTAAGGGTAGCGGGAGAAACTCAGGGTACTAGTCCAATAGTTAGACTTCTTGTCCCCATGGTTTTGGCATTCATTCCCATTGCCATGGGGATTTTGTTAGCCTCTCCAGCTCAACTGTTCGCTGGTTCCGGGCGTCAACTACCTCCAGTTACAGCATTCTTCGGGATTGAATCAAATGAAGTATTCCGACTCTCGCCGAGTGGTTCTAGAGTCGCTTTTTTGAGGGAGTCAAAAAAGGTCAGTTCCCTGTGTGTTCGCCAGCCTAATGGCTTAGCAGATTTCACGGTGCTCACAGAGCCGAGTCATGGAAGTGTTTATTCCTTCCTCTGGCTGGACGATTGCACTTTGTTATTTTCCTCGCGGCTGGCTCAGGGAGGTGGCGTGGTTGGTTGTGTGGTGTTCGCGCCGGAGTACCAGTCGAAAGCTTGGGTGAATGTGTTAGTTTCTGCGAATGAAAGCGGATCTCTTGAGGGATTTTGCCTTGATGAGCATGGTGATCACGTTGCCGTAATTTCTTTCCCCTCCAAAAGAAACGAGATTATTCGCGAATATTTTCAAATACATCCCCGTTCTGGCGAACGTCGATTGATTTATGAGAATCACGATCGCTTAAGCCTGTGTGTTTTTAGTCGGGATGGTCGGAGAATTTGTGGGACTCGTTTTAGTGAGGCTGGTGAGTGTGAATTACTGGCGCTGGAGGCGGATCCAGTTAGCGCGCGAGTCATGCTTCGGTCTTCTCCCGGAGAGGTGCTTCATGTACTGGGCATGGATTTCTTGGGTCGGGAGATTTACACTCAAACTAACGTCGGTGCTGGGGTTGATCTGGTCCGAATTGAAGCAGTGGAGTGGAGCTCTGGTCGCCGTCGAATTTTAGCCGAGGATCCAAAGCAAGAGGCGGACATCGTGCAGCCTGTATTTAGCCGTACTTTGGATCGGCTTCTAGGCGCAAGCGTAGTCCGAGACCGGGTTGAGTATCATTGGACCGAATCAGGAGCGGGGGAAATCGTTTCGAGGATTCAGCGCCTCATCGGTAATGCGGATTTGCAAGTGCGAGATGTCAGCGAAGGTGGAAAGTGCTGGATTGTTTCAGCGGTGCGTGATCGCAAGCCTGAAGACGAATTCTTTTACAGTGTAGACCGGGACGAGCTGGTAAAGTTAAGTTCTCGGAGCGAGACCATCCCATCAGCCCAGTTGGGCGAAATGGTGCCGGTTAGCTTTCATGCGAGAGATGGACAGCAATTGCGCGGCTACCTGACTTTTCCACCCGATGCGGAAAAGTTAAACTTGCCTGTCGTTGTTTTTCCGCACGGTGGCCCTCATATGCGGAATACGTGGGGGTTTGATCCCCGTGTTCAATTTCTGGCTAGTCGCGGCTACGCGGTATTTCAGATTAATTTCCGCGGCTCAACTGGATTTGGGAAAGCATTCCAGCGCGCAGGCTATCGGCAATGGGGTAAGGGAGTTTTACAAGACGATCTAAGTGATGGGGTGGATTGGCTGATTCGAACCGGCATTGCGGATCCTAAACGCATCGCGATCGTCGGCGGGTCTTACGGTGGTTTCGCCGCCATAGCAGGATTGACCTTCACTCCCGAGCGATATGCGGCTGGTATCTCTCTCTTTGGGCCGTCTAATCTGCCAGCTTTCATTAAAACCATTCCTCCAGGGTGGATTCCTTTCAAACATGATTTAATTACCAAGATGGGCGACCCTAATGACCCATCGAATTTGCAGATTTTAGAAGCCCAATCTCCGCTACATGCGGTTGGGTCGATAGTTGCTCCTTTGATGGTTTTTCAAGGTGCGCAGGATTTGATTGTGCGGAAGGAACAAGCGGATGATTTGGTGTCAGTTTGTCGAGCAGCAGGAAAGCGGGTAGAGTATTTTGTGTCGCCAGAGGGAGGGCACGGATTCACCGACTCGCTGGACGAGCAGGCGGTGTATGTTGCGATTGAGCATTTTTTAGCGCGCTATCTTGGTGGAGAGAGCGATCCAGAGGTGCCTCCGGAGATTGGAGCGCGGCTTGATATGCTTCGTCAGTAGGGGGAGCGGTAGGGGGACGACCTTGTTGAATGTTTGATGAAAAATACACCACTTCGGCTTGTGATTTATTGAACACCAAGGTACCGGACTGACTGGTTGCAATTTTGTGTGAGCGCAAGAAGTGGAGAGAGCATTCTACGCTACCCACAATCTGTTCGGCGCCGACGCTAAACTGGGTTTTAGGAAATAGAGTCTGCCTTGATTACGAATTTTTTCCCTTCACCTAATTCAATGCTTTCACCGGTGGCTTTTCTTATCGCGTCGTACGCCACCGACTTCTGGCAAACAAATTTGTTCATGATCTTTGAAGCTAGGTCCTTCTTTGAGATCGGCCCGTCGGCAACAAGCTTCGCCACAGATGCCGCGGTAAGCCTCTCAGATTCACCGTTCAATTTTGCTTCCCTGTCGCTGAACACTTCAAAGTGCACCACTAATGTTCGAATCAAAGTGCACCACTTGGGCGGAGTTTTTGGTTAATGGATTTGATTCATTTTGGCAA
>JBILUQ010000166.1:0-8512 GCA_044370935.1 Chthoniobacteraceae bacterium
ACGGATGATCCTTCGTCCTTAGGCAGCTTCCCCGCCAGAACTGTCCCGTCCTTGAGCGTGATGGCAACTGGGTTGGCGATCTCCGCAGGAAACGACGATTTTGGGATCTCCAGAAGTATCTCGCCGTTTAAGTTTGCCTTGATGACTTTGCCTTCACTCAGAACGGCAGCAAAGATGAATTCCCCTTCAGATGATTTACGGATCGAGAATCCGTGCAGGGTATGGGGTAGCCGTAAGTGCTTTAAAAATTTGCCGTCAGGCGAGTAGACATGCATGCCTCCTTGCTCCTGACCCTCCACACTCACATAAATGTTCCCGGCTGAATCCACTTGAATTTCACCATGCCCGTTTCCGATGGTTTCGCTGCCGGCTGGTGGAGTGATGAAATTTGGCTGGAATTCGTACGTGGGTGCGGCAGCGAACAGGGAAGTCGCTCCGATCAAGCTCAGGGCGAGAGTGGAGGCGAAGAAGAGGGGGGATGTTGTTTGAATCATATACCTGTATGCTCTGGATTGTCGGAACTTCGTCAACTGCCGTTTTTCAATGGGGGAGTACTTGCATAAAAAAAGAGCCCGCAGTTTCACGGGCTCTTTTAAAGAAACGCTTAATTGGTTATTTAAAGACGCTATTCAAGACGCCAAATCGCTAGTTTCGGGCTCTTCAATGGCCTCTTGATCGTCATCCTCCTCGTCGAAAACGTCCTCCGGGAGAACATCGAGTTTCGCGAAACGCCGCTTGCGCTTGCCCGCGGGAAGCGGGGCGAGAGTCATGGTGATCGCCCTGCCCATGAGCTTCGGAGGTTGCTCTACATTTGCCATCAAAAGCAGGTCTTCGCTGATTTTCTTCATCAGCACCATCCCAAGTTCCTTGTGCGCATTTTCACGGCCTCGGAATTGTAGTTGGACGCGAACTTTGTTGTTCTTGTCTAGAAACTCCTCAGCGTGGCGTAGCTTTGTTTCGTAGTCGTGTGAGCTGATGTTGACTCGAAACTTGATTTCCTTAAGTTTGCTGGTGGCATGCTTCTTGTCTTTCTCGTGCTTTGCTAGCTCATACTTGAACTTTCCAAAGTCGACGATGCGACAAACGGGGGGAACGGCGGTTGGTGCAACCTCTACGAGGTCCAGTCCCGCTTGTTGGGCTGCGCGTAGGGCATCTTGGATTTTCATGACTCCAAGCTGCTGTCCGGAGGCGGCTAGAATGACGCGCACCTCACGTGCACGGATCCTCTGATTCACACGATACTGCTGGATTTGTATAATAAGTATTTGGTTAAGTTCCTATGCCGGAGAGCTTACGGAAGGCACTTGGTTGTCTTTACTACAGTTCGCAGGCATTGCCTGCGGCTCGGCTGCTCTCCGGCTGTAGTCCCCGAAGTGCGGTTGGATTCCCCCTAAGAGAGATTTACCTAGAAGCCGCCTATTCTGAATCGGCTCCGAGTGCAAGGCAAAAGCTTGATTTTTCTCTGGAAACTACACTTTTCAACTCCAACCAACATCTACAGTCCGCCGGTTTCGGAATTTGTCAATGAAGTGCAATTTTTTGTGCTTGGCACCATGTTCGTGCACAAGTTTCGTGCATTTCACGTCAAAGCAGCAGTACTCCGCGATCTCAGCCAACTTGCCCTCTCTCCACCACCGGATCGCGTCCAACCCGTCTCCGGTTTTTCCAACCCCCAGTGTTGCAGAGGCGATTGCATCAAGTCCAAGGCGATGTCCCAGTTGCTTTTCAACCTCAACCATCAGGTCAAGCGTCCGTGCTGTGTGCGCCAAATCAAGAATCGTGTACCCAGCGAGAACTTCATAGTCGAAGTTGATCACATTGAACCCAACCACCAAATCCGCACGCATCAGTTGGTCTACAAGCTCGTGCACATCCTTCTCTAGATAAATGCGATATTCGCTCAAAGCCGTCGAGTAAGTCACTGCAAGTGACATTCCCATGTTTCTCTTTTTGTCCCAACCGCCCGCGTCGTTCGCCGTTCGCTGGGTTTCCAAATCAAAATAAACAACGTCGGATGCCATGGCGTTTCCTGTGAGACTGTCAGGTCAGGCTTTGAACCCTGTAAAGACCGGTTCGTTGCCTGGGAGCCATTTGATGCTGCACCCGATGCTGGGCTTCTGATCAGGCGGGGGCGTCTGGCCGTCTAACACCTGATTTAACGCGTTTCTGAGGGATGCACCGTTGAGGGTACCCTGACCGGGACGGTCGGGGCCGCGCATTGGCCGTGAATCATCCATCTGTCCGTGGTAGGCTAACCGATGGCTTGGCGCAAAAACGTAAAAGTCCGGGGTGCAACGCGCGGAAAAGGAGTGGGCGACGGACTGTGTAGCGTCGAACAAAATTGGAAAGGTAAAACCGTGAATTTCAGCAAACGTTGCGGTTGGCGCGGGCGCGTCTTGAGGGTAGGCGGCGATATCGTTGGATGTGATGCCCACAATCGCCAACTGGCTTTGTGAATAATCCTTTGCGATTCGCGCTATTTCCGGCGCAACGTGCACTACATACGGGCAGTGGGTACAAAGAAAAATAATGAGAACAGACCTTCCTGAGTAGTCTGAGTCGGATACAACGGTCTGTGATCGGACGTTGGTAAGAGAGAACTTGGGGAGGGCAAGGCCCAGATTGAGGGGTGAGGATTCGGTGGCAGCCATCGGTTCAGCAGTGGAGTCTTAATCGGTGGAAAATCCAATCGATTTCTTGTCCATCATGAATAGATAGGGTTCCTCCCAGTTTTTCGACAGGGCCGCTCGCGTTCAAAATTGGGAGGGATCCCACCGAATGGGAGTTTGTGAGCTAGTGCGACTGAAAAATTGATTTTGTGAACGGGCATCTCATGGCAGAAGTCAGCGTATGCCTACCACCCTGTTGCGAGTCTCCTGTCCGGATCGAGTTGGCCTCCTGGCGCTGATTTCCAAGTTTGCCGCCGATCACGGGGGCAATCTCAGGGAGGTTCATCAGTTCACGGATCTGGAGGAGAATTGGTTTTGTGCACGAATGGAGATCGACACGCAGACACTGACCTGCGGCTTGGAGGCGCTCCGTTCCGCTTTCCAACCCTTGGGGCGGGAGTTGACTGCGGAGTGGTCGATCCGGTCAGCTGAGCTGAAGCCTCGAGTTATTCTGATGGTCAGTAAATTAGGACATTGCCTAGCCGATCTCTTATGGCGCTGGCGTTCAGGTGAGTTGGCTTTCGAAATTCCTTGCGTGATTTCAAACCATGAAACGCTCAGGGAGCTGGTGGAGCGCGAGGGCCTCAAATTTCATCACATTCCCGTCGAGCCGGATTCAAAGGCTGCGGCGTTTGATCGGATGGAGCGAATCTGGACCGAGGATGCTGCGGATCTCGTGGTTTTGGCCCGTTACATGCAAGTTGTGCCCTCCGAGTTTTGTTCCAGGTGGAGTGGCAAAATTATGAATATTCACCATAGCTTTCTGCCCTCCTTTGTGGGCGCTAATCCCTATCGGCGTGCTTATCAGCGGGGCGTAAAGCTAATCGGAGCGACCTGTCATTACGCCACCGCTGATTTGGACGAAGGTCCGATCATTGAGCAGGAAGTAACTCGTGTGGAACATTTTCATTCAGAGAACGACCTGCTTCGTCTTGGGCGCGATTGCGAGCGCCTCGCTCTTGCCCGAGGGCTCCGCTACCACCTCACTGATCGAGTCTTTATCCACGGGAACCGGACCACCGTTTTCCGGGATTGATTCCAGACGCCATGGCGTGGGCGCCCTCACCGGCGCTGGATGGTGATCGCCTCATGTACCGAGGTTAACTGCAGATTGAGAGCTGCTGGGGAGTCCGCCCTTTCCTTGAGAATATCCAGCCACTGGCGCCCCCTAGCGGCGCTTGGCAGTTTGTGCGCTATCGCTTTTGGTGAGCTCGATCAGGTCCGTGAGAATGTTCAGGGTTTCGTGTTTGACCGGATCAAGGCGAATGGGCGGCGCCTTGAAAATAGGACGTCCATCTTTATCAGTCTGCGGTTCTGAAGATGTGTCGCTGGCCGGTGCGTCTTCATCTTCAGATGTTGATGGCGAGTCTTTGGCTGATTTCGGCTCCACAAAGGTGATGGCAGCTAGACTCTTCTTATCGGCGTTGTCCAAGGTGATCCTGTAGGCGCGAGGCTGCTTCTCACCAGTGAGCGACTTGCGCTCGGCATCACGTTTTTCTTTCCGTGATTTGTCCTCTTCCATTTGCTGTTGTCTCGCTTTTTCGTTGAGCGAGAGGCGGTTGTCTTGAGTTCTTTTGCGGATAATGTCCAAGTCCTCAAGCACGTATTTGAACTCGGGCGTGAGCGGAACTCGCGTCTCCGACTTTTTGCGCAGCTCATCGATGTGGAGCGGCTTTTCCCATTTATCGAAGTCCAGCGCGTTGAATGTGTCGTACGCCAGAGGGTCCTTCAGAGATTCCTCTCCGAAGTCCGGCAGGTCGTAGATGGAGGGCAGAACAATGTCGCTTTCCACTCCTCTTAGTTGGGTGGAGCCACCGGCAACCCGGTAAAACTTTTGAATAGTCAGCTTGACCGCACCCGCCTCCGAGCCGTTGGCAAGCGGAGGAAAAGCACGGCTTAATTCAATCATCTGTTGCACCGTTCCCTTTCCAAAAGTCTTGCTATCACCGATCACAATGGCGCGTTTGTAGTCCTGCATTGCACCTGCAAAAATCTCACTGGCGGAGGCGCTCTGACGGTTCACAAGGACCACTAGCGGACCATCGTACTCGATTTTCGAGTCTTTGTCCCGGGACACTGCAACCTCACCATTCCAACTGCGAGCTTGAACCACGGGGCCCTGCTTGATGAAGAGGCCCGTCAAACTGACCGCCTCGTCCAAAAATCCGCCGCCGTCGCGGCGCAGGTCCATTACCAAGCCCTGAATTCCCTCCTGCTTGAGCCTCTTGATCAGCGCGAGCACGTCCCTCGTGGTGCTCTTGGCGTTCGGGTTAGTGTTCCTGTCCGGTTCACCGTAGAAGGAGGGCAGGGTAATCATACCCAGCTTGATGGTCTGACCGTTTGGCTTATTCCACTCGATGAGTTCAGCCCTCGCCTCCTCGTCCTTGAGCTTGATCTCGTCCCGCTTGATTTCTACGACCTTGGTTTCACTTCCAGTCGCCGAATCCACTGGGATGACCTGCAACCGTACGATGGAATCTTTCTTTCCCCGAATCATCGCGACCACCTTGTCGATTTTCAGGTCAACGCAGTCCACGAACTCCTTGTCTCCCTGCGCAACCGCAACGATCCGGTCGCCAACCTTCATTTTTCCGCTTTTTAAAGCGGGGCCACCGGGCACAAGCTCGATGATCTTCGCGTAGCCTTCCTCGGATCGGAGCTTGGCTCCGATACCGAAAAGCGAGAGGCGCATCTGGATGGCGAACTGCTCCAAGTCAGTTTTGCTCAGGTAATCCGAATGGGGGTCATACGTTTGCGAGAGGCAGAGCAGAAACGTCTTCAAGACGTCCTCCGAAGTCTGCTCCTGGAGGTCGCGCAGGAACCGGTCGTAGCGCTTGGAGATGGTCTGCATTGGATCGGTCTTCTTCTTGCTGAACTTTTCCTGAAGAAGCTCCGAGGTGATGCGGTCCCTCCAGAGTTGCACAGCCGCCTCTTCGTTCTCGGGCCACGCCGCCTTGGAGCGGTTGATTTCAACGTACCGATCTTCATCAAACGGGAGGCTGGATTCGAGAAGTTTCTTGGCGAGGGCGACCCTGGACTCAGCGCGTTGGCGGAAGATGTCGTAAATCTGATGAGCGGCAAGGGTACGTCCCGCCAGAATTTCGTCATCAAGCCTAGTGTTCCACGCCTTGTTGAAAGCGCTCACATCCTGCTGAGTAAAAAACAGGTGGTTGTAATCCAGCGCCTCCAAGTAGTTTTTTAGCAGCCGCTCCGACATCGAATCGTCCAGCCGCTGGCGGGAATAGTGGATTCCCTCGAGAAGCTTGGCCACCGCGACCGTGATCTGCCCGGGATCAGGCTCTCCCGCGGCCTGAAGGCGTTGAGAAAGTGGAAGCGAAAGTTGAGGTGACAGAAGGCCGAACGCCACTGAGGCGAGGGCTAGGGAACGGAACATCTTCTTCATTTGGAGAGATCTTTCTCTTTTATAGCTTTCTCTTGAGCGAGCGATGGATGAGGAGTTGTCGGCGGGTCTGGCACAGCAGGATTTTCGCTCCTCCAATTTTCCGGTTGTTCAACTTTCTGAGGCGATTTGGTAGCGGTGCAATCTGAATAGTCGGTGAATCCGGACGTTTAAGGTGACACAATGTGCGCCATCGGCAAAGTCTGTTTGCCCTTGCTACGGTTAAAGGCCCAAAAAAGGGTGAGTTTTATTTCGAAAATCCATGCGAATCGTGCACCTTCGATTCCTCTGACACCAGCCCTTGCCCAGCTTCTGCCGCTTCGTAACGGACTTGGGAATGGGAAGCGGCCCCCGGGCGGGAAATCCGTTGGAGTAGTTTTGGGGGATTGACGGGTTGCGGGGTTATGCAGAGTTTTGCGCTAAATCGGGCGACCTGGCCGCCTGGAGATTGTGTTTCGCCTTGCCTGAGAGCGTCTGGCGCGATGGAACATGGTTGACTGTAGGCAGCGGGCTTGGGAGGGAAGGGGGATGACACTCCAAGTAGACACTTTTACCGGCGGACTGTTTGAAACGAATTGCTTCTTTCTTCCATCCGCCAGGCTTTTGATTGACGCCCCTGAAGGGGCCGCTGACTGGCTCCGGCAGAAGGGTTACTCAGTCGCGGGATTGCTTTTGACTCACGGACACATTGACCATGTCTGGGATGCCGCTCGAATCCAGAGGGAGCACGGGTGCAGGGTTTTTTACCACCCAGACACCTGGCAGATGGTCAGCGACCCGTCCTTTTTCAAAAGGTACGGGCTCGCATGGGAGGTGGAGCCGATCAGTGCGGGGGTGGAGGTTAGGGCCTTGGACTCGTGGAAAACGGATGGGCTGGAGTTTCAAATTTTGGAGGTTCCCGGGCACTGTCCCGGTTCGCTTTGTTTTTTGGAAAAAAGCGAACGCATCCTTTTTGGCGGGGATGTTCTTTTCGCGGGCGGCGTGGGCCGGTGGGACTTGCCTGGAGGTGACCGTAACCTGCTCTTGGGCGGTATCCGTGATAAGCTTTTGGCGCTGGGGGATGATGTCCGGGTATTCCCGGGCCATGGGCCTGTGACGACCATTGGCAGGGAGCGCTCGAGCAACCCCTATTTACAGTGACACGAGTCCCTGGCGGGGTGAGTTTTCGCGGGCCATGAGTGTTCCGAAAGTAATGCCTAGGGACTGTGCCTGAATATTTTCTGCTGGCTAGGGGGCATGGTGGGTTGTTTTGAAGTGGGCCTTGGGTAAGTGTTGTTTGGTACCTGATTTTCTTATGACCACTCGCTTTCTACTGGGATATGTTGGAGTAGGTATTGTCGCATTTTTGATCGGGGCGGCGTTGGTGTGGACGTGGGCGAGGCAGGCCATTGAGTTGGCGCGTATGAATTCCAAGGCGGAGGCGGGTAGTGAGCGGGAGGAGGAGGTGCGTGAGCTGAGCGTGCGCCTCGCGGCGAGCGAACAGCGGGGTTTGATTTTCGAGGAAGCCAAACAGCGCATGGAAGATGCTTTCCGCGCGCTTTCCGCCGAAGCTTTGCGCGCGAACAATCAGACCTTTTTGGAAATTGCTCAGGAACGGATGGCTCGCACCGCAGATGGCGCAAAGGCGGAGTTGGATGCCAGAGAGCGGTCGATTTCGAACCTAGTCGGACCGCTGAAGGAAAAACTCGCGGCGGTGGACTTGAAGATTGGCGAGCTCGAGAAAAACAGAGTCGGAGCTTACGAGGGGCTGCGTTCGCTGATGGGAGCAATGGATGAATCCCAGAGGGCTCTGAGGATGGAGACCGCGAACTTAGTCAAGGCGTTGCAGTCTCCGGTGGTTCGCGGTCGGTGGGGGGAAATTCAACTTCGCCGCGTAGTCGAACTTTCGGGTATGCTCGCTCATTGCGATTTTGTCGAACAAGAGTCAGTCGAGACCGCTGATGGACGCATGCGGCCTGATATGCGTGTCATTCTTCCGGGCGGGAACAATGTTGTGGTAGACTCGAAAGTCCCACTGATGGGGTATCTCGAGGCCGTCCAAAGCACCGAGCAGAGTAAGCGTCGCGAGCTGATGGCCCGGCACGCCTCCCAAGTGCGAACCCACGTGGATCAGCTCTCTAAAAAAGCGTACTGGGAGCAATTTGAGTCCGCTCCTGAATTTGTTGTTTTGTTCCTACCTGGAGAAGTCTTCTTTAGCGCGGCACTTGAGGAGGATCCGGAGTTGATTAGTTATGCTGCTGAGAAGCGCGTAATTCTAGCGAGTCCGACGACTTTGATTGCCCTGCTGAGAGCGGTGCACTTCGGATGGAGGCAGGAGGCAGTTGCTCGCAATGCTGCCGACATAAGCGCGCTAGGTAAAGAGTTGCACAAGCGGCTCGGAGATTTTGCGGGGCATCTGGTTAAACTTGGGGGTAGCTTGGGAAGCGCCGTTGAACAGTTTAAC
>JBILUQ010000007.1:0-30101 GCA_044370935.1 Chthoniobacteraceae bacterium
GGTGGGACCAACCATCGGATGGGCCTCTACGACATGGTGATGGTCAAAGACAACCATCTTGCTGCGGACAGCACCTCCAGCGCCCTCCAAAACGCAATCTCCCGATTAAAGGCCGCCCACCCGCATGTCAGGGTGGAAGTGGAAGCTGACACGCTTGATCAGGTTCGCAGCTTTCTGGAGCTCAAGGGCGTCGACGTTATTTTGCTTGATAACATGAATCCAGAGCTGATGAGGGAGGCCGTCAAACTTGCCGCACATCGTGTGAAACTGGAGGCCTCGGGCGGCGTCAATCTGACCACGGTTGCGGCGATTGCCGCGACGGGGGTAGACTACATCTCAATAGGCGCCCTTACTCACTCAGTGCAGGCCATCGATTTTTCGATGGAAATTCTCGAAGACCGTCCGTGAGGTTTACTCCTGCGGGGGATGGATGTGAAGAACGCCAGTTCGGGGCATTTCCAAAGCGTAATTTACCGCAGCATGAGTTCCTCATCCGCACCTTACCGTACCGAGAGCCGCCGGGCGCCCGAGATCGTGCTTTCAGCAAAATTCCGGCGATTTTATGCGCCAAAGCCTGCGGCAGGTCACCCGCAGGAAAATCTCGCTACTTTTTCGGGGCCTTCGACGGCAGATTCGCAGGACGCAGAATGACCTCCACCCGGCGATTGGGGGCTTGTTCTTCAACCGAACCGTCCACCACCATAAGCTCCTGAGCGCCTCTGCCAATGGTCTCAAGCTTTGAGGGGTCCATTCCATAACGGCGAATCAGCCACTCACGCACAGCATCGGCGCGTTTCTGGCTCAAACGCAGATTATAGTCCGCGCTGCCCATCGCGTCCGTGTGCCCGATAATCACCATGATATAATCCGGAAAACGTCGGCGCAAATCCGCGATTTTCTCCAAGATTGGAACAGACTCTTCTCCGAGTTCCGAGCTGTCGTATCCAAAGAGTGCGTTGCCCGGTATAGCCACGGGGCTTTCGCGGGTGGCCACCTGCCCTATCGCATTCAGCGCGTCTTCGATAGACTGACGGCCGGGTACCGCCATACCTACCGCCCCGCTTCCCCCAGCTCCGACCGCGTTCGCCATCTGGGAAGCCAACGCTAGCACAGGCTGGGCGTTTGAGCTCGGTGCGGCCTGGAGCATGGCACCGGCCAAGGAACGCAATTCACTATCGAGTGAGCTTCCAGCCGACGCCGGCAAAGGGCTCGCGGCTACCAACTCGGCCTTCGCCTCCGGGCGCTCCTCTACCAACTGCTTTTGCACATCCAAGGGTTTGACTTGCAAGTCCACGTCAGCGGCCTTCGGCTTCGAATCTGAGAACACAAACTTTTCGGGCACCACTGGGGCCTTTTGCACGGGCTTGGGAGCCTCCTGCACGTTGTCGAGAACCTTGGGGTCAAACTTCACCTGCTTGATCACAAACCTAGGAGGCAGCAGGGCGGGCGTCGCTTTTTCAGAAAAACCCGGAACCACGAACGATTTGGACCAATTCGCAAGCCATCCATGAGCTGCCACGGATGCGATGAACGCGAACGCGTACCACGCGCTGATTGAATTCGAGTTTCGCCGATGCGAATTGGAGACCGCCTGCATTCGGAAACATTGCCACGGAACGGAGCGGCAGACAACCCCAGCCTAAGCGCAAGTGCTGAAAAGCCGGAAAAATTCCGGGCGGCCCCAGCAAAATGTTACAAACCGCCACGATTTTTTGAACTTTCCTAGCCAATCCCTTGTCGAACTAATTAAAGAGAGGTCGCCCCCAAGAAGTTTAACGAAATGGCGAAACGTTCTGGCCCGAAATCCGCAAAAAACGCGAAGACCCAGCGCCTCAATCACGCCAAGCGATTTCTCATAAGCCCCACGTAACCTAGGAAACCCAAACCAAAGGCCGCCTCAATTTTCTCGTCCGGCGCAGGAACTTCTGAACCCACCCCCACCACCATGAAACGCATCGCTAAAGCCCGCAACGGAGACTGGAGTGCGCTCAACGCCTACCTAAAAGACATTTCGGGCGACGGATCGGAGTACGCACCGCTGCCGCATGAGGAGGCGCAGGCGCTGGGTGCAAAGTCGTTCGCAGGGGATCTGGACGCGCGCGAAGCACTTGTCCGCAGCCACTTGCGTCTGGTGGTGAAGATCGCCCATCAGTACGCCGGCTTCGGGCTCCCCCTCGCGGACCTCATTGCCGAGGGGAATCTGGGCCTGTTCCGCGCCTCCGAGTTGTACAACCCAAAGTTCGGCACTCGCTTTCTGACTTACGCCTCGGTCTGGATCAAACAGCGTATCCACCGCGCCATCACCTCACAGTCCAAAGCCGTGCGAATCCCAGTTTGGCGCTCGCAGAGGCTGCGCAAACTTTCACGGATCCAAGACGACATTTCCTCACAGCTCGGGCGCCACGCTAACGAGGAGGACCTTGCGGAAAGGCTGGGAATTTCACAGGAGGAGCTGGCCGAACTCCAGGGGGACCGCGTGGAGGTATTCTCGCTGGACGCCCCCAGCCTAGACGCCGAGGGTCCGGACCTGGCCGACACACTGCCCGACGATTCTGCAATGCATCCCGCGCAAAAAATGGGGATGGAGGAAATGCAGGACGAGCTGCTGGCGTGCCTTGCGGACTTGGACGATCGTGAACTTCAGGTTCTGTCGCACAAGTTTGGGTTTCAAGCCAGCAGTCAGGTTTCACTCCGAGAACTCGGCCGCAGACTGAATCTGAGCCACGAGTGGGTGCGTCGGATCGCGGAGCTGGCGCTCGTAAAAGTGCGCCGCGCGTTTTCAGAATCGCCCCGGTGGAGTCAGGCGGAGCGAAAGCTCAGGTACGCAGCCTCGGCGGCAAGGCTGAAGCTGATCTCTCCTGTCCTGCCGCTAACAAAGCAGCAGGGCTAATTGGAGGGGGCACGTCTTCAAGCCCGCACTTTAAGATTTTAAGAAAAGTACCCCGCCTCGGGAGCGGTGCGCTCTTCTTAAAGGCGGAGCGCTTCTTCAGGAGGTGTGGCATGCAGTTCAAGGTAAACGGTAAACCGTAGAACGCCGGAGGAGGAAACCGGACGGATCTCGGAGCGGACGGAAGCGGCATGCAGCGCAGGCTGATGTCAGCGCTTCGGTTGAGATCAATGCCAATCCTTGATGGGTAGCGGATCAGAAAAATCAAACTGTGGGCTTCGGTTTTTTGGAAGGATTCAAACGAGAGGGCGAAGAGGGACAAGAAGGACAAGCCAATGGACATTCAACAGATCAAGCCTCTGCGTTTTTCTTTTCCGATAGGCCGACTTTATCAAACCCAGCTTCGAATGCACGGGACCTTTGTGGTGTTCCTGATCTGGATCGCTGCGGATCAATTCTCATTAGGGGGGTGGAACAAGGCGGCGTGGGGAGTCGGGTTTGTGTGCTTGGTGTTTGCATGCGTTGTGCTGCATGAGTTTGGCCATGTGCTGGCGGCCAGGGGATTTGGAATACGCACACCGGACATCACGCTGCTGCCGATTGGTGGGGTGGCGCATCTGGAGCGGATTCCGGAGGCTCCACGGGAAGAGATTATTGTGGCGATCGCCGGTCCGGTGGTTAGCGCCCTTTTGTCTCTCATCTTTTGGTCAGCCTACGGCTTCGAGCCAGTCAATGTGCAACACCAACCCGACAGCCTCATGGAGGTTATCGGGAGCCTTGCGGCAGTGAATGGCGGGCTGCTGGCATTCAACCTCATACCGGCATTCCCAATGGATGGCGGCAGGGTCCTCAGAGCGCTGCTGGGATTTAAAATCCCACATCTCCAAGCAACGCAATTGGCGGCTGCGATTGGGAAATTTATCGCCCTGCTGATGGCTGGCTTTGGGATTGTTGTTCCATTGCCGATGCTGGTTCTATTGGGGATGTTTGTCTACACCAGCGCAAAACGGGAGGCTGAGCTGGCGGAGAGCCGTGTTGCGAGACCCCTTTATTAGCTGCGCCCCGCGGTAATCAATTTGGAGGTGACTTGCGAGAATCACTAAAAATGCAACGACCCCGACAAGCGGGCAGCTCTAAAGTTATGCGCAGGTCGCCTCAGGAGGTCATTTGAATTTGCAATCGTGCATTTCAAAAACATGCATCAGGACCGTGTTGTACGCTCCGAGTTCATCCGCTTTCAAGCTGACCTGATTGAAGATCCGCACCAGGCTGGTCTCTTCCTCGGCGGTACAAGGGCGGCAAGTCAGGGCCATCACCATCAGACTGATGGTGTCGCCAACGCGCCCGTCGGTCCATTCCAAGCAGTCAGCGATGAATTTCCGTGCACCCTCTTGGAACAATTCCTCCGACAACTCCGTGGCTGCGCCATTCCACATTCCAGCCAGATAAAGAACATTCCGCTGCAGTTCAGGCCATTCAAGAGGACGTTCCTCCTGGCGTATATAAGCCTCGGAGAGCAGACTCTCGCGGGAAAAACTGGGATTCTTACCGTTCTTAATCAGGTACTCAACCGCGGCCGGATACCCCGTCCGCTCGTAGACCACAAACCAGTCAATCTCCGATTCCGTTGGAAGCAGGCCAGTGACATCCAAGAACGCGCGGCGTATTAAACGGATATCCCGACGCAGGTCGTCCTGGGAACAGACAACCGAAGTTCCCGCAAGCAACAAACACAAGATGAGCACACCAACCCTCATGTGTGCAGGATATTCCCAGAAACACTGCCCTGCGCCAGTAAATTGCAACAGCTTGGTTGCGCGAACCATCGAGGCATGGGCCTAGGCGACATCGAAAAACTTCACGCCTGTTTGACATCAAGCCGCTGAAGCAACATTTACTCTGCCCCGCCATGCCCTCCTGCAGAATATTAGTCAAAGTGGTTCCAAACGCGTCGCAAGACGAGCTCGTAGGATGGCTCGGCGAGAGCCTGAAAATTCGCATTTCAGCGCCCCCAACCGACGGGAAAGCAAACGAGCGTCTTTGCGATTTTTTTGCCGAGCGACTCGGACTTTCCCGTGGAGCGGTATCCCTTGTAAGCGGCGCGAGCTCGAGACAGAAAATCCTCTCTATCCAAGAGATCTCACTCAAGGAGCTCCACTCACTCATCAACCGCTAGCCGCCAACCGACGGAGGGTCGCGCAGCTAAGGGTGAGAGATCGCGCTTTTCTACTCCTCAAACCCGCCGTCAGAGAGGATGCTCGGTCCCCTACAGCTTTCTCAGAACACCCACCTCCTATGCCCCCCCTACCGGATCAAAGCCCTGCGCCCGACGACGTGCAGGCAATCGACGCACTGGCCGTCACAATTTCCCAACTCACTTGCGAGCTCTCTAAAGTCATCATTGGCCAGCAGATGGTGATTGAACAACTGCTGACTTGTATTCTCGCGAAGGGCCATGCGCTTCTCATGGGTGTTCCGGGACTGGCAAAAACTCTGCTTGTTCAGTCCCTCGCCGATCTCATGGATCTTCGGTTCAGTCGGATTCAATTCACCCCGGATCTCATGCCGAGCGATATTACTGGCACCGAAATTCTCCAGGAAACCGAGGTTGCTGGAAGACGCGCGTTTGAATTCGTTAAAGGCCCGCTGTTCGCGAACCTGGTGCTCGCTGACGAGATCAACAGGACGCCGCCAAAGACTCAGGCGGCACTCCTCCAAGCCATGCAGGAACGCAAGGTGAGCGCAGGAAAACATCAATTTAGTCTTGAGGCTCCATTCTTTGTACTCGCCACACAGAATCCAATCGAACAGGAGGGCACGTATCCACTCCCGGAGGCTCAACTCGACCGATTCATGTTTCTCATTAACGTTGGCTATCCGAGCGCCTCAGAGGAGCTTCAAATCGCGAAAACCACGACCGGAGCGTCGATGGCCAGACTCAGCACCATTCTGAAAGCAGAACAGTTGGTGCAGTTTCAAGAACTAGCCAGGAGGGTTCCTGTGCCGGAACACATCTATGAGCGGGCAGTGCAACTCACCAGAAAGTGCAGACCGGGCGGCGAGGAATCCCCAGAATGGATCCGCAAATGGGTCGAATGGGGACCAGGTCCGCGGGCCGTCCAATACTTGATACTCGGGGCAAAGGCGCGAGCAATTCTCAAGGGAAGTTACATGGTCCGGAATGAGGACCTGGATGCGGTCGCAGAACCGGTCCTATCCCACCGGATTCTCGTGAATTTTCAGGCGGAAAGCGAGGCGGTCTCCAGCACGCAAATCATCCGCAGACTTCTCGCAGAAACCAAACGCTAAAATTGGCCTCCTCGAACTCCCCCTGGAATTTTTTGGACGCAGGCGTACTCGCGCGCCTCTCCAAGCTCGCCCTTCACTCGCGGTTACCGATGCAGGGCTTCGTAAGCGGGATGCACCGCAGTTCCGCCCGAGGCTCGTCCGTTGAATTCGCCGAATACCGAAAATATTCGCCCGGCGACGACCCGCGGTTCCTCGACTGGCGCATCTTTGCAAAGACAGATCGCTTCTACATCCGAGAGTTTGAAGCGGACACAAACCTCCGGTGCTACATCGTGATAGACACCAGTGGTTCCATGCGTTTCGGCACGGAAACCGTCCAACGTATCGACCGCGCAAAATCAATCGCTGCGACACTCGCTCACGTTCTGATCAATCAGGGCGACGCAGTCGGTCTCTGCGGCATCGGCCCGTCTGCACCGAGCGACATTCCCCCTCGAAGAGCGTCAAAGCACCTTCGTGTTATCTACAACCGCCTCACAGATCTAAACGCAGCCAACGGCAACTCGTTAGTGAGCGGACTGCACCAACTGGCGGAACGGATCAAGCAGCGCAGCCTGGTCATTGTAATCAGTGATTTTTTTGACGAGGTGCCGCTCCTGCTTGAATGCTTCAAACATCTTCGCTTCAAAAAACACGATGTCACATTGTTCCATCTTCTCGCCCCAAAAGAACTCACATTCGACTTTGAATCCCCCGTAAATCTGGTGGACACCGAGACCGGCGCTTCGCTTGCCACCGATCCTTTGTTGTTGCGCGACGCTTACCTCGAATCCCTCAACACATACCTGCAGGAACTTCAAATCGGTTGCGCAAACTTCAGCATTGATTACCGAATTCATCGTCTTGATGAAGGGTACGAAAAGCTGCTCACAGAGTTTTTCATTTCCCGGCTTAGGCGACGACGGACAAGCCGCGCGTGAACGCCTGTTATCCCGCGTCTGAACCATGAACTACCTTCAACCGGCTATGCTGTGGGCTTTGCCTGCAATGCTGATTCCTGTTGCGCTGCATTTTCTAAACAAGATGCGGTACAAGAATGTCGATTGGGCGGCGATGCACTTTCTGCTGAAAATCCAAAAAGAGTCGACGAGGAAAGCCAAGCTTAGAGAGATCCTTCTGCTGGCAGCACGTGTCTTTATCATACTCGCCCTTGTTCTCGCCTTCAGCCGCCCGATTTCAGGGGGGTGGCTTGCGAAAGCGATTTCAACGACGCCGGAGTGTGTGATTGTTTTGTTGGACCGTTCTTCAAGTATGGGAGCGCGAACATCGGTCAATGGGGTCTCAAAGTTGGAGCGTGCACTCACCATTGTGAAAGACTCTGCCGCACAGCATCCCGCCCGTCGTTACCTGCTTGTTGAAAATGTGGATCGGCAACCGCTCGAGCTACAGGACATTTCGAAGCTCGCTTCACTTGAACTCACTGCTCAGACGGACACTGAGGCAAACATTCCCGCCATGTTTCAAGCCGCGGTGGAATACCTTGTTCACAACCAGATTGCTCAATCTGAGATATGGGTTCTGAGCGACCTCCAGTCCACTAACTGGAGAGTAGACGATCCATCGTGGAAGTCAGTATTCGAGGCGATCACAGGCCTTGGGCAGGGCACGGGTGTCTACGTAATCGACCTGTCGATGGCTGGCGCTGAAAACATATCCACCGCCGCTATCAGCGCGACTTTGCGCGAATCCGACGGCAATGAATCCGGCGACAACAGCGGATCTATAATTCATGATTCGAGTACTTCGCAGCTCGCGCTTAAGATATCCTTCAACACAAATAAGCAACAGCAGCACCTGCTACCAACCTTTCTCACTCTCAACGGAGCGCGTTCACAGAGCGAGGTGCGCCTCGCCGGCCAGCGTCACACGGAGCTCTTTCGCTTGGAATACCCCGAGACGAAAGCAGGCTGGGCTAAGTGTGAAATTCCCGTCGATTTGAACACTGGCGACAACGCCGCCTATTTTGCGTGGCCTCCCGCTCGCGGGGCAGTGGCAACTATCGTCGGTGACCCAGCGTCGACGGGCACGCGGCGGATACAGCTCGCCTCCGCACCGGGCTCCGAGTCAAAGCAACGCTCAGCCAGCATCGTCCCACCCCAATTTCTCGAC
The DNA here is from genome assembly GCA_044370935.1 of Chthoniobacteraceae bacterium. Taxonomy (GTDB): domain Bacteria; phylum Verrucomicrobiota; class Verrucomicrobiia; order Chthoniobacterales; family Chthoniobacteraceae; genus Chth-196. The sequence continues at coordinate 8,306 of JBILUQ010000007.1, forward strand.
TCACAACTCTTGGAGCACACAGACCTCCTGGTTTGGGCGGACGGAACTCCGTCGTTTGAACAGGGCAACTTAATAATGAAGTGGCTCGCAGCGGGCGGCGTCTTCCTGACGTTTCCACCCGCGTTTGAAGGCGCCTCCGGTCTAAGCGGCATTTCCTGGAACCGAGTAGAATCAACAGAGAAATCGCAAGCCATCACATCATGGGATGAAAATGACGGGCCTCTCGCAAAGACGGAAAGCGGCGCCAATTTGCCATTGCACCAGCTTTCAGTCCTGACTCGCCAGACCGCCGTGACGCCACCGGACAGCCATGTGGTGGCAACGTTTTCCGACGGGCAAAGCTTTCTCACGCGTGTCCAGTCTGGCAAAGGTCAGCTTTACCTCGCTGCCACGAGGGTTTCCGAACGCTGGAGTTCTCTACAGGACGGCACCGTACTGGTTCCCATGCTGCAACGACTTTTGATGGAGGGCCTCTCCCTGCGCGAATCTCCGTCAATGGGCATTGCAGGAGAATGGCGCTCCCATCCCGATGAAGTTTGGACCTTCGAAACAGATTGCATCGGAGCCGAGGACCAGTTGACGACACGTAAACGAAACCCCCGTACGCACTCCGGTGTGTACCGCTGCGGGAATCGAATTATCGCCCTCAACCGTCCACCGACTGAAGATTCTGCTGAGGTAGTCCAACCAAGCGAAGTGCTTCGCCTACTTCCATCCTCCCAAACTCATATTTTCGAGAGCGCAATTGAATCAACATCGGCAGATGAGGCAAGCGAGGTTTGGCCCTTGTTAATGGGGCTCGCCATCGCACTGGTTTTTAGCGAGTCGATTTTGTCGACGACGAAACTTAATCTCACCACGCGTAAACCGATCGAAGAAGCCACGCCAAGGGTCTCCCGATTGAGCAGCGCAGCCTCATGAACGCTGCATTGGAACTAACCAGTAACCTCGGGTGGCGCCTTGTCGCAGTGCTTCTAACCGCGGCGAGCGTGTGGATGCTTTTTCATGAGTTGAGTCAGTCTGCTACCCGCCTCAGACGCAAAGCGTTGGCGTGGCTCAGATTTTCAACAGTTCTGCTTCTGGCATTCGCTCTATTGAAGCCCGAGTACATCACAACTGCGACGCAAACATCAAAGCCGCACGTCTCGATTCTCTGGGACGATACAGAGAGCACCCAGACTCGCGACATACGATCAGCTCACGGGTCGAGCAACGGGCCGATGAAACGAATCGAGTGGATTCAAGCACAGATCGAGAGTTATTTTTGGGGAGCACTAGAAGAGCGCTACAGCGTGTCAGTTGAGCCGTTCTCGAGGACCACCGATGCGCCGGCCCCCACGGATGGTACCGACATCGATGCCGCACTTTCACATGCAACCAACCGTATCTCGAATCTCCGCGCCGTTTTATTGCTAAGTGATGGTGATTGGAATACTGGAAAGTCACCGATTACCTCAGCAACGAAACTTGGAGTGCGTGGAACCCCAGTTTACTCGGTGGGAGTCGGCACAGAAACCTTTCTCCCTGACATTGAGATGCAATCCTTGTCTCTGCCGGCGTACTGCTTGGTGAACGAGCGGGTCAGTGCCTCATTTACATTAACAAACCACATGCCAAGCGAGATCCGGAGCACTGTGCGTTTGAGTGCCGGCGACAAATCTCTTGGCGAAAAAGAGATCGTCATTCCGAGGGATGGAGCCATCACTGAAAGCATAACCTTCACTCCTGAGGAGGAAGGCACGATGGACGTGATCGCTGAGATTCCATTGGCAACGGGCGAGAGCAACGAGCTCAACAATTCAAAGTCCACAAAGCTAGGCGTACGGAGGGAACTCTTGAAGGTGCTAATCGTGGACTCCGAACCGCGCTGGGAGTTTCGCTATCTGCGGAATGCGCTCGCTCGTGATGCCGGCGTCGAGCTGCACACGTTGTTGTACCATCCGCAGCTTCAGGTCGCCGAAGGTGCGGGATATCTCAAGGAGTTTCCATCAAAGGCGGAGGACCTGCAGGGGTATGATGTCGTTTTCCTTGGAGACATCGGACTGCAGACCAGTCTCTCACAGGAAACTGCTCGACCGCGCCGCGGACTGAGCATCGAAAACTGCAAGATGCTGCGATCGTTGATCGAAGAACACGCAAGCGGCCTAGTGTTGATTCCGGGTTCAACCGGTCTGCAAACGAGCTTGGCCGCGTCGGATCTTGAGAGCCTGATTCCCGTGGAAACCGATCAGGCCAAAGCTGAAGGCATCGCGACCGCTTCAGAGGGCCGCCTCGAGCTCACCCTTCTTGGGTCGAACCACTGGCTGACGATGCTCGCATCGGATGCAAAGACAAATGAAAGCGTGTGGCGTTCGCTCCCGGGATTCCAGTGGCACGCTGCGATTAAACGGGCGCGTCCCGGCAGCGAAGTGCTAGCTGTTCATGATACGCAACGCGGGCCTTTGGGGCGCGTCCCCCTGCTTGTCACACGAAATTCCGGGAACGGCAAAGTCCTGTACATGGGGACAGATTCCGCGTGGAAATGGAGACGCGGCGTTGAGGACACATACCACTACCGGTTCTGGGGCCAGGTGGTGCGATGGATGGCGCATCAACGCCACCTTTCTCAAGACGATGGCGTGCGCCTCTTTTACACCCCGACAAAACCGAAGCGCGGAGACACCGTCACTTTCAGCGCGGCAATACTGGACAAACTTGGGTCGCCTGTCGGCAAGGCGAACGCCACCCTCACTCTGACCTCGCCTGACGGAAGCCGTGACTCCGTCCAACTCACCCCGGCCAACTCAGACTGGGGCGTGTTGTCAGGAAAACTCAAACTGCTCGGCAGCGGCACTTACCAAATGGAGCTGAATGCGGAGCAGGCCGGCCGCCGCCTGAGCACAGTGATGGAGGTCTCCGCGCCAGAAATTGAAAGAACCGGGGCACCTGCAAAATTCGGGGTTCTTCGTGAAATCGCCATGCTTACGGGCGGGCGAAGCGGCACTACCGAGGACCTAGATGCGATCGTATCGGCCATCAAATTGCTTCCAGAGCAGCGTGAAGTGCAATCGCGCGTAAGATTGTGGTGCCAACCTTTTTTGGGAGGCCTTATAATACTCCTTCTGAGCGCCCTCTGGGCGGGACGAAAATTCTGCGGACTATCGTGAGAATGGAACCAAAACCCGAGCTACCCGAATCACTCGACACGCAATTGCGTGAATTCGAGATGCGACTCATGCTCATGGAGACCCTCAGCGCGGTCAGCGGAACCATTCTGTCGATTCTGGTCGGCCCTGTGATCCTCTTCGCGATGGATCGATTTCTGGAGACCCCAGTTTTAGCGCGCTCAATTCTCACTGGGACAAGCATCATCTGGATCGGCCTTCTGCTGCGTCGCTGGAGTTACTTCTGGATCTGGAGCCCGCGCTCGACTTCCGACCTTGCCAAACTGCTCCAAACCTATTTTGGCGACTTGGGAGATCGACTGCAAAGCGCAGTCGAACTTTCGGAGGCAACGGAGTTACAAGAGGGAACTTCTCCATCCCTGACCCGCGCCGCGCTGCAACAAGTTGCAACCGAATCGCTCGAGCACGACTTTAATGCCGCAGTGCCAGCGGAAGAGGCAAGGGTGCGGTCCATGTGGATGGCCGCCTCGGGTTGTATTCTTGTGGTCGGCTACATTCTGGCGCCGGATATGGTTCTAAATACGGCGCTGCGCTGGGCAATGCCTTGGCGCGATTTACCAAGGTTGACGTTCACAACAATCGAGCGCCTTCCTCAGGAACTAATTGTCGCCCATGGCGAACCAATCGAGTTCGTATGCCGCCTTCAGCCCGATTCAAGGTGGCGCCCCAAAAAAATCACGGTGCGCTTTGACTCGGGAAAAGAACTTTCCGCTGCCTATGAATTTGATGGTGCCCACATTCAAATCCCTGGGCTGACCCGGGAGACGACAGCCATTTTCCGGGCGGGAGATTCAATGCGGACCATGAAAATCCAGCCAGTGCTTCGCCCAGAACTCAAGGAGATCGAAGCAATCGTCACCCCCCCTGCCTACCTCGGACTTGAGAAAAAAACGGTTCCAATTAGCTCGACCCAAAACACTTTTTTGGCGGGAAGCCATTTGAGTGTTGTCGGAGTCGCGACTCGTCCTCTCTCGGAAGCACACCTGCTTGTTTTTCCAGCCGCACAAGCGCAATCCGACTCATCAGCACCTGCTGACCCATTGCGACAATTGCGTGCCGAAATCCACGGGCCGGTATTCACAATCGAAGAGGGACCCGCGGAGGACTTATCCGGAGACGTCCGCCTCGAGTGGCGAGATCAAGAGGGCCTGCGCTGTATCAAGCCGTTTCCTCTCCGCATCTCAACTTTCGCGGACAAACCACCAAGCGTTGAACTCAGCGGGGTGGCGGACGGCACCACCATTCTAGAAGACAAAGTGCTCGCGCTTAAAGTCGCCGCATCGGACGAGTATGGAGTGAAAGAGACCTGGTTGGAGTGGACAGCGAAACCAGATGTAAGCGGCCTTGAAAAACCGACTCAGCACGGAGCATCCGCCCGAGCCAAAGGGGCCGCGGATCAGAAAAACCTGACTCAAAACATTTCATTCTCCAGTGCTCTTGAGAAAGTACCTGCCGACACAGTTGTCACCTTTGTCGCTTGCGCGACCGACCTGCTCCCCGGGCGCGAGCCTGCGAAGTCGAGACCGGTTTCAGTGCGCGTCATGAGCAAAAGCACTCACGCCGAACTCACCCGCTCGCGGATCGACCAGCTTCGGCAACAGTTGACGGACGAAAACAGGAATGAGCAAAGAGTGCTTGAAGAAACCGAAGCAACTTCACGGATCCTTAAAGACTCGAGTAAGGAGCAGATCGCAGAAGACCTCACCCGCATCGAGGCTGCCCAGGCAGCCAGCGCAAAAAACCTTCAAAAGCTCACTACGGAACTCCAAAACGCAGTGCGCGAGGCTTTGCAAAATAACAGCGTCCCTGAATCAACGATCGCTGACATCCAGAAAATCATCGAAGAACTGGAAAAGATTGCAAATCCATCGATGAAGGAAGCCGCTCAAAACATTCAATCCGCAAAGCAGGATTCTTCCAAAGCAACTGAGGCACTTGAGAAAGCGGCAGAAGCACAAAGAAAAGCCATCGACGCGATGAGCAAAGCGAGCCCGGCCATCAATGCAGGGAACGCTGCATTACGCACACGAAACTTCCACACCCGGCTGCTCTCCGCAGCTCAGTTGGAAACAGCTTTGTGCGCGGAGCTCTCATCACTGCCGGCCTCCGGAGTCGGTGCAACCCTCAGCTCACTCTCTGATTATGAACGGGAAGTGCTCAAAAAACACACCGTCAAGCAAAAGGACCTCGCACAGTCGATTGGCACTTTGGCATACGAGCTGGAAGCGTTTCTCGAACAAGCGCCCAACAGCGCATATCAAACGGTTCACGACGAAATCACCGCAAAAGACGCAGTCGCGGCAATCATTGATATCGCAGAGAATGTTAGGATTAATCTTCGGTACCGGGCATCAGAGCGCGCGGAAGGATGGGCGAAGCAATTTACCGTTTGGGCAGACATTGTCCGTGGCGTAAAGGGCGATTCGAAGAAGAAAGACGGAGCGGATTCAAGCGAGTCAAGCGACAGTGAAAACAACAAGGAAGACGACGCTGAGCTTGCAAACTACGTCGTGGCAATGACCAGAGTGGCGCAACAACAGGATGAACTTCGGACTCAAACAGAGCTTTTAGAAGCCACCCGAGATCAAGACTCGTACTACTCGGATGTAGCAGATCTTTCAACAAAGCAGGAGGAGCTTCGCGTCAATCTTGAAGCTCTTCGCGACCGCGCAACGGTAGAGGGCAGCCTTCTTGCAACGCTTGGCTCCATTGAAAAAGTACCCGCGCAGAAGTTCGCGAAATTTTACCCCATCACAAGCCAGTCAGAATTTCTGATGCGCTCCGTTGTGGATCATCTTGGTGAACCTCGTACTGACACCCCGGTCATCGGAAAACAAACAGCCATCATTGAACTGCTGGCGCCGCCGGGGGATGATGAGCCTGACTCAAGCAAGGGATCGCCCTCTGAAAAAAAGCTCCGCCAGATGATGCGGAAATTAATGACTCCTCCAAAGCCTTCGAACGGAAATGACGGCCATTCGGAGGGCGAATCATTAGCAGGAGGTGGCCCCCAGGGACCAGTGCTTACCGCAAAAACACAAACACGCCAGATTGAAAAAGGCTCAGCCACTGACGTCTCGGAGTGGCCCGCCGAATTCCGTACTTTGATGCAGTCCTATTTTGAGCAGGCCGAAGGCATCCGCTAAGATGAAACCCATCGGGAATATCAAAAACTGCTGCATCTCGAGCAACAAGTCAGCACCATGACTAGCCTGCTTTCTTTCCCCAGCCCTTGCCCGTCCCACCGTATTTCAAAGCCGGCTCTCATCTTCTTGCTCATCTTCACCATCGCGAAGTGCTGCTTCGCACAAGATGACCCAAGGATTTTCAAGGGCGCTCAAGTATCCCCTATTGTCGAGCGCATCTACCAACTTGGCTTGCGTTTCCTCGCCGCCAATCAACGCGAAGACGGAACCTTCAGCGACCAGTACGGCTCCGAAGCTGCCACGTCCGCTCTTTCTGCGATGGCGTACCTAGCTCACGGAGACGACCCGAATGCGGGTCCCTATGCGTCGAACATCCGCAGGCATCTCGACTATGTGCTTGGAAAGACTGGAAGGAACGGATGCATCGGTTCATCGATGTACAATCACGCTTTTTCAACGCTAGCACTCGCTGAGGCCTATGGCCTTGTTCGCGACGACCGACTGGGACCTGCTTTGGATAGTGCTGTACAGCTAATCCTGTCGTCTCAATCCCAAAATCCGCTCAAGGCGTGGAGATACTCGCCCACTTCGAAGGACGCCGATTCCACGGTAAGCGGCGCATGTTTTGTGGCGCTTATCGCTGCCCGCAACAGCGGAATAAACGTCCCGGAATCCTCAATCAAGGACGCCCTCGCGTTCTACGCTGAATGCCAGGTACCCGCAGATGGCACGATCGGCTACCTGCCAAAGTCGGCTCCGCACGGACCCTCCACCACTGCGATCGGAGTGGCCGCATTCGCATATGCCAGGGACAAAAAGTCGCCCGTCTTTGTAAACGCCATGGCCGCTTTGAAGGAGATTTTGGCGAACACTTCAAACATCGGCAACCACATGCACTATTTTGAATACTACGCATCCCAGGCACTTTTTCAGAGCGACTTTGCGAGCTGGGAAGAATGGAATGCCAAGCGCGTCGAGCAGCTCTTGAAAATGCAAAATTCCGATGGAAGTTTTGAGGGCAATCTGGGGCCTTCTCTCAGCACAGCGTTCGGATTGCTTTCGATCGCTCTAAACTATCGTTACCTCCCAATTTATGAGAGGTAGCTAAGAAAACCGCACTTTTGGGCAACATATCTTTATGCGCAACCGTTCTGCCCGGTACAATTAAAGCCTCCGGCGAGGCCGCTTGATTGCAGGTGCCCGAATCCTAGTGTTAAGTCACCGAAGATTGTGTTTTTCTTCCTCTGCATTCTTTTTCTCATGCTGCTCGGCTCAGTCACGTGGGCCGGCTCAACGATTTCCACCCTCAAGAAAATCCAAGCAAGCCGAAGCGTCCAAGCCGCGGTCTGGCTTTTCACATTCGCTCAGGTCGGCGGTCTGGCGTACATCGCGCTAATGCGGTCCGGCGCACCCGAAACAGGCATTCCCATTCCGCGTCCATTTCTGGCAGCGATCTTCTTTTGGCACGTTCTCGCCCTGCCGATTTTCTTAGCATCCAGAATCGCGACTTCGGTAGTTACGTACGCCGCCAAGACCACCCGCTTTTTCCTGCGCCGGAGCGACCGCAATGTTCCGAATGATACGATTAAGCCGGCCGATATCGTGCAGAAATCCGACGGGGTTTCGCGCCGCGAGTTTTTTGGGCTAACAGCGCAATCAAGCCCCGCTTTAATCACCATCGCGAGCACACCAATTTCTCAATGGCAGCTGGAGCACTTCAGGGTTCGGCGGCTTTCCATGGTGCTCACGCAGCTTCCACCTGCGTTGGACGGTCTGACAATCGCCCACGTCAGCGATACGCACGTCGGTCGATTCACAAGAGGAACAATCTTGGAGCGCATCGTTGAAACCACGAATGCGCTCGACTCCGACTTTGTCTTGTTTACCGGCGATTTGATCAACTTCTCCCTTGGCGACCTTCCGATCGGGATTGAACTGCTCAAGGGCATCCGAGCACGCCACGGCATTTTCGCATGCGAAGGCAACCATGACTTGATGCAGAACGGAAATTTGTTCAGAGATCATATGAACAGTGCATCGCTTGGTCTATTAACAAACGAAGCAGCGAGTGTTTCGGTAAAGGGCCAGCGTGTGCAAATAATGGGATTGCCTTGGGGCGAGGCTCCGATGGCACGGAACTCAGCGGGAAACCGCCGGAACGCGTTACACAAATCACTGGTCGCAGAAATTAGCGCCAAGAGCGACCCAGACGCGTTTCGAATTTTGCTGGCACATCACCCGCATGCCTTTGACCACGCGCATCACTTCCCCCTTACTCTGAGCGGGCACACCCACGGAGGACAGTTAATGCTAAGCCAGAACATCGGCGGCGGCCCCAGCCTTTACCGGTATTGGTCAGGGATCTACCAGCAGGAGGGCAGATCCCTGTGTGTCTCCAACGGTGTAGGAAATTGGTTCCCGATTCGTGTAGGCGCTCCGGCGGAAATCGTTCATCTTACTCTTAGGTCGGCCGTCCTGAAAGCTGAGCCCGCCCAGCGACCTTCCGCTTGAGTTTCGCTGGAATGTTTGTGATTCTACAGTCCTGCGCAAGAACATCGGCCCCCCATCTAATCCCGCAACACTCTCCCAAGCTTTCCAAGCCATCGCACAGACCTAATCCTGAACCCAAAAGCGTGTAGCCTCAGGGCGAACACTGAGCACGCTGAATCCACCGCCCAAACACATGAGCGACCCGCTCTCGCCCCTCGATTTAAAATTTCTGCCCGATTGGTTGAAGGAGACCCCCTCCACCAATAAATACGCTAACTTTCACGGAGATTCCGAGGGTCGCTTCGATCGGGATCGATCCTCCCGAGGCCCATCGCGTGGCGGTCCGGATAAAGGAAGGGGTGGAAACGACCGGCGTTCCGACCGCCCGGACCGCGGAGGCAATCGGCGTCCTGGCGGGCCCGATAACAGAGGGAGAGGCGGCGACCGGCCATCCAGAGACGACAACCGCCGCGATCAAGGACGGGGCCCTGCACAGGGTTCTCACGCGACGCGGCCGCACTTCACTCCGCCTCAGTTCAAAGTGGAGTTCCTGCCCGAAGAGGGCGCTGCCGCGAGCATTGCAAAACAAATCCGCCAAAGCTCCCGTGCATATCCCCTGTTTGGAACTGCACGCTTATTCTTGGAGAAGCCCGAGAGACATTTCATTCGGGTCACAAGTAGCGATCCTGCTAAGCCACTTTTCCAACTGGAGAATGGCCCGATCAGCTTTGAACGGGATCTTATCGCGCGCAACGCGTTCCGTTTGTGCCGAGATAAGTTTTACCGCGAAGAAGTTCGGGAAATTGAACCGCCGAAAGGCAACTATACCAGTGTCGCGAGATGCCGTTCCAATGGCATGCTGCTCGGACCGACGAACCACCACGCGTATCAGGTGGCGATTCGGAAGCTATACGAAGAGCGCTTCAGTCGACGTATGAGCTTTGGACAGTTCCAAAAGGAAGAACTCGAAGTCGTGAGCTCCGAACAGGCTGTTGCAGACTGGAAGGAGCAGGCCAGCAAACAGACTGTGTTCTACACAACCAACGAAGCCGAGCAGGTCGAGTTCAAGAGCCTGCAAGAAGTCGAATCTCACTTTAACAAAAACCACTTGGAGTTGCTAATCAAGTCAGGGCCATCTTTAGACTGCTCGGGCAAGTCCGCCCGCGATCTGCCCGAGAGATTTTTATCCGTGGCTGTGAGAGAGGCATTCGATCGCGAACTCGCGTATCCCGCGTCGCTGGTTCACGGCCTTCGCCCATACTTCAACGAGCAAAACTTGCAGGTCTTCAAGCACCGCAAGCGAGTTCTTTACCTATCCGCCGTCCGCCCGAAACCGGTCAGCTCATCCAACGAGTTCGCGGATGGCCCGGCCACGCTGTTGACCGTGATTGGCGAGTCACCTCGCATTTCCAAAAGAGATCTTGCGGTAAAGATTCTAGGCGCGGCAGATCCTGAGTCTCCCGAATCCCCAGAAATGACAGCCCGCAAAACACAGCTTGCGGCCGACCTTCACTACCTAGTTCACACGGGACACGTCATTGAGTTTGCAGATGGCAAGCTGGACCTTCCACTCTCGCCTGCAGCCCAAGCAGCAACGGAAAGCGCAACCTCAGAAGATGAGGGTCTCGGAGAAGACCGCGACACAAAAGACCGCGCCAAAGCATCAGAGGCAGCCTCTATCGAGTCGGATCACGCTCACAACGAGACAGCTGAACCTGCTGAAAGTTTCGGCGAGACGGAGAACACTTCTCCCGCAAGCACGGTTCCAAGCCCCGATTATGAGCCGATCGCTGAACTGATCGCTGAACCGACAGAAGTCATTGACCCAGTCCAGGAAGCCGATCAGGAGGAGCCTAGCCACCGCGAAGAGCCTCGTGAGGAACCGCAGGGCTCCGTCGAAAACGTGGGGGAAACAAAACCCTCAGACCCGAGCTCGGCACCAGCCAACTGATCCCGCGGGTCTCGATCAGCGATGATCCAAACAACAGGGGCTGTTCCTCACCGAGGACAGCCCCTCGTTTTCGCACCCAGACAGGTCAGGGTGTTTTAGCGGTGTGATAGACCTCTGCACCTTTTTCGCGAAACTCCCGCGACTTGTCTTCCATCCCCAACTCGAGAGCCTTCTCGTTTGCGACACCCAAATCCGCAGCGTACCGGCGCACGTCTTCTGTGATTTTCATGGAACAGAAGTGAGGGCCGCACATCGAACAGAAGTGGGCTGCTTTCGCGCCTTCACTCGGCAGAGTCTCATCATGAAACTCACGCGCCGTTACCGGATCCAACGAGAGGTTGAACTGATCCTGCCAGCGGAACTCAAAACGCGCCTTCGAAATCGCATTATCACGATACTGTGCGCCCGGATGTCCCTTCGCCAAATCAGCGGCATGCGCCGCGATTTTATAAGCGATCACTCCGTCTTTGACGTCCTTTTTGTCCGGAAGACCAAGATGCTCCTTCGGTGTGACGTAGCAAAGCATTGCGGTACCATACCACCCGATCATCGCAGCCCCGATGGCCGATGTGATGTGATCATACCCGGGGGCTATGTCAGTGGTGAGAGGTCCGAGCGTGTAGAACGGAGCCTCGTGGCACCACTCCAGTTGCTTCATCATATTTTCATGGATGAGATGCATCGGAACATGGCCAGGGCCCTCGTTCATGACCTGCACGCCCTTGTCCCACGCTCGTTTGGTCAAACCGCCCTGCACCTCCAGTTCTCCAAACTGGGCGGCATCGTTGGCATCGGCGTTGGATCCCGGCCGCAGACCGTCGCCAATTGAAAAGCTCACATCGTACGCCGCCATGATGTCGCAAATGTCATCCCAATGGGTGAAGAGGAAATTTTCCTCATGATGCGCCAAGCACCACTTGGCCATGATGGAGCCACCGCGCGACACAATGCCGGTTGCGCGCCGAGCAGTGAGAGGAATGAAGCGAAGGAGCACACCAGCGTGAATTGTGAAGTAATCCACCCCCTGCTCAGCCTGCTCGATTAAGGTGTCTCGGAAAATCTCCCAGTTGAGGTCCTCAGCGCGTCCGCCAACTTTCTCCAACGCCTGATAAATCGGCACTGTGCCAATCGGCACCGCGGAATTGCGCAGGATCCATTCACGCGTGGCGTGGATGTTTTTGCCTGTCGATAAATCCATGACCGTGTCGGCTCCCCACTTGGTCGACCAACGCATCTTCTCAACCTCCTCCTCGATGCTCGAGGCCACAGCGGAATTTCCAATGTTGGCGTTTATCTTCACCAGAAAATTTCGTCCAATAATCATCGGCTCCAGCTCCGGATGATTGATGTTAGCGGGAATGATCGCACGCCCACGGGCAACCTCATCGCGCACAAACTCCGGGGTGATGCGTTTCGGCAGGTTCTGCGGAAATCTGCGGAAAACCTCCGGGGCATCGGATCTTCCCGTGGTTCCATCGTGCTGATGGAACAGGGAGTTTCTTTCTGCTCCTTCGGAGATCTGTTCCCTTAATTCGTCTAAACCCTGGTTCTCGCGGATCGCAATATACTCCATCTCAGCGGTTACGATCCCCTGTTGCGCGTACCACAATTGAGTGACGGGGTGCCCGTTATTTGCCTTCAAAGGACGACGCCCGGCGGATGCGGGAGCCCCCAACGCCGCCACGCCCGCGGATTTTCTCGCACTCGTTTGAGCATGCAAATCAGAGAGATAGCCATTATCCCGCGCAGTCACCTGTCGGCCTTCGTATTCCGAGACGTCCCCGCGCGCCCTCACCCACTCAGCGCGAAGGGCAGGCAGACCGCTCTCCACGCTGCCTTTGAACTCCGGATCACCCCAGGGGCCACTGGTGTCGTAGACCCGCACGGGTGCGTTCTTCTCGATCGTTCCGTCGGGCAACTTTGTGTCCGCTAACAAGATCTCGCGCATCGGGACTTGGATGCCGGGGAACAAACTCCCGCCCACGTACACGCGGCGAGAGTTCAAAACCGACTCATTATCTGAAGCTTCAATAGCGTTGGGCGGAGCAATCATGGGAAAAAATCAAGGCAACCAATCCCCATTGATAGGGCAATCGGCGAAGGATGCAAAGTTGAGAAAAGATCCAGCGACAAAACTATAAACCCCGCTTATATTTTGAATTTTTACTTCAAAAGTTGGCAAACGCGCGTTTCCACTCATAAATAAGACGTGGCTGGACTGCTGGTAGTGCGGCCGCCGTCAATTGAATTGCAAGACCTGCAAACAAAACCCTAATTCCTGTGAACCTCTTCCTCAAACTCTGGCGTTCGTCGATTGGCAAAAAGTGGATCGTCGCTGTCACTGGCGTCGCGCTCTTAGGTTTTGTGGTGGCGCATCTTGCGGGAAATCTTCAGATGTTTGCCGGCCCGCAGAAACTGAACGCATACGCGGAATTTCTTCACGCGAACCAAAACCTCCTTTGGATTGCGCGAATCGGCCTCATCGCTGCGTTTGTGACGCACATCCTCGCCACGATCTCGCTGGTGATAGCCAACCGCGCGGCCCGGCCGGAAAAGTACGCCGCCGGCAGCAAGGTTCCCGCCAAGTTGTCCACAAGACTCATGGCTCTGAGTGGATTAACGGTTCTCAGTTTCGTGATTTTCCATCTACTCCACTACACTTTCAGGATGACAGATCCCCGTTTTAAAACCCTCGCAGAGGGCGACGTCTACCAGATGGTGATCCTCGGATTCCAGAGCCCGCTGGTCTCCGGATTTTACCTCCTGAGTCTGGCGCTGCTGAGCCTCCATCTAAACCACGGTGTCAGTTCGGTTTTCCAAACACTGGGTATTGAAACCCGCAACAACCGCAGCAGCATCGCCGGATTGGCGATCCTTGTTTCTGCTGGAATTTTTATCGGTTACGCCTCCATTCCCGCGGGCGTGCTACTCGGTATCTTAAAGTAACAAAAACACCGGTCCCAGAGCCCCGCACCTATGAGCGTCACACTCGACTCCAAGATACCGTCCGGTCCCCTCGAAAAAAAGTGGGAGAAGCACAAATTTGAATCCAAGCTGATCGCGCCCGCAAACAGGCGCAAGTACGAGGTGATCGTGGTCGGCAGCGGTCTGGCAGGGGCTTCTGCGGCTGCCACGCTCGGGGAGCTTGGATATAACGTGCATTGCTTCTGCTTCCAAGACTCGCCGCGCCGGGCGCACTCGATTGCGGCTCAGGGCGGCATCAACGCGGCGAAGAACTACCAGAACGACGGAGACTCCGTGCACCGGCTTTTCTACGACACCATCAAGGGCGGTGATTTCCGCTCACGCGAGGCGAATGTCCACAGACTCGCCGAAGTGAGCGTGAACATCATCGACCATTGCGTTGCTCTTGGCGTCCCTTTCGCCCGGGAGTACGGAGGCCTGCTAGACAACCGCTCTTTCGGCGGGGCGCAGGTTTCACGGACGTTTTACGCGCGCGGACAAACCGGACAGCAGCTGTTACTCGGGGCATACGCCGCTTTGAATCGGCAGATTGCTGCGGGAACGGTAAAAATGCATTACCGAACCGAAATGCTCGACCTTGTTCTGGTGGACGGTCACGCGAAAGGGATCGTTTCGAGAAACCTCGTGACCGGCGAAATCAAAAGCTGGGCTGCAGATTGCGTAATTCTCGCGACCGGCGGATACGGAAACGTATTTTATCTGTCCACCAACGCAAAGGGATCCAACGTCACGGCCACTTACAGGGCTCACAGGCGTGGAGCGCTTTTCGCGAATCCCTGCTACACCCAAATCCACCCGACCTGCATTCCAGTCTCGGGTGATCATCAGTCAAAGCTGACCTTGATGAGCGAGTCTCTGCGCAATGACGGCCGTGTCTGGGTTCCGAAGAAAAAAGGTGATTCTCGCAATCCAGATCAAATTCCCGAGGACGAAAGAGACTATTATCTGGAACGGAAATACCCGAGTTTTGGCAACCTCGCACCCCGCGATATTTCCTCGCGCTCGGCCAAAGAAGCCTGCGACGAGGGGCGAGGAGTTGGACCGGGCGGACTGGGAGTTTACTTGGATTTTGCGGACTCGATCAAACGGGTCGGCGAGAGCAAAATTCGCGAACGCTACGGAAACCTCTTCGACATGTACCATCAGATCACGGGAGAAGATGCGTACAAGCGTCCGATGCGCATCTTTCCCGCCGTCCACTACACGATGGGCGGCCTTTGGGTGGACTACAACCTGATGTCGAACATTCCAGGAATGTTTGTTTTGGGCGAAGCGAACTTCTCTGATCACGGCGCAAATCGCCTTGGAGCAAGTGCACTCATGCAGGGCCTGGCGGATGGCTACTTCGTGATCCCTTACACGATCGGAAACTATCTTGCGCCCAACCTCGGCAACCGCCCGAGCACAGATCACCCGGCCTTCAAGCAGACCGAGGCCGACGCGCGCGCCGGAATCCAAAAACTTTTAGCAATCAAGGGCAAGCGGTCCGTGGAATCGTTCCATCGTGAACTCGGCTTGATCATGTGGGACCAATGCGGAATGGCGCGCTCGGAGAAAAGCCTGACTCGAGCGCTGAACCGCATTCCTGCGCTCCGTCAGGAGTTCTGGGAGAATGCCAACGTCCCCGGCGAAAACGAATCCCTGAATGTTTCAATTGAACGGGCGGGCCGGGTGGCGGACTTCCTAGAGTTCGGCGAACTCATGTGCATGGATGCGCTCACGCGGAACGAATCCTGTGGCGGCCACTTCCGCGAGGAATATCAGACCCCCGACGGCGAGGCTCTTCGCAACGACGATGAATTCGCGCACGTCGCCGCGTGGGAGTATCGAGGCGCAAACCAACCGCCCGTGCGCCATGTGGAACCTTTGGTCTACGAATCAGTGAAACTCTCCACACGCAGCTACAAATGAACCTCCATCTCAAAATCTGGCGGCAAAAAAACAGCAAAAGCGCAGGGGCCCTTTCGTCGTATGAGGCTCGCAACATCCCGGAGGACTGCTCGTTTCTGGAGATGTTGGATTTGGTGAACGAGGATCTGCTCGCAAAAGGCGAGGAGCCGATCACTTTCGACCATGATTGCCGCGAAGGCATTTGCGGGATGTGCTCACTCACGATCAACGGCGTGCCCCATGGACCGAGTGAAACCACGACCTGTCAGCTATACATGAGGAAGTTCAAAGATGGCGAAACCATTTATATTGAACCATTCCGCGCGGGTGCGTTTCCAGTGTTGAGAGATCTGACCGTGGACCGTTCCGCATTCGACCGCATTCAACAGGCGGGCGGATTCATTACAGCGCATGTCGGCGCCGCTCAGGACGGCAACTGCATTCTTGTGCCGAAAACAGAAGCAGACCGAGCGATGGAAGCCGCTGCATGCATCGGATGCGGGGCCTGCGTTGCTGCGTGTCCAAATGCAAGTGCGATGCTCTTCGTCGGGGCGAAAGTGACTCACCTTGCTTCACTGCCACAGGGGCAACCCGAGCGGGACCGCCGCGCGTTGGCAATGGTTAAGAAAATGGACGAGGAAGGTTTTGGAAACTGCTCGAACTACTTAGCGTGCGAGGCTGTTTGTCCGGCCGAAATTCCCGCCACAGTCATTGGGCAACTCAACCGCGATTACACATCGGCGTCCGTCAAAGAAAGCCTGTAACCGGCGGCAGATAAGCACGGACAAACGCAGCGTTAGCGTCCAGCGACGCGACACCTTCGATTCGTCCGAAATGGGTCCGTGCTTAGCTGGGGCTGCTTCAAGCCCCGGCCAACAGTATTCAGAGACTACCCCGACTGATGATTCAGAGGGGTTTCAAACTGACTTGGAGAACAAGCACAAGGCATTAAGCTTCGCGAGCGCTCGGCCGCTTTGTAGCGCCTCACGCGCGGCATTCATGCCTTCGGCCATGTCCTTGGCCAGACCGCATGTGACAAGCCCGGCGGCAGCGTTCAAAAGCACCGCATCGCATTTCGCTCCGCCCTCTTCACAGCTCAGGATGCGGCGAAGTATGGCGGCATTTTCGACCCGTCCCCCGCCTCGAAGCGCTTCCATCGGTGCGTAAGCGACACCAATCGAAGCAGGGTCGATTGACATTTCCGAAAGCCCCACTGGGCTCACTGTGATCACATCACACGGTCCCGCCGGCGTTAGCTCATCCGCCCCTGCCCCGTGCACGACCCACGCACCGGAACGCCCCAATCCGCGCAGAGACATCGCATATTTTTCAAGCAACTCCTTCGCGTAAACGCCCACCAACTGATAGGCGGGACGGGCCGGATTCAAAAGCGGCCCGAGGAGATTGAAAATTGAAGACTGCCCCCGTTCCGCCAGCGCCTTCCTCACCGGCCCGATCACCCTAAAGGCGGGATGGTAGGCCTGCGCAAAAACAAATCCCAGGCCGAGCTCTTCCACGCAATCAGCCAAAAGCGCAGGAGGCATATCAATCTTAACGCCCAACTCTTCCAAAACATCCGCCCCCCCGCACTGCGAAGTAATCGCCCGGTTCCCATGCTTGACGACGACCGCCCCTCCCGCTGCCAACACGAACATCGAGGCGGTCGAGACGTTGAACAACTCCAACCGATCCCCGCCGGTTCCGCACACGTCGATCACGGGCCCTGCAAGGTTCTGCAGCCGAATGCCGGGATCGACCGCTCGATTCAAGAGCGCCTCCACAAAGCCGGCAATTTCCCCAGCCGTCTCCCCCTTTTCCCGCAAAGCGGTCAAAAAAGCGCCTTTCTCATCGGCATTCGCACCGGAATCAGCGAGCCAATCCACCGCATTTTCACAATCGGCAGGAGAGAGCTCCCGCGCTTTTCTGACGCTTTCAATCAATGACTGCATCGCTTTCTTTGTCCCCAGAAGCAGCCCAACCGCAAGCCTGCGCTCAAAAGATTGTTAATCCGTCGTCAAGATGGGCATGCAACACTCACCAGCAAAACGCTCACTAATCATTCCCACACGAACCAAAGTTTGCCTTTACCCATACAACCGGTTGTGTTAATTAGGATACCTGACGATTTGCTAACACAACGCAATGTATTGCTCCAAGTGCGGCGTGCTCGAAGACAAAGTAATTGACTCTCGTCCTTCCAAAGACGGGAAAAGCATTCGTCGACGCCGGGAATGCGTGGGATGCGGCTTTCGCTACACAACATACGAGGAGATTGAACGTTCAGAAATCCGGGTCGTCAAAAGGGACGGCCGCTCTGAGCCGTTGGACAAGCAGAAGATCCTGCATGGCATGCTGAAGGCCTGCGAGAAGAGGCCAGTCAGCCGATCCACTCTGGAACGGGCGGTGGAGGAAATCATTTCAAGTCTCGAGGCGTCTTACGACCGCGAGTTTCCCTCCCACCTGATCGGCAGCAGAGTGATGGAGCATCTGCACTCCTTGGATGAAGTTGCCTACGTCCGCTATGCATCAGTTTACCGGCATTTTCAGGACATTGGTGAATTTTTAGACGAAATTCAGCTGCTGGAGCGCCGTCCGAAACGAAGTGTTTTGCAACCTGAACTATTCAAAACATGATTTGCCTCTGCGACGAACCACCACTTATCAAAATCGGAGGCGGTTCGGTCGCCCTTGACGCGGAATGGCTTCAGCATTCTTTGGAAAAAGCTGCTCTCGCTGCCGGCTACTCCCAGTGGTGGCCCGCCACGGAGGTCGCCCGCACTGTCACCGTCTACCTAAAAGCGCTCCGTTCTGAGGAGCCCTTTTCGCTGGAGGGCTTCCAGTCCACCGTTCGGACTGCGCTGCAAGGGATAGGCTACAGCGAGGTTGCTCCGCACTTCCTTAAAGACGGACTCGAAATCGCGGTCTCGCTTTTGGAGATCGCTGAACGGTGCAGCCCAGGATTCGAACTCGAGTTCTTTGAGAAGTGCTCGAAAACCTGCGAACATCTGCTCTCGAACGGAATCACCTCCAGAATCGCAATAGAAGGGTTGGCTCCCGCAGTAAAACTGATACTCGGGCGCACGCAGTGGTGCGCACATTGTCAGCAAATCGCTGATGAACTAGTGGCTCTATTCAGACACCGCCTCTTTCGCCTCGCGGGAAGCAGTCCATTGCATTTTTCGATTCAATAACCCACTTCTCGACTCCCCCCCAGCCATGACCCTTTTCGAAAAAATTATCGCACGCCAGATACCCGCAAAAATTGTGGCGGAATCAGAGGATTGGCTGGCATTCCATGATATTTCCCCGCAGGCGCCGGTTCATGTACTGGTCGTTCCGAAAAAGGTGATTACACGAGTTGGCGAGGCAACTCCAGAGGACGAGTCCCTTCTGGGAAAACTTTTACTCGCGACACAGGAAGTCGCCCGGGCTCTTGGCGTTTCGAACTCGGGCTTCAGGATTGTTATCAATCACGGACGCGACGGGGGCGAGACTGTGCCACACCTCCATATCCATGTTTTGGGAGGACGTCCCCTCGGTTGGCCCCCGGGATAAGCGGGACGCCCCCCGCGTGCAGTGTTTCTGCCGCGAAGAACGCGTTCACCAAGTGTCTGACCTCCCACCGCTTGCCGGCAGACAGCACTTCCACAATGTCGAATCGGACGCTCACATCGGATTGATCCAGCAACTCGAGCCACTCATTTGCGGACCGAATCAAGCGCTGACGCTTGCGCCAGTTCACCGCCTCCTGCGGCGCACCAAACTCCTCGCTCGAACGGGTCTTCACCTCCACGAATACCAACTCCCGCTTTCCCCTCACGCGGCATACCAAATCCACCTCCCCACCGCGACGCGGCACGTAGTTCCTCATCAGAATTTTATAGCCGTTCCTTCGCAAAAACTTTTCTGCAACCCGCTCTCCCCTCGATCCAAGATCATGCTTGCGGGGGCTTATCCACCTTTCGCCCAGTAAAACCAAGAGCGCATCAGCGGGCCACTTCGCCATCCGCGCCCAAGCCCCCTGAGCTTCCGAGAGAAAGCTCTCGAACGGGCGCAAAACTGCGGCGATGAACCGGTGAGACTCCATGTGCGCGCAGCCTCTCCAAATGCAACGCAGTCCCGTAGCCCTTGTGCTTCGCAAAAGCGTACTGCGGATACTCGGCATCAAGAGCCTGCATCCTCATATCGCGCCAGACCTTGGCAAGCACGCTTGCCGCAGCCACGCTAAGACTCAATCCATCCCCAC
This sequence comes from Chthoniobacteraceae bacterium, assembly GCA_044370935.1. GTDB lineage: Bacteria > Verrucomicrobiota > Verrucomicrobiia > Chthoniobacterales > Chthoniobacteraceae > Chth-196. The sequence continues at coordinate 28,178 of JBILUQ010000007.1, forward strand.
CGACGAGGGCGGTTTGTGGAATCGGAAAAGGCTTCACGGGCAGGCCATCAATGATCGCGTGGTCAGCACCGACGGGCAGCGTACTAACTGCCCGCCGCATCGCCTCGTGAGTGGCCCGCAGAATATTCAGTGAATCGATCTCCTCGATTCCCACCTCCACAATCGCGCTGAGAACGCCGGGCGCGGCCTGAAGCTCAGCGAAAATTTTTTCTCGAGCGCGCGCCGTGAGCTTTTTTGAGTCATTCAAAACCGGATGCTCAAACCCCGGCGGTAGGATCACCGCAGCGGCCACTACAGGCCCTGCGAGCGGTCCCCGCCCCGCCTCGTCGATACCCGCGATGCTTTTAAAGCCAGCGGCCCGGAGCCGCTCCTCGTGTTCGAGCGTGCACCGGGCCGTCATGGTAGGAGTTTTGGCGAAACAGCACCAATCCCCATAAGAATGAAGATTTCTAGCGTACTTTTTTCTCGCGTACCGCCATTGCCTGCTTGCCCTTGCGGGTCCTGAGATAGGTCAGCTTGGCTCTGCGCGCAGTACCCTGGGTTTCCACTTCAATCTTTGCAACACGCGGAGAATGAATCGGAAACACGCGCTCAACACCCTCGCCGTACGAGATGCGCCGCACGGTGAAGGTCTCGTTCAGATCCGTGCCCCTGCGCCCGATCACAATGCCGGAATAGATCTGAATACGCTCCTTATCTCCCTCAACCACACGGGTGTGTACGCGAACCGCGTCGCCAACGTTGAAAGGGGTGACGTCTTGTTTGGTTTGTTCCTTATTAATCTTGGCAATAATCGCTGACATAACACAGATCCTCCTCGGAGGTTTAAAATGGGGGCGGGATTGAAAGCTCAACCGGGCAGGAACGCAATCAAAATCCCGAATTGACTATTCTTTCGTATTCTTTGGAACGGGGCCCGATAAGTTGGTTAGATTGCGAAGCCAACAAACCAAAGCCCAATGCAACCATTGATCGACCTCCAAAGCGACGAATTCTTCATGGGGGAAGCTTTGCGCATGGCAAGAAGGGCGTGGGAGCAGGAGGAAGTCCCGGTGGGCGCCGTCGTTGTTCTGGAGGGAAGAGTCATCGCGAGAGCCTACAACCAAGTCGAACAACTCAAGGACGCCACAGCCCACGCGGAAATTCTAGCCATCACCCAAGCAGAGGCCGCCGTCGGGGACTGGAGGCTCACAAACTGTCAGCTTTATGTGACCAAAGAACCCTGCCCGATGTGCGCAGGAGCACTGGTGCACGCCCGCGTCGACCGCGTCATTTTTGGATGCCCTTCCCCGAAAGACGGGGCCGCCGGAAGCCTCATGAACCTGCTTCAACATCCAAACCTAAACCACCGGTGCGAGATCACTTCGGGCGTGCGACAGCACGACTGCAGCGTCATGCTCCAAGCCTTTTTCCGCGAAAGACGCTAAAGCCCGCTGCCTCGTCTCAAGACACCAACTTTACTTATGAACCGCGCCCTAGGAATTGACCACGGTGATGCCCGAATCGGACTAGCCGTTTCCGACGAATTGAGAATGCTCGCGCACCCTCTGGAGACGGTTCAGAACAACCCAAAGGCACTCCAGAGAATCAAGTCGGTAGTAGCAGACAAATGCGTGGATGCGATTGTGATCGGTCTGCCAAAGAACATGGATGGCACCCGAGGCGAGGCCGCCAAGAAAGTGGAGGCATTCGCCGCCGCCATTCGCGCCGACCATCCCGGATTGAGGGTGGTTCTCTGGGATGAACGCCTCACCACAGTGGCGGCCCAGCGCGCGCTCCAAGAGGCGGGCCGAAACGCCAAGAACAGCCGGTCGGTTGTGGATCAGGTGGCAGCACAAATGATCCTCCAGGGTTGGTTGGACTCTCAGAGCATGCTCTCCCCTTGAACCCGCCGAACCCCAAGGATCAGGCGCCCATGGGCATG
>JBILUQ010000167.1:0-8433 GCA_044370935.1 Chthoniobacteraceae bacterium
TGCCTTCGACGCAAAGCAGGCGCTTGATGGAGTCCGAAACGCCATTCCTCGGGTGATGGTGATGAAGGATGACGACAAGCCACGGCAGACCTTCCTCCTAAACCGTGGATTATATAATCAACCCGGCTTTGAAGTGCAGGCTGCTGTCCCCGGGGTGCTGCCGGCGATGGAAGTAGGGGACGGCAGGGCGCGTGCGACGCGGCTCGATCTAGCCCGGTGGCTGGTAGCGGAAAAAAATCCGCTGACCGCTCGGGTGGCCGTGAATCGGTTCTGGCAGATGTTATTCGGGATAGGGTTGATCAAAACGCCTGAGGATTTTGGCGTGCAAGCTGAGTACCCTGTCTATCCAGAGATACTCGACTGGCTCGCAAGCGAGTTTGTGGAGTCGGGTTGGGATGTGAAACGGTTGCTGCGGACGGTTGTCACTAGCGAGGTGTACAGGCGCAGTTCGGTGGTTTTGAAGCCCGAGTTGCGTGAACGCGATCCGGATAATCGTCTTTTGTCCAGAGGTCCTCGGTTCCGGATGCCGTCTTGGATGATCCGCGATCAGGCGCTCTTTGTGTCGGGGTTGATGAATGTGTCTATTGGCGGCCCCCCTGTTTTTCCATACCAACCGGGTGGAGTTTGGGAGGAAGCAACGTTTGGCAAACGTCAGTATCATCAGAGCACCGGCAGTGACCTGCATAGGCGGAGCATTTACACTTTTTGGCGTCGCATTGTGGGACCAACTGTGTTCTTCGATGTGGCCCGCCGTCAGGTCTGCGAGGTCAAGCCGCTTCGCACCAACACTCCAATGCATGCGCTCACTACGCTCAATGACATCACGTATGTCGAGGCGGCCGCCGCCTTGGCGAGGGTCGCCCTCAAAGGTAGCAGTGTTGACACGGAGCGCCTGCGTACGGTGGCGAATCGGGTTTTGTGCAGAGACCTCTCGCCGCCGGAGCTCTCGGTTTGGATGAGAACGATTGAGCGATCCAGGAAAGCGTTTGAGCAAGACGGCGATGCGGCTGAGCGCTTGCTGGGGCAGTTGAGTGCGGGCAAGGACAGGGAGTTGCAGCCGGCGATCCATGCGGCTTGGACGATGCTTTGCCTGAACATGTTGAATCTCGACGAAACACTCACCAAGGAATGAATATGGAAAAGTCCCGGCATCTTTTGAAGTCAGACGGGCCGTCTGTACTGAGGGAGCACCAGTTGATGGTGAATAGGAGGCACTTTTTTCAACGGGGCGCACAGGGGGTCGGTGCTGCTGCGCTTGCCTCATTGCTTTCGCGTGATGGTTTTTCGGCGGACTCGGTGAATCCCGCTGGCGCTGGAAGCTCGGGTGGCTTTTCCTCGCAGTCCAATCGCGGCGGCCTTGCTGCCGGCCCTCACTTTGCGCCGAAGGCGAAGCGTGTGATTTATCTCTTTCAGAACGGGGCACCGACGCACGTGGACTTGTTTGATTATAAGCCGCGTTTACACGAGCTCCACGGAACGGTTCTTCCGGATGGTTATCTCGAGGGCAAGCGATTCAGCTCAATGACTGGAAATCCGCAGGGCAAGCTTATGCTGCAGCCCGTTGAGCCTTTCAAGCAGCATGGGAAAGGCGGCGCATGGGTCAGCGCGTTTCTACCTTACACGGCGCAGATCACCGATGAATTGTGTTTCATCAAAAGCATGCATACTGATGCAGTGAATCACGCGCCCGCGATTTCATTCATGCTTAGTGGAGCACAGATTCCGGGGCGGCCGACAATGGGTTCATGGCTTACCTACGGCTTGGGCTCGCCTTCGTCCGACCTGCCCGGATTTGTAGTGATGACTTCGGTTAGTAAAAACACGTCATGTGGGCAAATTTTCTACGACTTCTACTGGGGTTCAGGGTTTCTGCCGTCGAGGTATCAGGGTAGCAAGTTCCGCGGTAGTCGGGATCCTGTGTTATATCTCTCCAATCCTGATGGTGTGAGCCGGGAGCTTCGGCGCGGACTACTGGACGATCTGGCTGAACTAAACGCGGTCAAGTTTCAGGAGGCTGGCGATCCCGAGATTCAGACGCGGATCTCCCAGTATGAGATGGCATATCGGATGCAGAATTCAGTGCCTGATCTCACCGATTTGTCGGATGAGCCGCAGCATGTGTTGGACCTTTACGGGCCGCAGGTGAAGGAGCCCGGGACTTTTGCCTACAATTGTCTGATGGCCCGGAGGCTCGCTGAGCGAGGGGTGCGGTTTATCCAGTGCATGCACGCGGGGTGGGATCAGCACAACAGTCTGACGACCGAGTTGTACACGCAATGTGCCGACACGGATCAGCCAAGCGCCGGGCTCGTGCTGGACTTGAAGATGCGGGGACTGTTGGACGACACGCTCGTTGTTTGGGGCGGAGAATTTGGACGAACGCCTTTTATCCAGGGTGATTTTCAAAATCGCACTCGTTGGGGCCGAGACCATCACCCCTACGCATTCACGACATGGCTTGCGGGCGGCGGAGTGAAACCTGGGATCTCGTACGGTGCTTCAGATGACCTTGGAATTAACGCTGTGGAGAACCCCGTGCACGTGCATGACTTTCAGGCCACGCTCCTGCATTTATTAGGCGTGGATCATGAAAAACTGACATTCCGTTTTCAAGGGCGGTACTTCCGACTCACCGACGTACACGGAAACGTGGTCAGGGATATTCTGCTTTGAGCCAAAGATCTCTCCCTGTAAACACGACGGCTCGCTGGGATGAAGCAGCCACAAAAGCTGAGTTCACCTGCCACGCTTTTGGCACACGCGAACCTCAGCTATTTGCTGCAGCGTTGCAGACTTTGCCACGCGACCTCTAAGTTGCGCTGGAGAGTAATTCCTCGCGAGTTGATAGAATTGCCTTCGATCCGGACTACGTGGTTAGAAAAAAATTGGAATCACAAGGATCGCAACAATGTTGACCACCTTGATCATCGGATTAATCGCGGGCCCAGAAGTGTCCTTGTAGGGATCACCCACAGTGTCTCCGGTGACGGCTGCGGCATGCGCGGACGAGTGCTTGCCCCCATGGTTGCCCTCTTCGATGTACTTCTTGGCATTGTCCCATGCGCCACCGCTCGAGGTCATGGAGAGTCCGAGGAACAGCCCTGTGACGATGGTTCCAACGAGTACGCCGCCGAGGACGGTTTTGCCGAGTGCGGGTGTTGCGGCCACGACGACCACGAAAAGAATGGGCAACATCGCCGGCAGCACCATCTCCCGAAGGGCCGCCTTGGTCACGATATCCACGCAGGTACCGTATTCGGGTGTTTCAGTGCCCTTGAGAATTCCAGGTTTGGCTTTGATCTGGCGGCGCACCTCTTCCACCACGGCTCCCGCTGCCTTGCCAACGGCATCCATGCTGAATGCGGAGAACATGCAGGGAAGGAGGCCGCCGAGGAAAAGACCGATGATCACCTTTGGGTCATTCAGGGAGAAGTCGAGCGATCCCGCGATCATTTTGCCGGTAGCTTCGAGATGAGCCCGAAGATCCTCCACGTAGGATCCGAAGAGGACGACCGCAGCAAGGCCTGCGGAGGCGATGGCATATCCTTTTGTGACGGCCTTCATCGTGTTGCCAACAGCATCGAGCTCGTCAGTGATGGTGCGCACTTCCTTTGGCAATCCGCTCATCACTGCGATGCCGCCAGCGTTATCGGTGATTGGCCCGAAGGCGTCGAGCGAGATGATGATTCCAGCCATTGATAGCATTGCCATGACCGAAACACTAATGCCGTACAGTCCTGCCAGTGAGTATGAGCCCCAGATTGCGGCTGCAATGCATACCACTGGTAGTGCGGTTGCGTGCATGCCCATTGCGATGCCAGCGATGATGTTTGTAGCGTGACCGGTTTCGGAGGCACGCGCGATCTTGCGCACGGGATTGTAGTGCGTGGAGGTGTAGTAGTTGGTGATTAAAACGATCAATCCGGTCATGAGCAGTCCAATCAGCGATGCTCCGAAAATTCTCTCCGCGCTGTAAACCAGGTCGCCCACACGCGCGCCACCCTCGAAGAGGGACTGCGTGACTGGCCAGAGCGCGATGGCGGAAACAACGCCGCTAACGCCCACACCTGTCATCAGTGCGGTGGAAGGCGCAAGGTTCGAGAGGTTGACAAAAAAGATACCGAGAATCGCCCCTAAGATCGAAATGCCGCCTAGGATGAATGGAAACAGCACGGCGTTCGGGAAAGATTTCAGGGTCAACGCGGCGATCAATACGGCGCCGATGAGGCTGACGGCGTAGGTTTCGAAAACGTCCGCAGCCATGCCGGCGCAATCGCCTACGTTATCGCCGACGTTGTCTGCGATGGTGGCTGGGTTTCGAGGGTCATCCTCATCCAGATTGCTTTCGATTTTTCCAACAAGGTCGGCGCCGACATCTGCCGCCTTTGTGTAAATTCCGCCGCCGAGTCTGGCGAAAACGCTGATGAGGCTCGATCCGAGTGCCAATCCGACAAGACTTCGGATCGCTTCGGCTTCGCCGATCCAGCGTGCAATGCCAGTGTAGAAAAGAGTCACAGAGAGAAGCGCAAGCCCAACGACGAGCAAGCCGGTCACTGCGCCGCCGTTGAAGGCCACCACCAATGCGGGGTGACGTCCTTGTGTGGCGGCTTGAGCGGTGCGGACATTCGCGAGCACGGCGACGCGCATCCCGATGAATCCTGCCGCGAGTGAGCAGACTGCTCCGATGAGGAAGCCAAGCGCGGAGTGTATCCCGGGTTTCCAGCAGAGAATGCCGAAGAGGAGCACGGCTATGATGGAAATGGCGCGCAACTGGCGGTTGAGGTAAGCCTTGGCCCCCTCCTCGATAGCGCCCGCGATTTCCCGCATCCGCGGATTATCAATTTTGACCTTCAGGATCGAACGGATGAGCACCAGGGCAACGATAAGCCCGACGACGGAGCATCCGATAACGAGGGGAATTCCGGAGGTTTCCAGAAAGGTTGCGGCGATGAATGAGGTTGTGGTCATGTGTTTTGGGGGAGAAAATAGTTCGGGCGTTAAAAGGAGAGGCCCTGGTTGTTTCTGAGTGATTGCCTAAAAGAGCGCCGAAAGTGGTCAGAAAAGGATCGAAACACCAATCTCAATTCAGGGTTTTTTTGCTAAAAGTTGTAGGATTGCCTTCTGAGCGTGAAGCCGATTCTCAGATTGGTCGAAGAGTGTCTGGGCGTGGGTTTCAAAGGTTTCCGCGGTGATTTCTTTGCCTCGGTACGCCGGCAGACAGTGCATGACAAGCGCGTGCGGGGCGGCCAAAGAAACCAGAGCGTCGTTGATCTGGTAATTTGCGAGTTCGTTTAGGCGGAAGGCAGCTTCCTCCTCCTTGCCCATGCTCACCCAAACGTCCGTGTAAAGGACGTCGCAGCCGCGGGCTGCCTCGTGGACATCTTCGGTAACATGGATTCGGGCGTTTGCACCCACCTTTGCGAGCAAATCCGGCGAAGGCTGGAAGGGTTTCGGAGCGGCAATCCGCAGTTCAAAGTCGAGCTTTGAAGCCGCCCAGATCCACGATGCGGGGACGTTGCACGCTCCGTCTCCAACAAAACAAACGGAACGACCCTCGATGCTGCCGAGTTTCTCGCGGATGGTCATTAGATCAGCAAGGATCTGACAAGGATGCTCCTCGTCAGTAAGCGCGTTGATCGTCGGGATGTTCGAATGTTTGGCGAACAAATCCACGTCGCTCTGGCGGTAGGTTCGGATCACCGCTCCATGCAGCATACGTCCCATCACGCGCGCCGTATCTTCGATGGGTTCGCCGCGGCCGAGTTGAATGTCGGTTGCGGAAAGAAACATCACTTTGCCTCCGAGTTCGCGGATGCCGACTTCGAACGAGACTCGTGTGCGGGTCGATGATTTGCTGAAGATAAGCGCCCAGCATTGTCCCTCGAGAGGCTGTTGCGGATGGTTGCCGCGTGAGGCTTTCATGGAATCTCCGAGTTCCAGAATTTCGTAAATCTCATCGCGAGTGAGCGACTCGATGGAAAGCAGATGTTTCATTGATAAGAAAAGTTCCGTGTCAAATGGAGATCAGAAGGACACCCAAAGTGAGAGATGCGTTCGAGGCGGTTAACCGGTCTACGGTTTCCCAAGTGAATCCAGTACGCGCGAGAGGATTGAGGTGGCCTCATCGATCGCGGATTTGTCCACATTCAGAGCAGGCAGCCAGCGTATCGTGTGGGTACCCGAGGGCACGGTCATCAAACCGGCGTCGTGCAGTTTTTCGACGATGTAGACAGCCGGGGCTTTCGGCTCTGAAGCTGGATGAAGCTTTGAGAAATTTTCCACTAGCTCGATGCCAATCATCAGTCCGACTCCGCGCACGGTTTGAATCCACGGTGAATTCAACGCCTGGATGCTTTCGAGCGCGTGCTTGCCAAGTGTTTTTGCATTTTGAAGGAGGTTCTCGTCTTCGATGACGGAAAGGACTTCCAGCGCGCCTTCGCAGATGAGCGGTGTTCCTCCGAATGTGGTGCCGTGGGATCCGGGGCCCAGAAGGTCGCAAAGCGGGATGGTGTCGCCCGTGCGCAGTTTGATCGGCCTGTCGCTGATCCAGACCGCACCGAGGGGGAAGCCGCCTGCGATCCCTTTCGCCCAGGAAACCGCATCTGGTGTGACTCCCGGGGCGACGGTGTCCCAGCCGTTCCAATCGCCGGTGCGGCCGAGTCCGCATTGGACTTCGTCAAACATCAGCAGCACGGAACGTTCGTTGCAAATCGAGCGCGCCTTTTGGAGAAACTCTGGGGTCGCAGCATAAATGCCGCGCTCGCCCTGCACAGGTTCCACTAGGATGGCCACAGCAGAGGGGTCGGAGGTAACTGCCTGCAGCGCGTTGATGTCGTTGAATGTGCTGTGACGAAAGCCCTCGGGTAGGGGATCGAAGCCCTTTTTTACCTTGTCTTGGCCTGTGGCTGCTATGCCCCCGAGGGTGCGCCCGTGAAACGACCCATGCATGGTGATGATCGTTCTTCTCGGGGGATGATTTTCAGATGCGTCTTCGCCCGAGGAGGAAGGCTGCGAAAAGCCGAGTGTTTCATTGCCGAATTTTCGGGCGAGTTTGTAGAGCGCCTCATTCGCCTCGGCCCCGGAGTTGCAGAAAAAAATCTTGCCCGGATGTCCGACAATTTCCACCAAGCGCTTGGCGAGTTCTCCCTGTGGCCTTGTGTAGTAAAGGTTGGAGGTGTGCACCAAGTTTCCGATTTGTTTGATCATGCGGGCGTTCACCCGTGGATGGCAGTGGCCCAGCGATGTCACGGCGATGCCGCCTCCGAAGTCCAGATAGCGCTTGCCCTGCTCGTCCCAGAGCCAAACGCCTTCTCCCCTTGAAAACTGAAGGTTGAAGCGGCCGTAAGTAGGCACGACAAACTGTTTGAACAGTTCTGAAGTGGGCAGGGGATCGTTCATTGGAAAACCGGGAAGAATATGCGGAAGGGGCGGGTTGAAAAGTAAAAGGCGTTCTAAGCGGGGCGAGAGGCTTATGGGAAAACAAAGAGGGCTCGGCCTCACGCCGAGCCCTCTTTTCAAAAAGAGACTGAATTACAAGAAATTCTAGCTGCCAGCTGCAACGCTGGTTGCTTTGTTGTGCTCGTGGTCAACTTTCACGCTCTTGCCAACCATTCCAGCGACAGCGTCTGCGCCCTTCGTCGTCGGGGTGAGGGTGATTTTGGCTTCTTTCCCGTCTTTGCCTGCAACAACCAATGTTTTGGTGGCTGCATCAAAGGACTTGAGGGTGCCTTCGTTGGTCACAGTTTTCCCGCATCCTGCGAACACGGGGGAGGAGCTGATGGCGATCACGGTGATCAGTGCGAGTAGCTTTTTCATTTGGTTTTGTTTTTTGTAGGGGGTTCTTTCGATACAGACCGAATTGGCTGTGTCTGACTTCAATGATTCTTTAAGGTTCACAGCAAGCAAGTAGAAATATCCTGTTTCTTTGCAGATCACCCCCCTTTGCATGAGCACCAATTCCCTCTCGTTTTTAAATCGGCTGCGGTTCCCCCTGATGGCCCGGCGCTGTGCACCCGGAAAAGCCTCGAACCGGTCTTTTTGGGCGGTTCTGGTGTTAATTTTCGCTTTAGTAATTGGAGTAGAGGGACATGCGGTTCCAGATGTTCCTGTCCGGGGCTCGTTCACGACCGGCGGGGATTGCAATATCACGGTGGAGGTTAACCCCAGGTGTTTTGACGCGGATCCCAATATGGCTGCGTCGCTTACGTACGCAGCGTACCAGGCTCTCACGACCGAGCGCAAAGAAGAGCTGCGGCGCGCGGCTGCGGAGTTCGTGCCAAAGTACGTGGAGTTCTTTTTCGAGCCCCTCGGGCAGGTGAAGCCCGAATTCGACTTCCAGTTCTCGGGCGAGGGGCTCAAGCCCCTGGCGGGCCCGGAGGATGTCGTGGTGCTGACAGGTTTTTGGAAGACTTCGGTAGCGAGCGGGTTGACGGG
>JBILUQ010000168.1:0-8421 GCA_044370935.1 Chthoniobacteraceae bacterium
CGAAGTTGAAGACGCGATTTCGCGCTCGCTTGGCTCCCGAAGGTTCAAGTTTTTGATTTCAGCGATCCGGTCTCCGGTGAGCCAGCCCTGGTGACTCGGGCGCGGATGGTTGTTGGGCGAAAAAAGCATCTATATCGTACTCACCCCCTCTCCAAGGTTTCGTCAGCGGGCAACTTCGGCGAAGTGTGGTGCTCGGGGTGGATGCGAAGCCGAGGATCGTCGAGGGACCGCGTTCTGCGGTGGTGAGTGCGAACGGGAATGTGAATTTGAAGGTGTTGGCGCAGTTCGCGGGGACCATTGAATACAAGTGTTATCGCAAGGACGGCTCTGTGCGCTCGCTGATCGCGGGAGCGACTGGAGCAACCTTGCAGGTGAATTCGATGAGCGCGCTCGATGCGGGTGTTTATGTGGTGGAGGTGGGCAACGCGGTTGGGAGTGTGGAGGCGCAGGCGTCGCTTGCGCTTGCGGTGGAGGGTGGTTCCGGGGGTGGAACGGGCGGATCGGGAGTGGGCACGGGCGGCCATGTGAGCGGGGAGCTGCAGGGACGCTGGTGGGTGTATGATGTGTACGCAAAGGGCGGCACGGTGGTGGTGGGACATTGGGTGTACGACCGTGAGGAGCAGCGTTCGGCGTGGATCAGTGCGGACGGTGGCGAGGTGTTGCGTTGGGAAACGGCGGACCAGTTGGTGGAGGAGGCGGCGTTGTCTGCGAGCGGGGAATTCAGCGTGACGGGTTCACGGGCGGGCCAGTCGGCGTTGTCCGCGTGGGAGTCGTTTGATTTGGCGGGTGTGCCTGCGGTGAGCGGGGACGCCGCGTTGTACGGAGCGCCGGCGCAGCTTATTGGTCACGACGGGAAGTCGGGCGAGGAGGTGGAGTTGAAGTGGAGCAACCAAAAGGCGGAGGACGCCGGGGTGTTCCTGAGCTGGGAAGCGGTGCTGGGGATGTTCGAGCGGGTGGATTGAGGGCGGTGAAAATGTGGAGAGAAAAGCTGCCTGCGTTGGATAATCTTTGAGTTCAGGGGATTTGGGTTGCGGGCGGGTTTGTGAGTTGGTGAGAGGCTTGGCCGCGGGGGATAAAACTATCGGCTAGTTATTAAAAATTAATTTCACATCAGTTTAATGCCTACTACACTCCGGCGCCCTTGTGGCTGCCCCAGAGGCACAGGGACTTAGTTCACCGGTTCCCCCCCGGGCGTACTTATTAGCAAAATACTGAAATGAATAATACCGGACTTCCCGAGAAACAGGGGCTGTATGACCCTCAGTTTGAACATGATGCTTGCGGTGTGGGTTTTGTTTGCCAAATGAAAGGTAAACGCACTCATGAGATTATTCAGCAGGCGCTCACCATGCTGGTGAATCTGGATCACCGCGGGGCCTGCGGTTGTGAGGTGAACACAGGGGACGGGGCGGGGATTTTACTCCAAATGCCGCATGGCTTTTTCACCAAGGTGGCCAAAGAGTTGAATATCAGCCTTCCCGCGCCGGGGCAGTATGCGGTCGGGATGATTTATGCGTCGCCGGATCCAAAGATCCGCGCGGTGAGCGAGAGGAACTTTGAGGAGGTTGCGGCCGCCGAGGGCCAGAAAGTGCTGGGTTGGAGAACCGTACCGACGAATAACTCATCGCTGGGTAAGACCGCTTTGGACAGCGAGCCGATGCATCGGCAGGTGTTCATTGCCCGTGGCTCGAACTGCTCAAACGACCAGGATTTCGAGCGCAAGCTTTTCATCATCAGGAAAGTCGCGCATCAGAAGAACCGGACTTCCGGGCTGGACTCCTTCTGGTATGCGCCGAGCATTTCCTCCAGGACACTGATTTATAAGGGCATGCTGATGCCGGAGCAGGTGGGCAAGTACTTCGTCGACCTCTCCGACCCGTCCATGGACACGGCGCTGGCGCTGGTGCATTCCCGTTTCTCCACTAACACTTTCCCGAGCTGGGAGCGCTCCCACCCTTACCGGTACATTGCCCACAACGGTGAAATAAACACCTTGCGCGGCAACATCAATTGGATGAAGGCGCGGGAATCGATGCTTGCGAGCCCTCTGTTCGGGGACGACATTTCGAAGATTCTGCCGATCGTTAACACCAGCGGCTCGGACTCAGCCATGTTCGATAACGTGCTGGAGCTGCTGGTGATGGGTGGGCGCTCGCTTCCCCACGCGATGATGATGATGATTCCCGAGCCTTGGAGCGGCCACGAGTCGATGAGCGAAGAGAAGAAGGCGTTTTACGAGTATCACTCGTGCTTGATGGAGCCGTGGGACGGCCCCGCCTCCGTGGTGTTCACCGACGGCACGATGATTGGTGCGACTCTCGACCGCAATGGTTTGCGTCCGTCCCGTTACTATGTGACCAAGGATGACTACGTGATCATGGCTTCCGAGGCCGGTGTTCTTCCTGTGGAGCCGGAGCGGGTCGCAAGCAAGGGCCGCTTGCAGCCGGGCCGCATGTTCCTCGTGAACATGCAGGAAGGCAGGATCGTTGCCGATGAGGAGATCAAGCAGCAGATTGCTTTGGAAAATCCTTACCGGCGCTGGCTGGATGAGAACCTAGTGAAGTTGGCCGACATTTCCAATGCACCCGAGGTGCAGGAGCCGGATCATGGAACCGTGTTGCAGCGCCAGTTGGCCTTTGGGTACACGTTCGAAGATCAGCGCAAGCTTCTGGTGCCGATGGCGAAGGATGGCGTCGAAGCCATGGGCTCGATGGGTACCGACATCCCGCTCGCAGTACTCTCGAACAAGTCGAAGTTGTTGTATGATTATTTCAAGCAACTCTTCGCTCAGGTGACCAACCCGCCGATCGATTGTATCCGCGAGGAGATCGTAACTTCGTCGGTGACCACGATCGGGCCGGAGGGCAACTTGCTTGAGCCCACTCCGAAGAGTTGTCACTTGATTGAACTACCTACGCCGATCATCACCAATGAGGAGCTTTCGAAACTGCGCCACGTAGCGCATGGACAGTTCCGTTCGGTGACATTGCCAACGCTCTTCGAAGCATCAAAGGGTGCGAAGGGTTTGGAGGTGGCGTTCGATGAACTTTGCACGCAGGCGGGTCTGCAGATCGACGCTGGAGTGAATTTGATCATTCTGAGCGATCGCGGCGTGGATCGGCACAATGCGGCGATTCCTCCGCTTTTGGCGGTGGCAGGTCTGCATCATTTCCTGATCCGCGAGGGTAAGCGCACCAAGGTCGGATTGATTTTGGAATCAGGTGAACCGCGCGAGGTGCATCATTTCTGCACGCTGATCGGTTACGGTTGTGCGGGGATTAATCCGTACCTCGCTTTCGAGACGCTCGATGACATGATCCGGCAGGGGCTGTTGGTCGGAGTCGATCACTACACGGCTTGCAAAAACTTTGTGAAGGCCGCGACGAAGGGGATTGTGAAAGTGGCTTCGAAGATCGGTATTTCGACGATTCACAGTTACATGGGCGCGCAGATTTTCGAGTGCGTCGGATTGCAGCAAACCGTGGTGGACAAGTTTTTCTCGGGAACCGCGACACGCATCGAAGGTGCTGATCTCGAGGCGATTGCTGAGGAGACGCTGGAGCGGCATCACAAGGCGTTTCCTGACCGGGTTGAGAACGCGACGACGCTGGACGTGGGTGGCGACTACCAGTGGAGGAATGAGGGCGAGGCGCACTTGTTCAGTCCGCAGGTGATCCACTCGCTGCAAAAGTCGGTGCGTACCGGCAACTACGAAACCTTCAAGACCTATTCCTCGCTTGTGAACAAGCAGATGGAGCAGATCTTCACGCTGCGCGGCCTTCTTTCGTTCAAGGATCGCACTGCGGTCCCGATCGAGGAAGTGGAGTCCGTGGATGCGATCGTGAAGCGCTTCAAGACTGGGGCCATGAGCTACGGCTCGATTTCGCAGGAGGCGCACGAGAGCCTTGCGATCGCGATGAATCGTTTGGGCGGGAAATCCAACACGGGCGAGGGCGGGGAGGATCCCGAGCGCTACACGTGGACCAACGAGAAGGGCGATTCGAAAAACAGCGCGATCAAACAGGTGGCATCCGGACGGTTTGGGGTGACGAGTCTGTACCTCACGAATGCAAAGGAACTGCAGATTAAAATGGCGCAGGGAGCCAAGCCCGGCGAGGGCGGACAGTTGCCCGGCGCGAAGGTGTATCCGTGGATTGCGAAGGTCCGGCATTCGACGCCGGGGGTAGGCTTGATTTCGCCGCCGCCGCATCACGATATTTATTCGATCGAAGATCTTTCGGAATTGATCCACGACCTAAAGAACGCGAACCGTGCGGCGCGGGTGAGCGTGAAGCTGGTGTCTGAGGTCGGGGTTGGAACGATTGCAGCCGGTGTCGCGAAGGCGCACGCCGATGTGGTGCTCATCTCGGGTTTTGATGGCGGCACGGGGGCATCCCCGCAGACGTCCATCAAGCACGCGGGGTTGCCGTGGGAGCTTGGTCTTGCGGAGACGCATCAAACGCTCGTGCTCAATCGGCTTCGTTCGCGGATCGTGGTTGAGACGGATGGCCAGTTGAAGACGGGGCGCGACGTGGTGATTGCTGCGCTCTTGGGCGCGGAGGAGTTTGGATTTGCGACTGCGCCGCTCGTCACTCTGGGCTGCATCATGATGCGGGTCTGTCACCTAAACACCTGTCCGGTCGGTGTGGCCACGCAGGATCCCGAGCTTCGCAAGAATTTCACGGGCGATCCAGCGGACGCGGTGAATTTCATGAAGTTTATCGCGCAGGAAGTGCGTGAGATCATGGCGCAGCTCGGCTTCCGCACGATCAACGAAATGGTGGGGCGCACGGATGTGTTGGAGCCGCGCCGTGCTGTCGAGCACTGGAAGGCGAAGGGGATTGATTTGTCGAAGCTTCTTTACTCGCCGCCGATGGGGCCCGAGGTGGGGCGTTTCTGCACGGAGGCGCAGGACCACGGGCTCGAGAAGGGTCTCGATCTCTCGGTGCTGCTCAAGGCATGCGAACCTGCGATTGAGCGCGGTGAGGCGGTTAAGGTTGAGTTGCCGATCATGAACACCAACCGAGTGGTTGGTACGATTCTCGGAAATGAAATCACGAAGCGTCATTGCGACGGGTTGCCTGATGGCACGGTGCACTTGAAGTTCAAAGGAAGCGCCGGCCAGAGTCTTGGAGCGTTCGTGCCGAAGGGTGTGACCATCGAGCTCGAGGGCGATGCGAATGATTACGTCGGCAAGGGTCTTAGCGGCGGCCGGGTCATTGTGTACCCTGACGCCAAGGCGACTTTTCCGGCTGAGGACAATATTCTGCTTGGGAACGTCGCACTGTACGGAGCGACCGCCGGTGAGGCGTTCTTCCGCGGAGTCGCGGGCGAGCGTTTCTGCGTTCGCAATTCAGGCGTCGACACGGTTGTGGAGGGAGTTGGCGACCATGGCTGTGAGTACATGACGGGCGGAACCGTTGTGGTGCTTGGAGCGACTGGCCGTAATTTCGCCGCTGGAATGAGCGGAGGGGTGGCGTATGTGCTGGATGAAAAGGGTGACTTCGCAACTCGCTGCAACAAGCAGATGGTTGGTCTGGAGAAACTTGATGACCGGGACGCTTCTGATTTGCGTGCGCTCATCCAGAAGCACGCGGATTTGACGGGAAGTAAGAAGGCTGAGCATGTGCTGGCCGACTGGGACGAGATGCGCGAGAAGTTCGTGAAGGTGATGCCGAAGGACTTCAAGCGGGTACTGCAGGCGATCGCCACGGCGAAGGCCAAGGGGTTGAGCGGTGACGATGCGCTGAACGAGGCGTTTGAAATGAACGCCCGCGATGTGGCTCGTGTGGGCGGTGGCTAGAATGCGAACCTGCCGTTAAGGCAACGAACAACAAATCATTTACTCAGCAGAAACATGGGAAAACCAACCGGCTTTTTTGAATACGACCGCGAACTGCCTGCCGACCGCGATCCAGTAACTCGCATCGGTGATTGGAAGGAGATTCACAATCATCACTCCGAGGAAAAACTCCGCACGCAAGGTGCGCGTTGCATGGATTGTGGCGTGCCCTTTTGCCACACTGGAAAGCTCATCAGCGGAATGGCCAGCGGATGTCCGATTAATAATCTGATACCCGAGTGGAATGATCTTGTGTACCGGGGGCTCTGGCGCGAAGCGCTCGAGCGACTTCACAAGACCAACAACTTCCCCGAATTCACCGGGCGCGTTTGCCCCGCTCCCTGCGAGGGTTCATGCGTGCTTGGGATCAACAAGCCCGCGGTGACGATCAAGAACATCGAGGTGTCGATCGTCGACAAGGGCTGGGAGAATGGCTGGGTGATTCCCCATCCGCCGGTGAAGCGCACGGGCAAGAAGGTCGCCGTCATTGGCTCCGGACCGGCGGGCTTGAGCGCCGCGGCGCAGCTCAACCACGCTGGCCACACGGTCACCGTTTTTGAAAGAGCGGATCGTCCAGGCGGACTGCTCATGTACGGCATTCCGAACATGAAACTCGACAAGGAGGAAGTGGTGATGCGCCGCATCCGCTTGATGGAAGACGAAGGGATCACCTTCAAGTGCAACACTTCGGTTGGAACTGACATTACGGTGGAAAAACTTCGCAAGGATTTTCATGCGGTCGTGATTTGCACTGGTGCCACGAAGCCCCGCGATCTTCCTATTGAAGGCCGTGAGTTCAAGGGGATCCATTTCGCGATGGATTTTCTTACGGCAAACACGAAGTCCGTGCTTGGAGCCAAGGGTGAAGCCGCGTTTATCAACGCGGAGGGCAAGGATGTTGTCATCATTGGCGGCGGTGATACCGGAACGGATTGCGTCGGGACTTCGCTACGGCACGGATGCAAGTCGCTCGTGCAGGTTGAAATTCTGCCAAAGCCCGCGCTGGTGCGACAGAAAGACAATCCATGGCCCGAGTGGCCGAAGGTTTACAAGATGGACTACGGTCAGGAAGAGGCTGCGGCAAAATTCGGAAGCGATCCACGCGTTTACGTCACCACGGCGACAAAATTTGAAGGCGACGCCGAAGGAAACGTAAAGGCAGTGCATACCGTTCAGGTCGAGTGGAGCAAAAATGATAAGGGACAGTTCGTTCCCAAGAACGTGCCAGGCACCGAGCGTGTGATGCCCGCACAGTTGGTGCTTCTCGCTATGGGTTTCCTTGGGCCGGAGCAACCGCTTTTGGATGCGATGGGTGTGGAGCGCGATGCGCGTTCGAACATCAAGGCAGAGCACGAAAATTATTCGACCAGCATTCCCGGCGTGTTCGCGGCTGGCGACTGCCGTCGCGGACAAAGTCTTGTGGTGTGGGCCTTCAACGAAGGGCGTGGAGCAGCACGCGAGTGCGACCGCTTTTTGATGGGAGCCACCGAGTTGCCCTAGAAACAGTCTTGGACACGGGTTCATCTGCTCCGTTGGGGCGCTTGTTCCTGTGTTGGAAATCAAACAGCCAGCGTCTTTTTGGGACGCTGGCTGTTTTTTCGGGGACCGCCCCCGAGAAAATCAAGGGCGGGGGGACATAAGGGAGAACCTGTCCGGGCTGATTTGTTTAGAGGAAAGAATCGTGATTCTACGTTATTTGTTCCGGTGTGAACTTTGTTGTAAATGTATGCGTCTTTCCTGCAGGCAGTTGGACTGAATTGCGGGCCGCGTTGACCTGCTCGACGCACACGAATTTCTGCCATTCCTCGTCGCCAAGGTCCGCGAGCGCGGCGGCCTTTGCGATCCAAGGGTTCCACACCACGCTGCTGCGGGAGCCGGTTTTTGAAATGCGCAGGCGCCGATTTGAAGCGGCGTCATCGAGTGTGAGTTCAGCCGTTGTGTCCAGATAGAGGCGGTCCGTCTCACCGCCAAAAAGGACGACGGGCTCGGCCTGGATCTTCAGCTTCATTTGGTCGGTCTTGTCGATATAAGCGGTGTTTTCGAGGCCGCTTACGCAGGCTGTGTAGACGTCTTGGATTGGAAAGTAGGGGTGGAGGGCCTGCTCGAATTCGAACGGGCCCGGGCCTGTGTTGTGGACGTGCCAGGTGATTTCCAATGCGCTGCCAAGGACGAACTCGAGTTCGAGGCGGAAATCGTGGGGCCAGATCGCGAGTGTGTCTGAATCGGAACTGCATTCGAACCGGACCAGTGCCGCACCCTTATCGGGCGTCTTCAGGCCGTCCTGCACGCGTACTTCGGTGACCTGCCACGGGCGCGTTCTCACCAAACCGTGCATGGGTGATTCGGGATGGCCGGCTCTTGGTCCAAACCAAGGGAAAATCACCGGTACACCGCCGCGGATCGCCTTTCCTGGGGCTAACAGTGTTTTTGCGCTCACAAAGAGCATGGGATTTCCGCCGGTTGGGGTGAAATGCATCAGATGGGCGCCCTGAGTGCAGAACTCCGCGGAGCCGAAGGCTCCTGTGAGGGTAAGGAACTCGAGCCCGGCGGGATTGACGCTGGTTTCGATCGAGCCGGGT
>JBILUQ010000008.1:0-29974 GCA_044370935.1 Chthoniobacteraceae bacterium
TGAGGCGGATTGTGGCTGGCCGTGATGACGATGCCTGCCTGTGCGTTCTGCTCGCGGACGGTGAACGAAAGCTGGGGGGTGGACCGCGGTCCGTGGAAAAGGAAAACATCGACTCCGTTTTCTGCCGCAACCTTCGCTGTGAGCGCGGCGAATTCGCGGGAAAAATGGCGGGTGTCGTGCGCGACCACAAGGCGCGGTCTGCCGTCGTGACCGTTTTTGGTATGAAACTCCCTGAGATACGCGACGAGCCCCTGGGTTGCGCGGGAGACGTTGAAGAAATTCATCGCATTGGTCCCAACGCAGGGATGTTCCGGACGCCCGAGTGCCTGAGGATGGCCGCGCTCGGCGACCGTGATCGTCCGTCCCATGGTGCGGCCGCGCAAGCCGCCGGTGCCAAAGGCAAGTGTTCTGAAAAAGCGGTCGTTGAGTTCAGTCCAATTCGCTGCATCCAAAAGCTCTGCAATGCTGTCCGCAACGACGGGATCCCTGGAGCTCACTAGAAGCTGAATCGCGTTTTGAGCGCTCATTGCCAGCAGGTTTCCCGTTTCAGCAGCCTTTTCAAGGCGCCCAATAAGATCGTTCATGGCTGAGATGGTTGCCGATTTTTTGCCGTGTGTAAACGCGAGGATGCGCAATCTGCCCAAGAGGAAGCCGGGGGCTTTTTTGCGACAAAGCTGCCTGATTGGGGCTCCCGGTAGTCGGTGAGGTGAACACTGTCGGCTTCATTGAACGCGCGTGGAATGGTTGGACGTGAAATGCCGCAGGTTTTCCCATGAGAGGAGGTGCGATGAGAAAAGGTGCGATTGAATCGGACCAGGACAAATCACGGTCCCCCCCTTGGGATTGCGCAGCCCCGCTGCACAGACACGCTCACATTAGGATGTCTTGTCCCCCTTGGCCCTTGGCTGCTGCTCCCCTTTTTGGTGCAACCCGCATCTGGGCGCAGCTGGGGCTACGCGATCCCAGGGGGGGCGGGGTAGGGTTTCCGGAGGCGCTAATTAGTTGGACACGGGCTAGGCTTTTAAGTAGCCAACTAACTATGGCTGTTAAAGTTTTAATCACTGGTGCTGCGGGTTATCTCGGTTCGACCTTGTGCCAGCACCTTCTGGCGGCGGGGAATGAGGTGGTTGCCTTGGATAACCTCACATTCGGGCCCGCGAATCTGAACCATTTGTGCGAGGAACCTCGCTTTAAATTCGTCCGCGACGATTGCCGGAATGAAACAGCCCTGAAATCCCTCATGCGGGATGTCGATGTCATCATCCCCTTGGCGGCGGTGGTCGGCATGCCCGCTTGCAACCGCGACCCCCTTCTTGCGCAGTCGATCAATCTCGACGCCATCCGGATGATCAACCGCCTCCGCAGCCCGTCTCAGTTGGTGGTGTATCCGAATACCAACAGTGGGTACGGGGTGCAGTCCGGAACGAGTTTTTGCACCGAAGAAACGCCCTTGGAACCAATCTCGGTTTACGGGCAGACCAAGTGCCAGGCGGAGTTGGAACTGCTCGATTCGCCCAATTCAATCACGCTGCGGCTGGCGACCGTCTTCGGCATGTCGCCCAGGATGCGGCTGGATTTGCTCGTGAACCACTTTGTTTACGCAGCCGTGACCGATGGCTACCTGGTGATTTTTGAAAAGGATTTCAAGCGCAACTTCGTTCACGTGCGGGATGTTGCAGATTGCTTTGTTCATTGCATCGGGAACGCCGACAAGATGTCGGGCCGCGCCTACAATGTTGGGCTTGAGACGGCCAATCTTTCGAAGGCTGAATTGGCGCAGAAAGTGAAGGAGTTCGTGCCGAATTTTTACATTCACTATGCCGAAGTCGGAAGCGACCCCGACAAGCGCAACTATATCGTCTCCAACCAGCGTCTGAAGGAGGCTGGATTCGAGGCGAAGCGCTCGCTTGATTTCGGGATCCCCGAGTTGATCAAGGGCTACCAGATGTTCGGGCGCGGTCAGTACAAGAACGTCTAGCCCGTGAACTTCCCAGATCACCTGACGGCCGTGATCCTCGCTGGTGGTCTGGGGACCCGTCTGCGGGAGGTTGTTCCGGATCGGCCGAAGGTTTTGGCTGATGTCGCCGAGAAGCCTTTCCTCTCCTACCTGTTCGACCAGCTGCTGGCAGAGGGGTTCCGCTCGGCGGTACTCTGCACGGGCTATCGGGCGGAAATGGTGTCGGCCCAATACGGAGAGGCTTACGGCGCGCTCGGTTTGCGCTACTCGCGCGAGACGACTCCGCTCGGAACCGGCGGCGCGATCAGGCAGGCGCTGCCGCTTGTGGAAACCCGCTATGCGAGCGTTCTGAACGGCGACTCCTTTTTTGGCGCCGGATTTCTTCCTCTATGGGAAGCGGTGTGTGAAAGCGGTGCGGGCGCTGGAATGTTATTAGCGAAGGTGGGGGATGCGGCCCGTTACGGGCGCGTCGAGGTTGGCGACGCTGGCTGGATTCTCGGGTTGCACGAGAAAGACGGACTGAACACGCCGGGGCTCATCAATGCGGGCAAGTACATCGTCCAAAGAGAGTGGATTGAGTCGATCCCCAAGGATCGGGCCGTATCGCTGGAAAGGGAGGTTTTCCCGGATTGGGTGAGGAGGGGATTTCTGGGGGTTGAATCTGGTGCGCCATTCGTGGATATTGGCACCCCGTCTTCGCTGGTTGAAGGACATCAGTTGTTTAGAAACATCGAGTCCGCTTCGAGAGTTGGAGACCGGTGAGTCTTCCATCCCCATGATCATCACTCGCACTCCATTCAGAATCTCGTTTTTTGGCGGGGGCACGGACTACCCAGGGTGGTACAGGCAGAACGGAGGGGCGGTATTAGCCACGACCATCAACAAGTACTGTTACCTGACGTGCCGGTATCTTCCGCCGTTCTTCGAGCACAGAATCCGGGTCGTCTACTCTTTCATCGAGCGCTGCAATGAGATCGACGAGATTCAGCATCCATCCGTGCGGGAAACCTTGCGGCATCTAAGTTTCACCAGAGGCTTGGAAATCCACCATGACGGCGACCTGCCCGCGCGAAGCGGGATGGGCTCGAGCTCGGCTTTCACTGTGGGGCTCCTCAATGCGCTTCATGCTTTGCAGGGAAAGTTCGTTGGGAAAAAGCAGCTCAGCATGGACAGTATCCACATTGAGCAGAACATCCTCAAAGAAACGGTCGGTTCCCAGGACCAGGTGATGGCCGCTTACGGAGGCTTCAATCGTGTCGTGTTTGCCGAGTCCGGCGGGATTTCCGTTGAGCCGGTGATCATTTCGCCAGACCGGCTGAAAGAGCTCTCCAGTCATTTGCTGCTGTTCTACACGGGGATCAAACGGACTGCGTCGGACATTGCGGGCACTTACGTGGACTCGCTTCACACCAAGGATCGTCAGCTCCGGGAGATGCGCGGGATGGTGGATGAGGCGCTCCGGATCATATCCGGCGGTGAAGATATTCAACAGTTTGGCAGGTTGTTGCACGAGGCATGGGTTTTGAAGCGTTCGCTTGGGGCTAAAATTTCCAACTCAGAGCTCGATCAAATGTACGATCAAGCGCGTGCGGCCGGCGCGGTGGGTGGAAAGCTGACGGGCGCGGGAGGAGGAGGTTTTCTTTTGCTGTTTGCGCCTCCGGAATTGCACTCGAAAATCAAGGACTCATTGCAGGGTGTCTTGCATGTGCCGTTTGATTTTGAATCCAGCGGAAGCAGAGTCATTCACTTTGACCACGAAGAAGATTTTTCGGAGGCTGAGCAGGAGAAGCAGCGACTTGGAAATATGGTCTATCGCGAACTCGAGTAGATCGCGAATAGATCGCGAATAGATCGCGCCGCGCCGCGTAGATCTGAGAACGACTTTTGCTCGTAAAACAGTTTGTCTTTTGGACAACGCTGCACCCCCACCGTGAATCTTGGTTCACACACGCGTGAGCGAAGCCAGTGTGCACTTTGTCGCGGTGCGATCGTCAGCCGCAAGATTGCCGTTTACTGGGCCCTTGGCTGCCCTTTTTGGGATCGGCTGGGTGGCCCTCAATTTCCAAGCGGGACGCCGCTTGAAATTCGTTCGACTGCTTTCGACGGCAGCCAGCCTGTTCCGATTCCCGGGATGGCACATTGAAACCAGCCAGCGCTCTCACCAATAATCCGCAACCGGCTTCCGACCGGCAATTCCCCCAGCGATCGCGCCGGATCAGCCGGCGCGCCGCGCACCGTCACGCTGCGTTCACGCACGAGCGCGGCGTCTGCCTCCAGTGCGGCGTCGTATTTCCAAGCCCCGCCCAATGCAGCCACGCAGGAACCGCAGACCGCGATCAAGGCCGCAAGTTTTGGACGACGCCCCAATGACGCAACTCCCCACGCCCCTAAGCAGGCCCAGAGGCCTGCCGCAAAGAGCCACAACTCCATGCCGACAGTTTTCGCACTGCGGAGCGCGCTCCACCAATGTTGCGGCGGCGTGATTGCCCCAGTGGCGCGGCGTGCGTCCTCCAACGCCTTGATCGACTCCTTGTGGCCGGGGTCTATGCGAAGGGCGCGTTCCCATTCCAGCATTGCTCCCGCGGAGTCGCCGATGGATTCCCGTGCGCGGGCAATGTTGAACCTGACAGATGCCGTATCCCCGTGGGTGAGCGCCAGCTCATAGGCTTGCTCGGCTTCGGCGAATTTTCCTTCCTTGAATAACGTGTTCCCTTTCTCAAAAGCCGACTGCGCTGAATCCAACGCATGGGCAGATCCGAGGAGCCCGAAGAACATCATCAATAATGCAGTGAACAAAACCCGCGTATTGATCATGATATCACGCGGCGGACTGGGCAGGGACGGCAAGTAGGATGGGGGCGTGTTCATTATCAGATTGCCTCCAGAAGGGACCTCACGCGTTCACGCTCTTCGCCTTTAATTTCCGACTGGGATTTCATCCCGCCGAACCTGAGGTTTGCGTCCGCATCAAAGATCCAGCGCAAGTCACCCGAGCGCTTTTCATCCAAAGAGAGGGCGCTGGAAACATCCGAGAGATCCATTGCATCGGCTGAAAGGCCGTTTTTTGCCGCCGCTCGCAGCTGCAAGACGCGTTTGGCTTGCTTGAAAAATGACTCGCGCTCCGCATTTGCAAAAAGTTGCCGTTGAATGCGGGCTGCTTCGCGCAAGAGTTTCGGGGTGGGCCCCGCCTTCGCGATCCTCCGCGCATTCCATCTCATGAACACCCCCAGGAAGAGGCCGGCACCGAGGGCCGCCTGGATGCCCCAAAACCACTCGCGGCTCTTCCAAAATCCGTGACGATCCACCGCTGGCTGCGCGTTTTCAAGGAGGACTGGGGCCGCTTGCGGCGCCTCTTCCACCGCTGGCTCCTTTAGCTTTTTGGCGCCTTGGTCTGGAAGAGCTGCTGCGGTCTCTTGCGCGACTTTCTGCGGCTCGAGTTTAGGCGCGCCGTCTACAACCAAGCCCGCGGGGATGCTTTGCTGGGTTTGGTAACTTCCTGAGTCCGGATCAAACGCGGCAAATTCAAACACGGGTGATTGCGATTGGTTCTTCTCCGGTACCGCAGCGATTTTAAAAGTTTTGATCCCTCGGAAGCCGAATTCGTCGGACTTGGAGAAGGAGATCTCCGGGGGATAGATGCGCCAGCCGTCCGGGTTTTTAATGGGCGGCGCTTCGATTCTGTCAAAGTTGCCCTCCCCCTCGATCTGCAGCGTCATGACCAAGGGTTCGCCCATTTTGATGCGAGATTGCGCGGCGTTGGCACTGAAACGGAACCGACCGATTGCGCCACGGAAGGATTCGGGCTTTCCCTCTGCGGGTAGCTCGGCAACCTGCACGGGGTGCTCGCCCAGGGACAGGCGTTTTTCTTGCAATACGGTGGGCTGGTTGTCGAAGGGGAACCCGTCAAAGATTCCGCCGAACGGGCCCCGGTTCGCATTGCGCTTCTTTTGAGCGGAAGCCATCTGGATGTTGAAATGGATTGGGCCCAGGGGCACTTGGCCGCTTTTGATAGCGGTCAAAACAGTCTTGAAGAAGAGCGTGTCGTATTCGCGGCCGTCCCTGACGAGCTGGCGCTGCTGCGGCTGTTGAAAGGGGACTTTGGTGAACGCATCGGTTTCGAACTGAGGCAGGCGTTCAATCCTCCACCGTATATCCGTCGGTACGAGTAAGCGGACTTCGACTGGGAAAGCCTCCCCGACGTAGACCTGCCTGCGCGGAATCTCGCATTCCACAAACGGCATCGCTCCTGGTTGCTGCGAGGGATCCTGTCCGGCATCCAGCACGCGCAAGACGATGGGTTGGGTTTCATAGCGCTGCCCCTTTACTTGTACTGGAATCGGTGGAATTGGAATTTCACCGAGCCGCGTGGGCGAGACCAGATAGCGGTGGGTGATGCTCACCGAGAGTTCGAAGTTGTTTAGAGTCGTCTGAATCGAGGGTCCCAAGTACTGCACCTGCGCCCCTTCGATGTTCAGCTCAGGGGGCTGCCTCGGCTCCTGCGAGCCGTTGACAGTGAGCGCCAGTTGGACGGGCTCGCCTGCAGTTGTTGTGGGCGGCTGCAGCGACGCGGTGACGGAGATTTCCGCTGCAAAAGATTGGATTGGCGCCAGGCAGCCGACACCTATCGCGAAAGACCATAACGCCCATAAAAACGGCGGCAGTGAGAGAAAAAATCTTCCCGTAGATTTGAGGTTGGTCCCGTTATCGGGTCTGGTCTGGACGCTTGTCATTTTAGAAACCAAGGAATGTACGGGAGAAGTGCGGTGTGTCGTTAACGACTGTAGCGACTGGAGTGATTGAGTACTGGAGTGATTGCAGTCCCGCCATGGCAGGACTTTGGGTCACCAGGTTTTCCCCTCTTTTGAGCGGGCTGGGCTTTTCTGCTGCTCGGTGCCCCACAGGTTGACTCTTCTGTCCTCACTGCGCAGCGCCTCCAGAAGCGCGGCTGCCTGTTCGCGGGTGATCTTACCATCACCGCCCTGCTGCTGTTCAGGTTTCTTCTCCTCCTGCTTGCCGTCCTTACCTTCGGCGGGGACGTTCTTGAGTTCGCCGCGCTCCTTCTGCTCGGGGTTTTCCTCCTCCTTTGTGGGTGGAGCTTCGCCGTCTTTTGGCTCCTTTTTCTCCCCCTGGCCGGGATCGTTCTCGGGCTTGCCGGTTTGATCTTTGCCCTGAGAATCTTTCTGATCTTTGGAACCGCGCTGTTTTGAGGAGTCTTTCTGCTCGTTTTGTTCCCCGTCCTTAGACTCGGATTTATCGCCTTCGGAGTCCTGTTCGTTCTCCTGCTTATCCTTGTCGTCTTTCTTGTCTTTTTTGTCGTTCTTCTCGTTTTTCTGCTGAGGGGGTGGCGGGGGTTGGGCGAGTATTTTCTTCACCAAATCGCGGTTCACGGCCGCGTCCTCGAACGACGCATCCTGGCGGATGGATTCCTCGTAATGGTCGATGGCCTGCTGCAGGGCGTTGGTGTCCTGGCCTCGGCGTCCCTGTCTTGCCTGTTGCACAAGGGTGTTTGCGAAGTTGTACTCGGCCCGGCTGCGAATTGTTGGATCTTTCGAATTGAGAGCCTTTCCAAAGGCATCTATCGCCTCCGCCCACTGTTTGTTTTTGTACGCCGCAGCTCCAAGGTTGAAGGCGCGTTGCGCGGAATCGCGGTCGGCGGCCAACTCCGCGTTGAACGCCTCCTGCGCGGCAGCGTATTCGCCGGCATCGTACAGGGCGCGGCCACTTCTTTTCTCGTCCGCCCGGGTTACCTGCGTCGCCTGCGTTGTGGGGCGTGTGGTTGCCTCGGGGCCTTCGGGAGCGGCGCTGTTCGTCGCTGAACTTGCTGCACTCGCTGGAGTGGATTGCAGCACGGGCGCGATTCCTGCCGCGAACAGCCCGATGGTGATCAGAGCGATTGCGCGGCGTTTGACGCCCTCGCTCATAAGGAAGCCGGTGGCAATCAAAAGCAACGCCGCCCCAAGCGGCCATTGGTAGCGTTCTATGGCGACTGCTCGACCCTCTAGCTGCACTTCGTGTTCGTCCATGACGGCGATTCCTTCCAACGCTATTTTGCGCATCTCCGCGGGGCCGGACAACAACCTTGTGTAAAAACCGCCGCCCGCCTGCGCGATCTGCCGCAGCCTTCCCTCGTCCAGTTTGGACTGCACTACGTTGCCGGAGGAATCCTTGATGTATTCAATCCCGCCGCCCTGCGGCGCGGGCACTGCAAGCACCGCGCCCTCCGGGCTGCCCACGCCCACGGTGAAGATTCGCATTTTAGCGGAAAGCTCCTGCGAAATGGCCACAGCGTCTTCCTCCAATTCCTCCCCGTCGGTAATCAGCACGAGCGCCCTCTGCCCGCCCTCGGAGTGGTCAAACGCCTCCTCCGCGCAACGTAGCGCACTGGCGATGTTGGTCCCGGGTAACGGGATGAGTTCAGGGCCGAGTTCCTGCATGGCGGTCAATACGGCCGCGTGGTCAGCGGTCACCGGCGCCTGCAGGAAGGAGGACCCTGCAAAAGCCACCAGGCCCACGCGGTCGCCCTTGAGCTGGCGCACCAAATCCTCCGCCGCCATCTGTGCGCGCTTGAGGCGCGACGGCGGAAGATCCCCCGCAAGCATCGAGCGCGACACATCCACCGCGATGATCACATCCCGGCCCCGGCCCTTGCGTTCCTGCAGAATCTCGCCCAGCTGCGGGCGAGCGATTGCCACGGATCCGAAAGCCAGCCCAGCGATGAGCAGCCCGGTTTGTAGTCCGCGCCAAGGAGCCTGACCCACCAGCAGATCCCTCAGCCGCTGGGCCACCATCCGACCAACCCGCGCCTTAGATCGGTTGACAGAAATCAACCAGAGGGCCGCCAGTATCGGAGTCAGCAGCAGAAGCGCGAACCCCGCAGGTTCAGCGAACTTGAGCCGGTCCAGTGAAACAGCCCCGCCTGAGAGCGAACCCCTGATCGCCGGTTCAGCCAGTGCGAGCATGAGATGTGGTTTTGCGAGAAATCCAGTCATGAGAAAGTTCTTCAGGCACCTACAACCTTAGACCCGTGCGGCGTCGCGGCGTTGAAGTGAATTGTGTTTTTTTTGAAAGATCACGGCAGCCTCCTCCCAAGACTGAGCGACCACAGTAGCGAAAGGGCTGTCAGCGCCACCCCAATGCCGAGGGGCCAGAAAAACAGCTCCCGAAAACTCCGGGAGCGCTGGGCTTCGACGGGCACCTTCTCGAGCTGATCGATTTCGGAAAAGATGTTCCTGAGCGACTCGGAATCCGTCGCGCGGTAGAATTTTCCACCGCCGATTTCAGCAACCCTGCGCACCTGGGCCTCGTCCACGGTGACGAGCACCTGCTGGTAGGTGGTGTTGCCGAACATATCGCGCACGGGAATCGGCGCGTAGCCGCGGCTGCCGGCGCAGATGGTGTAGACCTTCATTCCAAGGGCGTGGGCGGCCTCGGCCGCTGTGTTCGGGCTGATCTGGCCCGCGTTGTTGTCGCCGTCGGTGAGTAGCACGATGAGGCGCGTGTGCGCCTCTGGGTTGTCCCCCAGACGGCGCGAAGCCGAGGCGAGCGCGGATCCGATGGCGGTGCCGTCCTCCACCATGCCGATCTTGATGCGCTTGAGGTTCTGCTTAAGCCAGTCGTGGTTGAGGGTGAGCGGGCTTACCAAGTAGGGGCGTCCTGCAAAGGCGATGATTCCAATCCGATCGTTGGGGCGGCCCTCGATGAATTCCTCTGTGATTTGTTTCACCGCCTCGATGCGTGTCGCGCGCTGGGAGCCGATGGTGAAATCTTCGGCGAGCATCGAGCGCGACACATCCAAGGCGATCAGGATATCCACGCCGCTCGCCTTGATAACCTCCACGTCCTTCGCAAGCTGGGGGCGCGCCATCGCAAGCGCCATCGCCGTCCATCCCAACAATAGCAAGCCGAGTCGGACCCTGCCCCAGCGTTCTTTCACCGGAGTGCCTAGGTTCTTGAGGATGGACACCCCGGAAAAGCGAATCGCCGGCGCGCCTCCCGGCCGGCCGAAGCGCCAGATAAAGACAGGAACCAACCCCAGCAGCGCAAACGCCCAGGGCGTTTCCCAAACTAAAAGTCCGGCACCCAGGTTCATGCGCTTTCTCCTCTCACCGTTCTCTCAGCCATGAGCAACAACTCCGCCCTTGCTGCGCTTCCCGCAACGCCTTTCGCGAATTTAATCATATCGCACTGGCCAAGGAAGGAGCGCAGCAACTGGATTTCGTTCGCGCCGAATCGGTGCGTTTCTTGGATGCAGTGCAGAAATTCTTCCGTGGTCTGGCGCGGCGCGTTCAGGCCGTGTTTTGCCTCCAGAAAACCGCGCAGGATTTCTGCAACTGCGGCAGCAAAGTCACGGTCGGAGAGTTTCTCGCCGTCGGCGCCGCGCAGGTTGTCCAATGCCTTGAGAGCGACCCGAACGGGGTCTGGTGGCGGAGGAGCGGGGCGCGTGCGTTGGAGCCATTTACGGGCGCCCCAGATCAGGATGGCGAGCGTGAGCAAGCCGGCTATCGAGGCGATGACGATGTTTTTCCAATCCCAAAACGGCACCTCGACCGGAGGCGCGATGTCGCGGAGTTCCTCCTGCCCTGCGGCGCCGGGAGCCATGGCTCCGATGCCCGGCAGTCCGGATGTGCCTGCGCCTGGTCCGCCGAATTGCGGGAGGGCGTTCGGATCCGCCGTGATGGATTGAGAGGCTTGTCCGTTGGAGATGGACGGGGATTGGGCTGGGAGTTGTGCGCAGTAGAAAAACAGCGCGGCAGCGAGAGTGAAATGCACGAAGAAGGATTTCTCTTTTTGAAAATGCGTTGCGCCTTTCATGCCTTCACTCCTGCGCGGCGTTCGCGGTTTTTGAAGAACGTTTGGAGCGCGGGGAGCCAGTCGCGATCGGTCCGGAGCGCCACTCGGTCGACGCTGGCGCGGCGGAGTTCTTGGGAAAGTTTCTCCGCGCGTTTCGCTGCGGCTGCGGCGTAGGCCTCGCGGACCGCGGCGCTGCCCGTGGCGACTTCGAGGATCTCTCCGGTTTCGGCGTCCTCCAGCCGCACTGTGCCCATGTCGAGGAGCGTTTCTTCGCGCGGATCCACAAGGGTCATGGCGACAAGATCATGACGACGTCCGGCGATTGAGAGCTGTTTTGAATAGTCTTCGGCCTGGAAATCGCTCACTAGAAAAACAACGCTGCGTCGGTGGATGAGCCGGTTGAGTCGCTCGAGGGCGCCCGCAATGTCCGTGCCGCGGCCCTTGGCCTCAAAGAAGAGAATTTCGCGAATGATTCGCAGTGCGTGACGTCTGCCTCGCCGCGGTGGAATGAACAGCTCGACGTGATCGGAGAAGAGTAGCAGTCCGACTTTGTCGTTGTTGCGGATTGCGCTGAAGGCCAGCACGCATGCCACTTCAGCCGCGAGTTCACGTTTGCTTTGTTCGACGCTTCCAAAGTCTCCAGAACCGCTGATGTCCACCATAAGGAGAACGGTGAGTTCGCGTTCCTCGGTGAATTTTTTGACATAAGCTTCGCCGCGGACCTCGCCCAGACGGGCCGTGACGTTCCATTCGATGAAACGCACTTCGTCGCCGGCTTGGTATTCGCGGACTTCCTCAAAATTCATGCCGCGGCCTTTGAAGACGCTGCGGTACTGGCCTGAAAAAGCCGCCTCGACACGAGCCCGGGTGCGCAGTTCGAGGCGTCTGATTTTTTTGAGAATCTCCCGGGTATTTTCCATGTGTGCTTGAGGATCCAGAGTCCGTCGGTAGGGCGGAATGAAGCGCGTTACTTGGCGGCCGATCTTTTTCGGGGGCGAAAAAGGTTCGTTCGCAGAGGCGAGCGCCTAGGGCACAGGCAGGTGTTGCAGTAGCTTTGCAATGATGCTTTCGCTGGTGAGGTCTTCGGCCTCGGCCTCGTAGCTCACCAGGATGCGGTGCCGCAGTACGTCCGGTGCGATGGACTTCACGTCCTGCGGGGTGACATAGCCGCGCGAATTCAAGAAAGCGTTGGCGCGGGCTGCGAGGGTGAGCGCGATGGTCGCGCGGGGCGAGGCTCCGTATCTGAGCATTCCCTCAAGGCCCTGTACGCCATAAGAGTTGGGTTCGCGCGTCGCAAACACGAGGTCCACGATGTAGTCTTTGACCCGATCATCCACGAAGATCTGGTTCACCATCTCGCGTGCCTTGATGATGTCCTTCGGATCGATGACGCTGCTGACCTCAAGCTTAGGGCTCGAGGTGCCCATGCGGTCCAGAATCGACCGCTCTTCGGCGCGACTCGGATAACCTACTTTGAGCTTCAGCATGAAGCGGTCAAGCTGCGCCTCGGGAAGGGAGTAGGTGCCCTCCTGCTCGAGCGGGTTCTGGGTTGCCAGGACCAGAAAGGGGTCTGGCAGGATGTAGGTTTGGTCGCCGATGGTGACCTGTCGTTCCTGCATCGCCTCCAGTAGCGCGCTCTGGACTTTCGCCGGGGCGCGGTTGATTTCGTCAGCGAGGATCAGGTTGGAGAAGAGCGGCCCCTGTTTGGTGGTGAACTCTCCGGTGCGCGGGTTGTAGATGAGCGTGCCGATGAGGTCGGCGGGGAGCAGATCCGGGGTGAACTGGATGCGCTGGAAGCCGGTGTGGATGCTCTGGGCGAGAGTTTTAACGGTCAGGGTTTTCGCGAGGCCCGGCACCCCCTCGAGCAGAATATGCCCGTTGGTCAAAAGCCCGATCAGAAGGCCCTCGACCAGTTGCTTTTGCCCGACCACTACGCGGGAAATTTCTTTTTGCAAAGGCCCCACCCAGTGGCTGGTGAGACGGACTTGTTCGGTGATTTCCTCGGGATTTGGCATGGGCGTCGAAAATGAGACACCCGCCTGTATCTGAATGTTCGATTATGGGAAAGGACTCAGATTCTGGCGGGTACTTGAATCCCGCTGGGACTTCGGTGGGGGAGGGGGGCGCGGTTAGCCCAATTCAACATTCCAGTAGGCCAGGTCGATGAAGTGCCTCCAGCTTTCCTGAGGCTTGGTGTCAAAGGTGATATGCAGGAATGGCTGCCAGCGGGGGCGTTCCGGTTTGCGGCGCAATCGCATGCCGGCTTCCTGGGGCAAGCGGTTGGCCTTCTTTGTGTTGCACCTGATGCAGGAACAGACGATGTTTTCCCAGTTGGTTTCCCCTCCGCGATCCCGCGGAATCACGTGGTCGAGGTTCAGGTCCTTGCGGTCAAAAATTTTGTCGCAGTACTGGCAGGTGTTTCTGTCCCGCTCATAAATGTTGTGCCGCGTGAACTTGACCTCCTTGCGCGGCATGCGGTCGAAGAGAAGCAGCACGATCACGCTGGGAACCCGGATCTTAAGGGACACGGTGTTGACCATGTCCTCCGAGGGTTCGCGCTCGGAGAGATCCCGCCAGCTGGCGAAATCGTGGGTGAAGAAGTTCCCTTCGGCGGAGTGCACCACTTGCGCGTGACCGGCGCAGAGTAGAACAAAGGCGCGGCGGGCGGAGCAGACGTTGACCGCCTGCCAGAGGCGGTTGAGTACGAGTACGGTTCGTTCCAGCATAGGTGACGCTTAAAAAACTGCGGGCCGACTTTGCAAAAGCCGCTTGAGCGGCTGGGAGCCTGCCAGGCGAGGGCGATTTAATTCTCCAGGGGGCTATGCGCTCCCCAGAGCGCGTCCCAGGCTGGTGGCAAGACTCTCGTGAACGGAGAAGAACCCTAGCAGCACCCAAAGTGGGAGTCAACGGGACCTCTTGATTGTCACAAATTTGTCGGGATTGAGGATGCCCTTCGGGTCCAACGCAGCCTTGATATTTTGATGAACCGTCTGGTTCACTTCGGAAACCGCCTGAGGCCACCAGCGTTTTTTTGCGATACCGATCCCGTGTTCGCCCGTGATCGCTCCGCCCCACTCAAGGACTTGCTTAAACAATTCGTCCAGCGCTTTGTCTACCTTTGATTTGACGGCGGCATCCGAGTGGTAGCCGGCAGCCATGATATTCACGTGAATGTTCCCATCGCCCGCGTGGCCGAAGCACGCAATCGGGAATCCGGAACGTTTGCTGAGCTTCTCGGCAAAGCGCGCCAGATCGGTGACTCGGCTTCGAGGTACGACAATGTCTTCGTTGAGTTTCGTCAGTCCCGTGGCTTTGAGGGATCCCGAAAATTTCCTGCGCAGCGTCCACAGCGCCTCGCACGCCTCTTCGCCAACGGCGCGTTTGACGCTGAGCGCGCCGCGACCCCTCAGCAGTTTCTGGAGCGCGAGGGATTCCGCGCGAACCGACGCCGTTTGGCCGTCCAGATCGAGCAGGAGATGGCCTTCGCCATCGGGCACAATTGCCGTGCCGCAATGTTCGCGGGCCGAACGCAGGGTGAAGGAATCCGCGATCTCGAGCGCGGAGGGAAGGAACCCCGCCTTGAACACCGCTTGGACCGCGTCTGCAGCTTCGCGGAAAGTTGCAAAGCCAGCGGAGAGACTTGCCCGGGCCGGAGGCAGCGGCAACAGACGCAGGGTTGCCTCCGTCACGATGCCGAGCAGTCCTTCGGAACCGACAAACATTCCGACCAGATCGAAGCCTGTTTTGTTTTTGTGGGTGCGTCCACCGGCGCGCAGGATGTCGCCGTCAGGAAGGACTACTTCGACGCCGAGCACATAGCTTCTTGTGACGCCGTATTTGAGGCAGCGCGGCCCGCCTGCATTGGTTGCGATGTTTCCGCCAAGGCTGCAGTCCTTCAGACTCGCGGGATCTGGGGGATAAAAAAGACCGCGCTTGCGCGCCTCAGACTGCAGGTGGCCAGTGATGACGCCGGGTTCCACCACCGCGACTCCGTCTTCAAAATGAATCTCCTTGATGCGCTGCATTCCTGCGACCGAGAGCACAATGCCCCCGCGCAGTGGGACACAACCGCCCACGTATCCGTAGCCCGCTCCACGCGGGGTGACAGGCACGCCGACTTTGTTCGCGTACGCGAGAACCTTGGAGACATCCTGCGTGCGCTTTGCGCGAACGACAACCTCGGGTGGATGACTCGCAAACCACTTGTCGCCCGCGTGCGAGGCAAGCGTCTCAGGGTTGTCGCTGACGAGTCCGGCGCCAAGAATCCGGCGTAGGTCACTTGTCAGCGTTTTAAGCTTTCGAGCCATTTCTTTTTGATTTCTTCGTCGGAAAGTTGAGTTGGCTTTTTAGCAGTTGAAGCGGGAGTTGACGCGGTTTTTTCGGTGTTCTTTTCAGTCTGTGCGGCAGGCTTCGGTGCGGCAGGCTTTGGTGTGGGCGCTGGCGAGGCTGCTGGAGGAGTTGCGCTTGGGGTGGCTGGCTTTAAAGACTTGGATGATGAGGTGGTTTTTTTCTCCTCCGATTTCTTCGGCTGCGAGTTGGATTTCGCTGGGGCGGCTGGTGTGTTTGCCGGATCAGCCGAGGTTTTCTGAGCAGGCGAGCGGTCCAATGCGAGCAGCT
Organism: Chthoniobacteraceae bacterium; assembly: GCA_044370935.1. Taxonomy (GTDB): domain Bacteria; phylum Verrucomicrobiota; class Verrucomicrobiia; order Chthoniobacterales; family Chthoniobacteraceae; genus Chth-196. The sequence goes on from JBILUQ010000008.1 coordinate 15,365, forward strand.
CTGAGACAGTGACGAACTTGAAACCTTTTTCGGTGAGTTTGTCCAGAGTGTCCGGCATCGCATCCACGGTGGATTTGTGAATGTCGTGGGCTAGGACAATGGCTCCTGCCTGCGTGTGAGAAAGGATCTCGCTTTGGACGCGCGTTGCGTCGCGGTGCTTCCAGTCCAAAGGGTCAACGCTCCAAATAATGGTTTTGTATCCAAACTCTCCATGGGCGGTGCGACGTTGTGGTTCACTGAATGCACCGTATGGTGGGCGCAGGAGTTTCATGGAAACACCGGTTGCGCTGAGCACCGCTTGATGTGTTTTTTCCAATTGCTCGTGCACCGCGCTTGGCGACATCGAAGCCAGCACCGGATGGGTGTAGGAGTGATTGGCTAACTCGTGCCCCTCCGCGACGATTCGCTTCAGAATGTCGGGGTACTCCGTTGCATTCTGTCCTACGACGAAAAAGGTGGCACGGATGCCGCGTTGCTTGAGGGTGTCAAGGAGCTGCGGGGTGTTTGTTTTATGCGGGCCGTCATCAAAGGTGATGGCGATTTCCTTTCCCTCAACGTTGCACGAGGAAAATGAGATCTTGCCGCTATTCCCTCCCGTATGGGCTTGGGAAGCGTTAGATGAGCTAGTCTTTGAGGCGGCCTGCGAGGGTTCGTTTGCCGGCGCCTCGGCTAGGATGGGTTCCAAGGGGGCGGTTTTCGGAGGAGCCGCTTCGATTGTGGCCGGCGCTGTTTCGGGAGCCGTAGGCGCGGTCGCTGGCGCGGGTGCATTTGAAGGTTCTGCCGGTGCCGCTGGTGTTGCGGGTGCTAGAGGCGTTGTTGCAGCCGGTGAGACCTCTTGTGCGCGGAGTGGGAGCGCGTTCAAGGTTACGAGGAAGCAGGCAGCGCCTGATAGAAGGCGGGCGGCAGTCAGGGATGGCGTCAGTTTTGTCATGCAGAATCCGGTTACAATGGCTCAAGACGACGCGCAAACGCAACAGCGCGACGAGTCCGCCTGTGAAGGAATTTTTCAAAAGACCACTGGATTTCCCTCCTGCATCCAAGCGATCCGGTTTTGCAATGCCCGGGTTTGGGCCGCGAGACGCAGTCTTTCGGGCGGCTCGCTCAGTGGCTCGTAGGAGAGCCGAAAGGTTCCGTAATGCATAGGAACCATGAGGCTGGCGTTAAGATCGATGAACGCTTCGAGCGCTTCCTCTGGGTTCATGTGAACCGCACGAAGACTCGGCGGGTCATAGGCCCCGATAGGCAGCAACGCGACGTCGATCGGAAATCGCTCTCCAATCTCGCGGAATCCGTCGAAGTAAGCGGTATCTCCGCAATGATAAATGACCCGGCCCGCCACCTCGATCATGAAGCCGCCGAAGCCGCGATGCGAGTCGTGTAGCAGCCGGGCGCCCCAGTGGTGGCACGGGGTGAGGGTGACTCGCACGGGTCCGTATTCAAAACTTTCCCAGTAATGAAGCTCCTGGACGACGCGGAACCCGAGGTCATGCACGAGATTGCCGACTTCGAAAGGCACAACAACGGGTTGGTCCGCCGCGACTCCGCGCAGGGTGCGCCTGTCGAGGTGGTCGAAGTGGGCGTGAGTGATCAGAACGAGATCGATGCCGGGCAGGGCGTTGAGTTCGACACCCGGGCTGCGCATGCGTTTGATCCCCTTCACCCAGTTGCTCCAGATTGGGTCGATGAGAATATTCAGTCCGGCGGCTTGAAGCAGGAAAGACGCATGGCCAATCCAAGTCAGAGCGAAGTCGCTGCCTTTGAGCTGCGGCCATTTGGGCCGCAAAGAACGGCCTTCACGCTTTGTGAGGAGGGAGGGCAGGAGGATTTCTGTAACAGGATTTCTTTTGGTCCATGCCGCCGCAGGGCGCAACCCAACCACTGACGCGCTGGTTTCAGGCGCGAAGGCCGCCAGAGCTGACTTGCGTATTTCCGCTGTCGAACGGTTAGGGGATGGCTTCTCCACAGCGCCCGAACAGTAGACGTGATCGCCCATTCGGGCAAACCAATCCTCTGCACAAACTTGTTGCTCGTGGGGCTGATGGAGACCTCAGCAGCGGCAGGTCAAGGTCTTGGACAATCGGAGCGGAGGATGGCACAAAGGCAGGATGCCATCTCAGAAAAGCGCGTTACGCCGGCAGATGCGGGAGATTCTCAAAACCCGTCTCGATGAATGCACTCTTCGATCTAAACGTGTTTGCGAGCATCTGGTGGTCGAATCGGCCTGGATTTCGGCCCGCACGGTCGCGCTGTTTTGTCCGATGCTGGGTGAGGTGGATTTGCTGGGGTTGCTTCCTATCGATGGAAAGCGCGCGATTTTTCCAGCGGTGGCCGGGGCGCGCTTGGAGTGGCGCGAGGCGCGGTCCGTCTCGGAGTTTGTCGCTTCCGCATCGTTCGCCAACCTCCGCGAACCATCCGCCGGCGAGAGCGTCGAGCTTTGCGAGGCGGATCTGGTTGTCGTTCCGGGACTCGCTTTCACATTGGGCGGAAAGCGTCTGGGGCGCGGCGGGGGCTTTTACGATCGGGCCCTTGAAAGGCTGCCTTCGGCGGTGAAGCGGATTGGCGTTTGCTTCGAATTTCAGGTGCTCGAAGACCTGCCGACCGAATCCCATGATGCTCTGCTGGATATCGTGGTCGCCGGCTAGGTGCAGCGATTCAACCCAGTGACAGCCCTAAACTGCCGCAGCGGCACGGTAGACAGCATCGAGAATCTCAACCGAGTTCGAGTAGGAGTTTGCTGTGCGCCTTTCCTCAATCTGAGTCTTGAGTTTCGAAGGAATCTTCAACCACGTGCTGGGTAGGCTGTAATAATTGAAGTCCGAGTTACCCTCCAATGCCCGGACGGCTTCGTGGAAGTGGGACCCAAGACGCTCGCGGGCCTCGCCCTCAGAAATGACGGATCCCGGCTTAAAGACGCCGAACAAATTTCCACCGTCTCCAATCTCGCCGCACGTCAATGCATGCAATCCGGCGCGGGCGGCGGTGACTTCCAGCGTTTTTGCGCTGAAGCCAGTCAGGTGAGCCTTGTGCCATTTGTGCGAGAATTTCATCTTTGGATAGAAGATGTTTGGAACTTCGATTACGAAAATCCCGTCATCCCGCAACATTGCTGAAAGGCGTTTCAGTTCTTCGACCGGAAATTCCAAATGCTCGAGCACGTGGAAGAGAGTGATCAGGTTGAATTTTTCCACGGGGGCCGGGAACTCGGAAAACGTGCAGTTCGCCACGTTTAATCCAAGCTGTTCCCTGGCGTGCTGGGCGTAACCGGAGTTTGGCTCGATCCCCATCGCAGTGTGACCGAGTTTGTTCATGAGAAATACGAACTCGCCGCTGCTTGCTCCCGCATCCAAGGTTCGCACGCCCTTCGCTCCAGTGTTACTGAAGTGAGGGATGATGCGGCGAAACCGATCCAGAGCGCATCTCGCGGCTCGAAGCACGTGCCGTTTTTGCGGGGAGAACGATCCCTTGTACTGTTGTCGGTAATCTGTTTTGTAGAACTCCTCTACATCCGGCATGGGAATCGGATCGACGCCGATAAATCCGGTGTCCTTCCAGCAGATGTTTTTGAGTTCTCCTCCATGTCTGTCTCTGGAGGTCAACAAAACCGCATCATGGCCGCCTGTGAGTGGGCAGGCCCGAGCGGAGTGAATTTCAGAGAGTTTCATGGCTTTTGATGAATAAATCGCCTGCAGAGAACTGCGGCGCTTCGGTGGTAAGAGTGCACTATGAGGCGAAAATAAACCCTGTCGCAAGAGCGGAAACAACCCACCCAACGGATCAATCCATCTGTTAAAACCGGTTGATCCCAATGGAAGCACTCGGGGCTGCGCCTCAGAAGATTAGGAGTGTGTGCAAGTGATCTTAGAAGGACTAAAAGCGGAGGCTACTAACTTGCTTTACCATCAGGCAGAAAGAGGCGTTTTGTCGCGGGTTGAGGTTTTGCCAGAGGCCCTTAACTGATCAAAAGCAGCCGTGCGGAGTCGCCTGGCTGTGTTTGCGGGGCGCGGTGAATGCACGGAGGCACGGGGCTTTTAGGGTACTTCACGGCGATTCTCCACAGGTTTCCAACGCCGAATGAAAAAGGACGCGCGGCTTCAAGGGGGGCGTAATGCAGATCATAGCAGCATTCCGACAGATGCTCCCGGAACGCCTCGTCATCGTCGCCCCCGAACGAATCGAGCAGTGCAGCGCGAATCTCGGGAATATCAACCTTGCGCAGCGCTTGGTCATTCCGCAGCCCCTCGCTGGAAGCGCCGTGATAAGTGCACAGGTATGTGTCCGTCTCGATTGGTGAACTGTCGGCGTGGAATGAATAGACATCGGTCGGAACCGGCCCGTCACAATCATCTCGCAGGTAGCCGTTGACGCAGTCCAAAACGGGATCCAATCCCGAATTCCGCAGCGACGACAGGTCTTTCAACATTGCCGCCACCGCAGCCTCGCCGCTGCGACTCAGAGAAAGGGCGGAAAGCGCTGCCTCATCCAGCGTGGTGATACCTTGCTGAATTGAGAGATGCCGAAGCACCTCTCCGAAATCTCCGGCCAATTCCCGCCGCCAGCAAAGCGCATTGATGCCATTCGAAAACGGAGTGCGCACAAGCTCTTCAAAGCTGTCCATAACCTTGATCCGCGGGTAGTCAGCGGGAAGAAATAATGCGCCCATGCGTTGTGGTTTTTATCCAGGCAAAAAAAGAAAGACTGCAAGTTTGCTCACTTGCAGTCTTTCCGGGAAACATCCGCGAAACACCCCGATTTCAGCGGGGGCTTGCCGGCGTTTTTGAAACTACAGTTTCGACTGGATCACCTGCTCCAGCTTCACGATATCCGCTGCGAACTTGCGGATGCCCTCTGCTGTCTTCTCTGTCGCCATTGCGTCCTCGTTGAAGAGGAAGCGGAAAGCTTTCTCGTCGCAGTGGATTTTCTGGATGGAAGCCGACTTCGAGTCGGAAGCCTTCAGCTTCTGCGTCACTGGCTCGGTGGATGCGGCGAGCTTCGCGAGGAGGTCCGGCGAAATGGTCAGCAAATCGCATCCTGCAAGCTCGATAATCTGAGACACGTTGCGGAAGCTCGCTCCCATCACTTCGGTCTCGTACCCGAAGTGCTTGTAGTAGTGGAAAATTGACGTCACGGACTGCACTCCCGGATCCTCGGCTCCCGTGTAGTCGCGCTTGTTCGCGTTTTTGTACCAATCGTAAATGCGTCCAACAAACGGCGAGATCAACTGCACCTTTGCCTCCGCGCAAGCGATCGCCTGAGGCAGCGAGAAGAGTAGCGTAAGATTGCATTTGATGCCCTCTTTCTGCACGACCTCGGCGGCCTTGATGCCTTCCCAAGTTGACGCGATTTTAATCAGCACGCGGTCGCGCGATACTCCCGCCTTTTCATAAAGTGCGATGAGTTCACGCGCTTTTGCGATTGTGCCGTCTGCGTCGAAAGAGAGGCGTGCATCGGTTTCCGTTGAAACGCGGCCCGGGACGATCTTGAGGATCTCCAGCCCGAAAGCGATCAAGATATTGTCGATGATGTCCTCGATCCGCTTGGCGCCTGTGAGGCCGCTGTTTTTGCGGTCAGCGATCACCTTGTCGATGATGTGTGCGTACTGCGGCTTTGTCGCCGCCTGAAGAATCAGCGATGGGTTGGTCGTAGCGTCCAGCGGCTTGAATTCGCGCATGGACTCGAAGTCGCCGGTGTCGGCTACTACTTTGGTGAACTGCTTTAGTTGCTCAAGTTGTGAAGCGTTGCTCATGATTGGACTGTTGGTGATTGGAATTTGATTAAATGTGAATCGCGTGGCCGTGTGCCTGTGCAGTGGCCTCGTGGATCATCTCACTGAGGGTAGGATGCGCGTGAATAGTGCTCTCGATCTCGTCGATGGTGGCCTCTAAGGTGATCGCCAGACCGAGTTCTGCGATCAGCTCGGTTGCTTCGGAGCCAATGATGTGAGCGCCCAGCACTTCGCCGTGCGGTTCGCCGAGAATCAGTTTCACAAAACCTTCGAGTTCGCCAATGGCACGCGCCTTGCCACTCGCCATGTAGGGAAATTTTCCAACCTTGAACTTGATGCCTTTCTCCTTCGCCGCCCGCTCGGTGAGTCCGACGCTGGCGACTTGGGGCTGGCAGTAGGTGCAGCCTGGGAAATTGGTGACTTTCTTGGGCTTGAACCCGGGTTGAAACATGCCGTTTACCGCTTGTACCGCTTCGAAGCTCGCAACGTGAGCGAGCCACGGTGGACCAATGATATCGCCCGCAGCGTACACTCCGGGGATGTTGGTTTCATAGCGCTCGTTGGTCTGGATGTAACCGCGCTCCGTGAGTGCAGGCTTGAGCGAGCCACCCGGTAGAAGCGGGCTCACTCCGATGGCCACGAGGCATACGTCCGCTTCGAGCACCTGCGACGCGCCTTTCGAGTCCTCCACCGTGATTTTCACACCGTTTGCCGTGGTCTCGGTCTTTGTGGTTTTGTGCGAGGTGAGTACTTTGATACCCTGCTTTTGGAAAGATTTGTCTAGTGCTTGCGAAACCTCGGTGTCCTCGACTGGGAGGAGGTTCGGGAGCATTTCCACTACGGTCACCTTTGTGCCGAAAGTGTTGTAGAAATATGCGAACTCTACGCCGATGGCGCCGGCGCCGATCACGATCATGGTTTTGGGCTGCTCGGGCAGGATCATCGCCTCCTTGCTCGAAATGACCGTTTTCCCGTTGAAAGGAAATCCGGGCATTGGGCGCGAGATGCAACCGGTCGCCAGCAGGATCTTCGAGGCTGTGTGGGTTTCCACTCTGCCGTCGGCCGCTTTGACGGTGACAGAGCCTGCCTTTTCCATGGAGCCTTCGCCACGGATGTAATCCACCTTGTTTTTCTTAAACAGGAATTCGATGCCGCCTGCGTTTTTGTCGGACACGTCGCGGGAGCGTGCGATGATCTTCGGCCAGTCGAAGGAAACGTTGTCAGCCTTGAATCCGAATTCCGCGCTGCGGTGCGCAAAAATGTGAAAGAGTTCGGCGTTGCGGAGAAGGGACTTTGTGGGAATGCATCCCCAGTTCAAACACGTCCCGCCTGCGCGTTCCTTTTCGACACAGGCAACTTTTTTCCCCAATTGAGCGGCGCGGATGGCGGCCACGTATCCAGCTGGCCCGCCTCCAATGACGATGAGATCGTAATTCATATCAGCGCTGAGAATGGACGCCTGCCTTTGCAGGGTCAACCCCAAGGTATTTTTGTGACCCAACGGCCTGTTGGATGGAAGGTCAGCGTCCGGGAAGGATGGATTTCACCGCGTCCAGTACCCCCTTGACCGCTTCCGGCGCGTTCTGCGGGTTTTTCTGGATTTTCTGCAATGAATCAATGACGACACCCGCGGCCGTTTGAAGCAGGCGTTTGGAGAGGTCCTCCTGCGGAAGATCCGTCGTCCCGGAAATATGCACCGGCGTCCAAAGGTAGCCGGCTCGGTTTTCTTCAAAGACCTTGCTACGCGCCCCCGGCAACCACTGCACGAGCGACGGGGAGATCCCAAGCTGCAGAGTTCCCTCCAGCTTCCCATCTCGAATTGTTAATGCTCCTTCAATTCGGATCACACCATCGGCGTCGAGTTCGATGTCATTGAGCTCGGTCAGCTGGCCCTCCCTGTGAATCTTTGCTGAGCCGCTGCGGATCGCAAGTGATCGGAAGCGAGGAGTCCCCAAGAACGTGTCGAGCTCGGACAAAAGCGGTAGCGATTCCAATCGCCCGCCCTTGAGCCGTAGCGAGGCATCGACCTGCTGAGGTTTGCCTGCGGATTTTTTGACAGAAAGACTTCCGTCGACGCTTCCAAGCAGTCGCGTCTGCCACCACTTTGAGAGGAAGGGCTCGATATTGATGTTTTCCAAATCGGCGTGCACGTCTGAAGCGCTGCTGGACTCCCACTGCCCAGTGACTTTGGTTTGTCCGCCGGACGGGAACATCAAGTGTGCTTGCTTGAGCACTGTGAGTTCCTTTTTGATGCTGATCTGCGCAGATTTTAGCTCAATTGGTTTTGAGAGTGACAGCGCTGCAAAGCTGAGCTCGCCATCCTCCGCGAGCATCTCCCAATCTTTTTCAACGGGCTTGAGGGTGAGTCGCGTTTTCCGGAGGGAGATGCCCAATTTAGATACATCGGCGCGCTCGGCTTTGATTGATTGAAGTTCCGTACGGGTTGGCAGCAGGCCGGCGATCCAGCTTTGTTTCGAGTTGTGTTGTTGTGTTGGGGGCGAGTCGGCCGCCTCGATTGGCGTGGTCTCTGACGAGGGGGCGGCCGCAGGCGGGTCCAAATCCACATCGGCTCTCTGAATATGGATGCTTTCAATACGCCAAACGCGCTTGAGGATCGCCATGAGATCAAGCTCGCCGCGGACCCCCTGCAATTGAATGGAACGGAAGCGGGCGTCGGCCGTGTCCGTTTGCGATGGATCCGCTTTGATTCCTGTCGCAGCCAATGAGTCGATATAAAGTGAGTTGCTGGAGCGTTGAGGAAGACTCAGCTGAGCGTTTGCGTGGAATTTTTTCCCAATCGCCGTCTCCACTCTCACTCGGAACGACTCGCTCTTAAGATAAGATTCCAGCCAGCTTTGCGCGGCGAAAATGCAGACGATGAAAAAGGCGAGCAGTCCGAGTCCTACGCGCACAAGGATCGCTGCGGGAGAAGTCCCGCGCTGTTGGCGGCGTTGACTGCTTTGGGGGGCAGGGGTGGTCTCCATGGATTTTGGAATTCGGAACTATCCTACATGACCAAGGGCCTGCTTGGATCTACGCATTCCACGCAAGACGGTGGTAAAGCGAATCAAGCGCCGCGGCTGCTTTTTCCCAGGGAAACTTGGAATGGAGCGCGTTTTGAACCAGATGGTTCCAGTCGGCTTTGTTTTTGAACAAGAGTTTTCCTCGCACGATCGTGTCCATCAAAGCGTCTCCGGTGTCTTGATAGTACAGGAGTGAATTGCCGGTGCCTTGAGCCGGTTGAAAATTGGCGAGATTGTCTGCGAGTCCGCCCACTGCATGTGCGACTGGGATTGTTCCGTAAGCGAGAGCGTGGAGTGGAGCCAATCCCCCCGGCTCAAAGTGCGAGGGCATTAGTAAAATATCGCCTCCTGCCATCAGGCGTTGTGGAAAGCCGGGCTTCCATTCGTGCAAGAAGGCCATTTTTTTTGCATGTCTCCGGCATGCAATCAGCAGATCACGATGCAGCATCGCGTCGCCGTCTCCGGCGATGATCAAGCGCGCATCGGTCGAGAGAATTTTCGGTACGAGTGGAAGAAGCAGGTCGAATCCCTTCTGGTCCGCAAGCCGCCCGAGCATCACGTAAACCGGAGCCTCTGCGCCGGCATCGAGTCCGACCTCCTCTAACAGTGCCGCGCGGCAGTCTGTTTTTCCAGTTGGTTCGTCGGCTGAAAATGGGGCCGCGAGCTCGGCGGTTTTGTCGGGATGCGAGGCGCTCCATCGGGCTGGATCCACTCCGATGGGGACGCTGATCAAATCTCCAGCGCGCGAGCGGAGCGTTTCCTCAAGGCCGCAACCTCTCGGTGAGTTCAGGATTTCCTCGCGATAGCGCCGGCTCACCGTCGTGAGGGCGTCCGCGGCCAGGATGCCGCCTTTGAGCAGATTCATCGAACCGTAAAATTCCAGCCCCGATGGACTCATCCAGTGCGGCGGAAGGTTGGTGAGTTGAAAATCGAGACCCCAGAAGTTGCCCTGAAAGGCGACGTTGTGGAGTGTCAGCACCGTGCGGATGGGCAGGCCCTGATTTTTGACGAGAATCGGCACGAGCGCGGTCTGCCAATCATGCGAGTGAATCACTGCTGGAGGCGGATCCATGCGCTTGGCTAATTCCACCACAGCCTTTGAAAAAAAGATGAACCGTTCCGCGTTGTCTGTAAAAGGCGCGTTGGTTTTTGGATCGGCGTACAGTCCCTCGCGTTCGAAGAGCGCATCATTGCGGATGAGTAGCAGCTGCGTGCCGTCCTCAAGTGTCCGATCAAAAATCGAGGCGCGCAGCGTCTTGTCGCCCACCACCACGTCGAACTCCACTTCCAACGGTTCTGCGCCTGCGAGCAAGGCTGGGTACGCGGGCAGGGCGACGGCTGCGTCGTGCCCCTGCGCGGAGACCACGCGGGGCAGGGAGGCCAAGGTTTCGCCCAAGCCGCCCGTCGAGGCGAGCGGCGCAATTTCACTGGAGGCAAAAAGAATCGTCATGTTTGTGGTGTGAACGCTTCAACAAAAAGGGCGGTTCCGGAGACAGCCGTTGCACCCGCCGTACCCGTAAACGCGTCCTGCAGGTTTTTAGCCGTACCCCTCAGAGGCTAATCCATTAAAATTGCGCAAGGCGAGTGATATGACGTGGGCGCTAAAAGCGACACGATTCTGAGAAGCATCAGAAAGTAGATCCGAACGCTCCCCCCCCCAGCTTATCATTAAATCTGACGACTCTCCGTGGGCTACAGCTCCGTGCGGGAGCGACTACTCCCCGCGTGCGCGTGGCTCGCGGTCTTTGGTGGTAGCCTGGCCCGGTTGGGTGACGAATGGCCCGCCCTGCAATGGCGCAGCATCGGAGAACGCCACGTCGGGCATTTCGCTTGGCTTGCCGCCGAGGGGGAAGTCCTTGCGAAGCGGGAAAAATGGATACCCCTCCCACATCAGGATGCGGCGCAGATCGGGATGCCCCGCGAATCTCAGGCCGTACATGTCGTACGCCTCGCGCTCGTGCCAATCGGCGGTTGGCCAGACTTTAGAAACCGTGGGCACCTCCATTGCATCCTCGGAAATCTGGACCTTGAGACGGAGCCATTCTCCCTTTGTTGTGCTGTAGAGTTCGTACACCAGCTCGAAGCGCGGATCTACGCCGAACTGGTCGACTCCCGCGATATCCAGCAGCATGTCGAATCCCAGTTCCGCCTTGGCGTGAGACGCGATCTCCGCGATCAACTTTGGATCCACGGTGAGAGTGGTTTCGCCGCGAAATTCTTTTTTTTCGAGAACCTTGAACTTGCTTTCCAGAGACGAAATCGCGGCTTTCGGGGAGTGGCTCATAAAAAATTCAGTTGAGAGAAACGCGGACGTTTTGGGCAAATCTGCCTGGGACTTTTGGAACGAATCAAGACGAGGTGTCAGGCTGAAACTTCGTCAAACAACGCGCGTTTCTGATCGAGGAAAGAATGTTCCTTTTCAATTTTGCGTTGGAGGCGCATCAATCCCTCGAGCAGCGCCTCCGGACGGGGTGGGCAACCCGAGATATAAATATCCACCGGCACCAGATGGTCGATCCCCTGCAGAACCGAGTAGGACCGGTACATTCCGCCGCTGGAGGCGCAGGCGCCCATTGCGATGCACCATTTCGGCTCCGGCATCTGGTCCCAGATGCGTTTGACGGCCAGCGCCATTTTGTAGGTCACGGTTCCCGCCACGATCATTACATCGCTCTGGCGTGGGGAAAACCGCATGACCTCGGAGCCGAAGCGCGCGATGTCAAAGCGTGAACTGGCGGAGGCCATCAGCTCAATGGCGCAGCAGGCCAGACCCATGGGCATTGGCCAAAGGGAGTTTTTGCGCATCCAATTCATCGCGGCGTCAAGCCGGGTGAAAATGATGTTTCCCTCGATTTTCGAGTCGTAGGCGACGGGTGCTAGTTGAGCCATATCGACAACCCTAGAAAAGCTTTCGACAGCAGCAAGCTTGAAACAGAAAAACCTTAGCAAACATGCGATATCAGGCGGGGTAGCTTCAGAAAGCCCGGCGCCGTCCTCAGAAGCGGTTTGATCCGGAATTGTAGTCTAGAAAACCCGCTGGCCTTCCAGAAAAGTCATCTCCACCCCCAGCTCGTCGTTGAGAAGAACCAGATCCGCCTTGAGCCCAGTCTGTAGGGAACCGAGGGCATGGTCCAACCCGAGGGCTTTTGCGGGATTCAGCGAGGCCATTTGCACCGCCTCTTGGAGGGGCACGTCGACCTTTTCCACCATCGTGCGTACCAGTTCGTTCATCCGGGCGACGCTGCAGGCGAGCGCAGAGCCGTCCTCGGTCAGGCTAATGCCCTCGTGAACAACCGCTTTGATGCATCCGACCATGAAGCTTTCCCCGACCGCAAGCCCCGCACCGCCGCCGGCGTCCGTCACGAGGGCGATGCCGTCGGCGCCTTTGGCCCGGTACAATGCGCGCATTAGAGTTGGGCTTACATGATGCCCGTCGGCTATGAGCTCGCACAACATCTCCGGCTCGCCCATGGCGAATTCCAGCAGTCCGGCGACCCGGTAAGCGCCCCGCCTGCGCGCGCCCGACATGCAGTTGAAAGTGTGTGTGGCCTGTCGCATGCCGTGGGCGAACCCGGCCGCGGCCTCCTCGTCCCAAGCATCGCTGTGTCCGCCACTCACGCGGATCCCTGCGGCGCATAGCGCTTCAATGCAGACGAGAGCGCCGGGAAGCTCGGGTGCGAGGGTTACCTGCGTGATGCGATCCCGGTACTGCAGCCATTCCAAATACTCCTCGGGATTCGGATGGCGAAGCAACTCGGGCAGGTGTGCTCCGGGCTTTTCCTTTGAGAAATACGGGCCCTCGATGTGGATCCCCACAATACGCGCGCCGCCCGTTGCGTTCGGGTCAATCGATCCGGCCGCTTTGAGCACCGCGATGATTTCGCTTTGCGGCGCGCTGACGGTGGTGAGTGCGAGGGCGGTCGTGCCGCCCGACGCGTGGAACTTGCATATTTGCGAAAACGCCTCGGGATTCGCTTCCATGCTGTCCCGGCGAAGGGCGCCGTGAATGTGCATGTCCACAAAGCCGGGTGCCAAAAATTTGCCGTTTGCGTCCAAAACGGCTTCCCCCGGTTCGGCGGTAATCGTTTCACCCGGTGCCGAAATTTGAGCGATGCAACCGTCTCTGACTCGGAGGGCGCCCGCAGGCTGAATCCGCTCAGGCAGGATAAGACGGGCGTTTTTGAAGAGCATCTTGTGAGGGCCGCAGTTTGGGGTGCGAGTTGATGCCGGTCAATACGCGCGAAAGAGTGGAAGCCGGAGTCGATCGCTTTTCATTTATCGCGCCAGCATCAAAGCGCTTTTTGAAGGCGGTTTGTCACAGCATTTTTGATCGGATGTATCCTTTTTCTGCCCGTATCCATCCGCTGCGCCCGGCAACTCAACCGGGTTCAGTCTTCCGTTCTGCCTCGCATTCGTCGCATCGGTCGCATTTGTCATGGCGCCGATCTTCCAAAATAACGCCGCCCCGATCCCCGAGAGGAAGAGGAGTAGCAGCTTTTTTCTAGGTAAAATTGCCGCGCTCATGACCTGTGGCAAATTTGCGATTCAATCCGTTTATTCAGACAGCAAGCTTTTGAGGTAAGCGGAGGGCTCGTAGCTCTGGACGATCACATGCGTCGTGCCCCTGCGATGCAGCCGTGCTTCCGGCACATTGATGCGCGGAGTTTTCGTGGGACTGAACAGAATGTCGTCATGCGTGGCGTTGAGACGGTTCGCGAAGCGGTCCGGAGTAAGGCTGCCCCCGAGATGATCGCTTCTGCCCGTGGCCACGTGCAGCGTGCCGAGAATTTTCTCGTCCTGGATGTCGCGCCCGCTCGGAGGCAACTCCTGCGTGCCGAATCCGAGTTCGCCGATCTCACCGGTGACGGGGTCGGATGTGAGCTTTTGGTTGTGCGCAGCCACGGTTTCCGGGGATCCTGAGAGCAGTCGTGCGCTGGTGATCCGGCCCTTTGTGACGGTCATCATTCCGAGGGAACCGTCGGAGTATTGCATGGGGAAAGTGCCTTCTGCGGAGACTGGCACGAAGTAGACTTCGCCGGCGGGGAGGTTTGCCACGTCCGGGCCGCCGCGGCACAAGCCGTGGCTTTTTTGAGCTTCCTGCGCGCCAAGTTCGAGGCGGAGCGTCGCCTTCTCGTTCAGGACCGTGTAGTCGATTTCAACCCAATCGGCGCCGGTCATTCCAAGTCGCAGCTTCTCTGCCTGCTTGCTCACATCTTCGTAATTCACCGAGAGCCCCGAGCTGAGGATGATCGGGTTCATCCCGTGCATGGTTGCTCCGCGAAAGCCATATTTCTTTGCGAATGCTGTCAGCGGCGCGGTAGCCGAGTAGGTGGAGATGCAGAGGATGATGTCGAAGGCCTTGTAGACGGCGGATTCGAAAGAGTGCTCTTTTCCATCTGGTGAAAAGCAAGTGTCCGGCAGGTCAAGGTTGCTGCCGCCTGTGATCTCGTATGCGAACAGATCACCGCCCTTGAGATTGAGTTCATCCAGAACCCCGTTGCGGAGGCCGAGCACGAAGTCCTCGTGCGCATGGCGCTGGATTGTGAAAGACGGGTCGGCGAGGAATGCGAGATCCTTTATTTGGGCAGGGTTGGGAAGATCGATGAGCACACACACACGCTCGCCTCCGCTGGGGGTGAACACGGTGCGCAGCAGGCGCGCCAGATTAAAGGCGGGGAACTTGCGGTCGCTGTAGCGGTTGGTCAAGAGGGCGGGTGGGGTCAATAAAGTCGTGGACATTCGTCTCCTTAGGATGCGGTGGAATCGCTTGCAGTGGTAGTTATTTTATGAGTCTTTGCAAATTTACTCACAGGTGTGCTTCGTGGGAGCGGTAGCTAACGGACGGTGTTTTCAGCCGCCGTCTGA
>JBILUQ010000169.1:0-8406 GCA_044370935.1 Chthoniobacteraceae bacterium
AAAACCTGTACGAGACTTGTCCCCGTCGACGGCTGGAACTCTTGCGCGCGCTCCTGAACGTCCTTCACTTTTCTAGCGAAGACCGAGTCGCAAGTTTTGCGCTTACGGCAGCCACCGCAAAAAACATCGGCACCATACCCGATGACACCGAAGGACTCATCGATACCATTCGCTCAATCGAGGGAGTGGTTGTCGCCGCATTTTTCGAGGAAGTCTCGGAGGGCCTCGTCCGGATCAGTCTACGCTCAAAGGACCCCAAAATCGATGTGTGCGCCATCTGCGCTGAGTTCGGCGGAGGCGGACACAAACTCGCTGCAGGAGCCCGGATCACGCGCCCACTGCAGGTGGTTCAAGCCGAGGTGCTCACCGCAATCGACCGCCACATTCGCGGCGGTTCGTAACACTCGCCTTTGGCCTTCCTCATATTTTTCTGCCACCACCAATATGCGACCTCAAGAAATCGATGGCGTTCTGCTCATAGACAAGGAATCAGGGATGACCTCTCACGATGTCGTGGCCTTAGTGAGACGCCGTCTGGGAATCAAAAAAGTCGGACACTGCGGAACGCTGGATCCACTTGCAACCGGCCTGCTGCTGATCGTCCTGGGACGCGGCACAAAGATCCAAGATCTCCTGATGGCCGAAGACAAGGAGTACGTGGGAACGATGCGCTTGGGAGTCTCCACCGACAGCCAGGACGCGGACGGCGAAATTGTTGATACTCGACCCGTGCCGCAGCTTACCAATGCGAACATTGAAGAAGCGTTTGCCAAATACGACGGAGACTTTTACCAAATGCCGCCGATGGTCTCGGCAATCAAACAGGGCGGCGTTGCGTTGTACAAACTTGCGAGACAGGGTAAGACCGTGGAGCGTGAACCGCGCTTTGTTCACGTTTTCGCACACGAGATTCTCAAAACCTCGCTGCCAGACATTGAATTCCGAGTGGTCTGCAGCAAGGGCTTTTATGTGCGAACCTATGCCCACGACATTGGAGAATCCCTTTCGTGCGGCGCGCACCTGAGCAGCCTGCGCAGAACCAAATCCGGTCGATTCACCCTTGAGCGTGCAATTACCGTTCAACAGCTGCGTGAGGAAGAGCCTGCATCAGTCTACCAACGGGTGCTTGATCTTCCGACCGTCTCCCGCCTGAGAGGCGCTTAATTCCGGCGTTGCGATGCAAGTCCTGAGTGCAGTATCGGAACTTTCGCGCATACGCGCTCCTATAGTCCTCGCGATTGGTGTTTTTGATGGAGTCCATCTCGGGCACCAATCCGTTCTACGCCGCGCGATGGCAGAGGCCGCCCACGTCGGCGGAGTCGCTCTCCCGCTTACATTCGACCCACACCCAGCTCGAATATTAAACCCGGATCACGCCCCCCTGCTCCTCACTGCCCCTGAACACAAGATTCACATCCTCTCGTCCATTGGCTTCGGACACGCACTCGTTCTGCCGTTCAACTCGAGCGTTGCAGCGACCGATGCCTCTGATTTTATAACATCCTTGGTGTTATCGAGCCACCGTCTCGCTGCAATCTGCGTTGGCGCGCGCTGGAGCTTCGGCAAAGGCCGCAAAGGCAACCTTGAGCTCCTCAAAAGCTTGGGCAGTTTGCACGGTTTCAACGCGATTGGAATCGACGAAGTCACCCAGAACGACGAACCCGTCAGCAGCACCCGTGTGAGGCAAGCCGTGGCTTCCGGTGACTTTGCCCGCGCGGAAACCCTTCTAGGCCGCCCCTACACGGTACTCGGAAACGTTGTTGAGGGTAGGAAACTGGGCCGAACGCTGGGGTTCCCCACCGCAAACCTCCGTGTTTTCAACGAACAACTTCCTCCAAACGGAGTTTACGCAGTAAGAGCAAAACGGCTCTCAGCCGGGTCAGACCTCAAAGGAGTGGCCAACCTTGGAGTGCGTCCAACGCTTGCCGAAATCACCCCCTCCCCGACACTGGAGGTACACTTGATGGATTTTCACGAGGACTGCTACGGCGAGTCTCTGGAAGTCAGTTTCGTATCAATTCTCCGACAAGAAGCACGGTTTCCAGACATCGAATCATTGCGCACCCAAATCGAGCAGGACAAGGCGCATGCCATCCGAGCGCTCGCGACGAATGCAGGCTAACGCTGCTGACCGGTCGCACGGCCGAGGCGAGTCGACGAAGCGCTATTCCTGGCACTTCAATCCGGAAATTTTATCCATCACCACGTCGCTCACCCGCTTGTAGGCAGCCTTTGAGTCTCCCTGAAAGTCCGCAGCAGTGAACTTCAGAACATCCCCCACCACAATGGTGATCGGGCTGAACTGCACGCGCTTTGTGTGTCGGGGGAAAGCTTCGTAGGCGCCAAAAATCCTGAGCGGCACGACGGGCACAAGCGTCTTGGCCACAATCATTCCAAGCCCAGCCTGCGCGCTCTGAAGGCGTCCATCTTTGGATCGGGTGCCCTCCGGAAAAATGACTGTGGCATTCTCCCCGCGCAACACGCGAATAACCGCCTTGATCGCGCTCGTATCAGCACCGCTTTGATCATACGGAATCACATTGAGCTTCGGAAAAAGACTCCCAAGTACGGGCCACTCCAAAAGCGACTTTCGCGCGAGAAAGAAGATCTCCCGATCACAGGCAATACCAGCCAGCGGTGGATCCAGGAAACTTTGGTGGTTCATCGCGAGCAGCAGGCCGCCCGATGTGGGAATCTTCTCCCGTCCCACCACCCGCAAGTCAAAGCAGATGTTCGCAACCGCCCGAGTTAGAAAATAGCCGATTTGATACACCAAGCCCATTTGGAAAAAGAGGCAGTAAGTCAATTGAGGACAATCAAAAATCCGAGCTCAAAAAACCCTTCATTTTAAGGCGCCCGATAATTTCACCGGTGACACCGTCAACGGTAAGATGGGAGCTGTCGATCACGTGCGCGTCCTCCGCGATTACAAGGGGGGAGTTTCTTCTGGTCGTATCCTGCTTGTCCCGCTGTCCAATCGAGTCTTTAAGCCCCTGCTTTGCTCTTCTGGCCGCCCGCACTTCCTCGGAGGCATCGATGTAGAACTTGTAGGGCGTATCAGGAAAAACAATGGATCCAATGTCACGCCCCTCCATCACGGAGTCACAGCGGTCGGCATAAGCTCTTTGCAAATCGACAAGACGCTGGCGCACTTCTGGAACCTTTGCGATAAAAGAGACTGCGGCGTTCACCCCCTCTCCCACCAAAGCATCGCCGGGGCGCGCCCGATTGACCGAAACCGTGGACTGCTGAGCGTCCACGCCACACTCGATATTCATCTCGGCGATGCACGCACGCACCGCGTCCATGTCCTTCGGGTCCACACCGGACTCAAGCACCTGCCAGGTCACCGCCCGATACATCTCGCCCGTGTTCACGTAAACAAAACCTAATCTGCGCGCCAATGCTTTCGCAACGCTGCTTTTGCCGGACGCGGCCGGCCCGTCGATCGCTATCACATTGTATGATTCGCTCATAATCCAAAGAACCTCACTCCAGAGGCTCGGAAGCCGACTCCTCGAGTTTCAAAACAAGATGCTCCCCCGCCGCACGCTCAGCGGTCACGCGCTGCAAAATATCGTAGAACCCCGGATAAGACGTGTTCACACAATCAGTCCCGGTGATTATGGTCTCGCCCTGAGCAAAAAGCCCTGCGATGGCGAATGCCATGGCAATCCGGTGATCCCCGAGGCTGTCGAGTTTGGCTCCTTTCAACGGGGCGCCGCCGGTAATCTCCAGACCATCGGGAAGTTCGACAACCGGAACGCCCATCTCACGCAGATGATGCGCGATAGCCGCCAAGCGATCCGTCTCCTTGACGCGCAACTCGGCCGCGTCCGCAATCACCGTTACCCCGTTCGCCAGGGCTGCGGCAACCGCAAGGATGGGCAACTCATCGATCACATTCGGGATTTCTTTGCCAGCGATGCGCGTGGCCTTCAACTGTCGGCCCTCGATATCAATGGTCCCTATGGGTTCACCTTCTTTTTGAAATTCAAACTCTCGCACCCTCGCACCCATTCGCGTCAACACAGCCAGAATGCCAGTCCGACTCGGATTCAAACCGACGTGGTTGACCCTCAGATGCGCACCCGGCGAGGCCGCAGCAGCTACGAGCCAAAAAGCGGCGCTAGACACGTCTCCGGGAACCCGGAAGTCCCTGGGTTGCGGACGGGAGCCGCCCTTCACAGAAACTTTCAAGCCCTCCCGCTCAACGCGCACGCCGAAATACTCCAGCATCCTTTCGGTATGATCCCGGCTGAGCGTCGGCTCAGTCACAGAGGTCGTTCCATCAGCGTAAAGACCCGCCAAAAGGACCGCGCTTTTCACCTGCGCGCTCGCAACCGGCGACACGTAGTCGATCGCCTTCAGCGGCCCGCCGTGCACCCGCAAGGGCGGCCGGTCAGGGGCATTTTCGGGCACGATGCGCGCACCCATTTTTGAGAGCGGATCTATCACCCGCTTCATCGGCCTTTTGGAAAGGGACGCGTCGCCAAACAACCGCGACTCAAAGGACTGACCCGCGAGCAAACCGCTGAGCAAGCGCATGGTTGTTCCGGAATTTCCGCAGTCGATATCTTTCTGCGGCTTTGTGAATTCCCCGCCGTTCCCGTAAACGATCATCGTGGTTGGATTGGGTTGCTCAAGCGCCACACCGAGGGAGCGCATTGCTTCCATTGTTGAGAGACAATCTTCCCCCGGAAGAAAGCCCCTGATGACACACGATCCGCGGCTCAGGGCGGCGAGCATCACCGAACGGTGGGAGATACTTTTGTCCCCGGGCACTTCCAACTCACAATTTAACGGCAACGCTTTTTTTATTTTCCAGTCCATCATTGAAGGGTGATTCATCCAACGCGCAGATTATCGCGGCAATCCTTGGCCGCACTGAGAAAAGCGGTCAATTTCTGACAAGCGAGTGCACAATCCTGATGCGGCTGCCCCGCGTCGCTCCTTACGTTCTCCAAAGCCTGAGCCGCGACCTCCAGTTGGCTGATAAGCGCGCGCACCCCCTTGAGCACCTCAACTCGGTTCTCCGTCAAAATCTCCGTCCACATTTGAGGCAGCCCGCCGGCAACACGTGTTGTATCACGAAAACCGGGACCAAAAAACTCGAAAGCCAGGGGTAACTGCCCGTCCACAGCGTTTACCAAAGCGGCTGCCGTGAGATGCGGCACGTGGCTTATCAGCGCACAAACCTCGTCATGGCGCGCAGGCGAGAGCAAGCGCACCCTGCTCCCAAGCGACTCCCAGAACTCGGACGCAAGACTCACGGCCTTGGACGAAGTCTCCCCCGGTTCCGGCGTGACAATACAGGTCGCGGCACAAAACAAATCCGCCCGCGCGTGGACGAGCCCCGCCTTCTCAGAGCCAGCCATTGGGTGGCTTCCAACAAAAAGCGCGCGGCCCCGCAGGATGGGAGCAAGGGTCTGGGTGACGATCTGCTTCACACTCCCGACATCAGTGACAAGGGCTTCTGATTTTAAAAACGGCAACATCTTCGAAGCCACGGCCCCCATCGCTCCAACCGGCATGCAAAAAACGACTGTGTCCGCATCTTTGACGACATCCTCAAGACGTTCAGAAACGACATCCGCCACGGACAAATTTCGGGCTTCTTCAACGGCCTCAGCGCGCCTCGCCCACATCGCGACTTCAACGCCGGGTTTGCCGCGCAGTGCAAGTGCGATCGAGCCACCCAACAGACCAGGGCCGAGTACCGCGACGCGTTTCATTTCGGAAGTCATCTGCAGTCGCCTTTACCCAACAAAGACGCAACAAAACCAGCACGAATAAGAGGTTCCTTGCTGCTCCGCGGTGCCATAAGACGCACTCCAAATTCAAATGGCGTTGATCCCACGCCCAAGAAGCGCAGGATCAGTATATAAGCGAACTTGTGAAGAACGCTGGAAACGTTGGAAACGGGGTGTGGCAAAGGCAAAACCCCCACAATTAGGGCACGAGCATCACCCGCCCAGTCTCGGGGTCTTTCACCGGAGTTCCGGGCGTAATGCCGCTGGCGTCCAAAACTTTCCCGTCATAGGGGCTACGAATCCAACCAGATTTTCCCTGAACTTTCGTCGCATACTGCGGCTCCTCGGTTTTTGGTGCGGGAGGCTGAGGTGGCGGCGTGGGTGCGGGCACCGGATGCGGATCAGGAATCGAATTTGGATTGACCGCTGAATAACCAGGCTGCCCCCCCCCATCCACGGCCCCGTATCCGGGTGGCACATTCAACGGATCTACCGGAACATTCTGCTCCTGGGAAACTGGAACGGTGGGCGGCCGGAACCCCGGCTTGCGGCGGGGTACGTAATCATCGTCCATCGGGGTGCAACTCGAAAACCCGATAACTGCGACTGACACTGCGGCCAAGGCACCAAATTTTGTATTCATGACTCCCAATAGATTAAACCAAACTCAGCAAGCAACAACTGCAAAGACGAGACCAAAAACGGGCACTAGAACTGCCGGACTTATCTCCGATGCAATGAACAATTTCCAAACCGGACCCCGGCATCCCATCCCTCGCACCGACCGCTGATTTCCACCACGGCTCCCCGAGTGAGTTTCGCGGGGTTAGGGTCATTCGAGCCCTTGCTCAAGGAGTAGCCGACGGAACTGCCTTGGCGCGCCTCTGCGATTCGATAATCGCCTGAGAACGCACAATCGATGAACATGCGGTCCCCGCCCCCGAAAACCACGAGCACAGTCGCCGACGGATCGCGTGGATCAGGCCGCACCCCTGCCACCTTGCCGCGCAACACCAAACCACGTCCCTTGTACATCTTGTCCGCTCTAAGCCGAGAAGACTGAAAGGTTTGATACAGATCCTCGGCCGCGACCAGCGTGCCGTTTTCGACCTTCTCGGCTGGACTCACAATATCCTGCAAATCAGCAATGCTCCGCCGCACCTCGAGGGCCTCGTCCAAACGCCCGCTTATGGTGAGTGTCTTCTTGAGCTCCAGCAGTTTTGGCAAGGATTCCTGAACGATCTGAGTGAGCATCTCCTTCTGCTTTCCAAGAAGCTCCACCTGAACTTCCCGGAGCAACCGGGGTTCTTGAACCAGGTACTGGGGGTCCAAGGCAATGTCCGCCGCCACGAGCCGTCGCTCCTCGTCCCGAATCACCACAGCGTTCTCCAAATCACCCAGCTTCTGAATCTCTGCCCGCAGCTCCCCCAGTTTTTTTTCATACCGGTTGCCAATCTCCACCCGGACTTCCTGGATTCGGCGCTCGACCCTTGTGAGATCCTGCCGCCATGCATCTCCCCCCGCAGGATTGCCGGATTGGCCAACCATCTGTGACGGCAGCCAAAAAATCATCACCAAAAGTAGGTAGGGCGGACGCATCTCCACATTTTTGACAGAGTGACCTCGATCATTCCAGCCCAATAGCGCCGCTGGACGACTCCGCGCCTGAGGAAAGCAACCTTTAGCAAAGAAAGTGACAAAAATTTACCCTTCCACTACCAACCCATGGTAACCGGATGGCCAATCCCGAATTTCAGAGCCCTGCGATCACCCCCACCCGCCCCGCTCTCCTCCACATCCGCGTCACTGATAATCACGATTCATGAGCTCTCACAACTATCTGTGCGTGGACATAGGTGCGGAAAGCGGACGCCTGATGGGTGGCTCTTGGAACGGCGAGTTTCTAAAGTTAAGCGAAATTCACCGCTTTCCAAACGCCGGTATTCCCGTAGCCGGCTCCCTGCGATGGGATCTGCTTGGACTTTGGAGCGAAATCCGGACGGGGCTCAAGAGAGCCGCGCGCGAGTTAGGTTCGGACATCCGCTCAATCGGGGTCGACACTTGGGGCCTCGACTACGTGCTCCAGGATGCGAGCGGCGAGTGGCTTGGGCTGCCCTACTGCTATCGGGATCAGCGGACGCGCGGACTTGTGGAAAAGGCGACAGCCACCGTGTCGCGCGCTGAAATTTTTTCTCAGTCGGGCGTGCAGTTCATGGAGATTAATACCCTCTACCAACTGCTGGCCACCCAACAAACCCACCCCCACTTGCTCGAGCGAGCACACAAGATGCTGCTCATCCCGGACTGGCTTCACTGGGCGCTTTGCGGCTCTCAGGCGAGTGAATTCAGCAACGCCTCGACAACTCAGTTTCTCCATCCAATCACAAAAATGTGGTCTACGGAACTGCTGCATCGGCTGGGCATTCCGACGCACTTTTTGCCGGAACTGGTTGAGCCGGGCACAGACCTCGGGGCGCTCCGAGCCGATCTTGCCTCGGACTGCGACCTTCCCAGCCTCAGGGTTGTGGCACCGGCGACGCATGACACGGGTTCCGCTGTAGTCGCCATTCCCACGATGAACACCGGCACTCCAAACTGGGCGTACATCAGTTCGGGAACCTGGTCATTGATGGGCATCGAGGTCCCCGAGGCC
>JBILUQ010000170.1:0-8361 GCA_044370935.1 Chthoniobacteraceae bacterium
CGTCACAAACGCCGGCGAATCCCCCATCCAGCCGCCGGCAGCGTGGATGTCCATGTACCGCTTGCTCCCCTCCCACGTGTTGAAGCCCAAGGCATCCGCTCCCGCTAAAACCGCAGCCAGCGCATCCTCACGGCTTGTAATCCCGCAAATCTTCACGCGAACCCGCCCCGGAGCATAAGTCTTAAGTCTCTCACCGCCATCACTGCTGAGTTTGTCTGTTTTCATCGGGGTTACTCGCTCCTCGCTGTCGCTGCACGGCTCCATGGTAAGTGATCCAGTGCCAGCGTCGATCATGAGAATGAAACACCGAGGATAACCCCCAGCTCACCAAGGCTGCAACCACCCCTACCACCCCCCTGGCCCGCCCATCCAGCGACCCCAGCACGGGGACCCAGGTGTCGATCTCATAAAACATCACTGCGTTCACCAAAAAAACCACCACCCCCATCGCCCAGATCACCCTCACCCCCTCCATTCCAAACCGCAGAACCAGCGGCCGCAACAACGCGTTCCAAAAACCAACCCACAAACCCGCCATCCACGCCCACTGCCATCCCACCCAACTTCCGGGCACACCCGCCGCCGCGCCAGCCCCGACTTCTCCACTCGCTACTCCACCTGCGCCCCCAATGTTCATCGAAAGAAGCCACGCCACAACCCCCATCACAATCACCCACCGCCCTGCGAATTCCCACATACTTGAAATATAACACAGATCAGAAAAGTGGCATCTCAAGTCCCACGGCTTTTTATCCAAAATTCACTCAAAATCCGTGCGTCCAAACCACCCCGCTTCCGGCATAAAAAATCCCCCGCCCGTGCGCCACACGGAACGGGGGATTTTTTATTCCAACACGCTACCCGGCTCACAATCCAAAGCAGTGAGGGAACTCCATGCTCCCTCCACAACCCCGGCGGCCGGGCCCGGCGCTAAGTTGAAGCGCTACTTGAGCGCCTTCGCTGCATCCACAACCGACTGGGCCGTGATCCCCAACTTCTCCATCACCACATTGCCGGGCGCGCTCAAACCAAAACGATCGATCCCAATCACCGCTCCATCCAACCCGACGTACCGGAACCATAGATCCCGCACGCCAGCCTCGATCGCAACACGTCTCCTCACCGACGAAGGCAGCACGACCTCGCGGTATTCGGCGGATTGTTGTTCGAAAAGGAACATGGACGGCATCGAAACCACCCGCACACCGTCACCGATCTGCTTTGCCGCGGCGATCGCGTGCTGGAGTTCGCTTCCACTCGCCATCAGGATCGTGTGCAGCGCACCTGTTTCCTTCTGCGCGATGTAACCGCCCTTCATCGTTCCGTTGCGCCTGTCTTCGACGGATATCGCGGACAGGAGCGGCACTGCTTGGCGCGTCAACGCGAGAAGCGTTGGGCCGTTCTGGCGGGAGAAAGCCGCTGCAAACGCACCGGCCGTTTCCTCAGGATCCGCCGGACGGATCACATTCAGATTCGGGATCACGCGCAAACCGCTGACCGTTTCCACGGGCTGATGCGTGGGACCGTCTTCGCCGACTCCAACGGAGTCGTGCGTGAAGATGTAGACCACGGGCAGCCTTGAGAGAGCCGCGATTCGAATCGACGGCCTTGCGTAGTCCGCAAACACGAGGAAGGTAGCGCCACTCGCATGAAAGATGCCGTCATACGCAAGCCCGTTCATGATCGCTGCCATTGCGTGTTCACGAATGCCGTAACGGATGTTGCGTCCCTCAAAACTCGCGGCGGTAAAATCCTTCGCACCGGAAATGTAATTCAAGGTCGAGCCGTACAAATCGGCGCTACCCGACACCATCAAAGGCAACGCTGCAGCGATCGGTTGGAGCACGTCGGAGCCGGCCTTGCGTGTCGCGATTTTCGAGTCTGCGGCGAACGCTGGAATTTTCGAGGAAAGCTCAGCGGCAGAAACACCCTTCCCTGCAACAGCCGCGTGCAGCTGTGCGGAGAGGTCTGGATTCGCGGCGCTCCAAGCGTTGAAAGTCGTCTTCCATTCCTCGTGCTTCTTCGCAAGTTCGGCGCTATGTGCAGCGAAAAACGAATGCGTTTCGCCGGACACATGGAAGTGCTCAGCCTCGGGCAAGCCCAACGCCTTGCGAGCGGCTTCAATGAACTTCGCACCGCCCTCTCCGTGGGCTTTCGCGGTGCCGGCAACTTCAGGAATGCCTTTTCCAATCAGCGTTTTGGCAATGATGATGTGAGGCTTGCCCGGCGAGGTCTTGGCCTTGTGCAGCGCAGCCGCGATCGCCGCGAAATCGTGCCCGTCGACCTGCTGCACATGCCATCCCAGCGACTCAAATCGCTTGCCCGCGTCCTCGCTTTGAGACGCGTCGGCCATGGCGTCCAATGTGACATCATTCGAGTCATAGATCAGCACGAGGTTGTCCAGCTTGTAATGGCCGGCGAATGACGCGGCCTCAGCGGCTACACCTTCCTGCAAACAACCGTCTCCAGCGAGGCAGATGACGTGGTTCTTGAAAATCGTGTGAGCCGCAGTGTTGAACCGGGCAGCAGCCATTTTCTGCGAAACCGCAATCCCCACAGCGTTGGCCACTCCCTGCCCCAACGGACCGGTGGTGCACTCCACTCCCTCGGTTTCAAAACTCTCCGGATGCCCCGGGGTGTGCGATCCGAGCACTCGGAAGTTCTTCACCTGATCGATCCCCATCTGCTTGTACCCCGCGAGATGCAGCCAGCTGTATAGGAACATCGAGCCATGTCCCGCGGACAGAACAAACCGGTCCCTGTTAAGCCACCGCGGTTCGGCGGGATCGTACTGGAGGCTTTCACCGAAGAGTACGGCGCCGATCTCTGCACAACCAAGAGGCAGACCTAGGTGGCCGGAGGAACAAGCGTGGACGGCATCCATCGCCAGGCCGCGAGCTTCATTGGCGGCACGTTTTAGGGCATCAATCGGAAGATTCATAAGCAATGTAGAAACCGCGCAGGTTAAGAAGCAGGGTTCTGGTGTCAAGGCATCCAGTGCTTTGTGCAAGATTGTCGCAGGGGGAAATGCTACGATCCGGCGATTCCCGGGCGAAAACCAAGCTCCGCCCCCTCTTATCCTCCTCGTGCACAGCACTCCGGCCATACTCCTGCGCAAGATCAAGCTCACTGAAACAAGCCTCATCACCTGCTGGCTTACTCCGGAGTTCGGACGCATCAAAACCGTCGCTAAGGGCGCGCTCCGCCCTAGAAACCGTCTCGCCGGCGTCCTGGACCTATTCCACCTGTGCGAAATACAGTTTCAACCCGCCCGCGCCGGAGACTTGCACACGCTGCGCGAGGCGAACTTGTGCGAAAGTTTTCCCGGCCTGCGAACCGACTATCCGAAAGTTGCCCTCGCCTCCTACGCAACCGAGTTGCTCGAGCGGGCCACCGAATCCGAAACCCCGGTGCCCGAACTTTTCGACCTTCTCCTGCGGGCGCTTCGATTCCTGAGCACGTCCCCAGCCTCGCGCCGCGCCTTGTACCACTTTGAATCAGAGCTGGCGCGCCTGCTGGGAATCGCAGCCGAAAACCTTCCCGCGGACCAATCCCTCGTCAAAGTGCTCCATCGGCTGCCGTCCTCCAGGGAGGATCTGCTCACCCGCCTGTCCATTTCATAACCATTCGCATTCGAACCTGTCCTTAAATGTTCCGAGAACTGCTCTCCCTCTCACCCAAGCCCGCTTCCGCCCAAGAAGCCGTCTCCCAAGCGAACGCGCTTCTCAAAAAGGCAGGATTCGCGCCCGATCCCGTCACCCTCAAGACGCCGGCCACGGGCCCGGACGGCTTCTCGGGAGCGACACTTCGAGCGGACCTGCCCGAAGAAGCGCTTGGCGCGCTGGTTCACGCCGCTGTGGTGGAGGCCGCTGCGGAGCAGGGCGTCTCAGTGACCCACACATCCCTTCAGCTCAGACCGGGAGGCCCGGGCAGCCTGAACGTGGCGCTGCAGATGACGGCGAAAATTTTTGTGGCCTCCGTCGAGCTTGGAATCCGCGGCAGGGTTTCTGTAAGCAGTTCCGGGGCAGTGGAATTTGACTCCCTCCTTGTGGACGCGGGCTCCGGAATGTTCGCCAGCATGGCGATGGCGACCATCAAACCACAACTCGACCAAATCATGTCCAAACGGTTTGAACTCGAAAAAATTCTCGGCCGACCGCTGGAGGTCACACAGTTTGAGCTTAAAGAATCGCAACTCTATGGTGAGCTGAACTTTACATAAAAACTTAAATCCATACCAGATCTCTTCCGGCGCTTTCCGCGGACTTGACTACCCCTCAAAACAACCTGTTTCGCTCACAGCACTCTTTTTCGTTGCTCTGATTCCAGGTTCAGGTACTGTTTCGAGCCCTTTTTGAAGATATGAAAGCCGAGATTCATCCCCGTTACGAACCTACCGTTATTTCCTGCGCCTGCGGGACGAATTACAACACCCGGTCCACGCGCCGCGACCTGAAGATTGGTATTTGCGCTGCGTGCCATCCCTTCTTCACGGGCGAACAGAAGTTTGTCGATACGGCCGGCCGAATCGAGAAATTCACCCGCCGCTATTCCTCCGCGCAAACCACACGCCGGAAGAAGCTCTAGCTGGAACATTGCGAATTTTAGGAACGGTGAAGGCGCCGAGTGCTGCCTTCACCGTTTTCTTTTGCCGTTCGAGCACCCCCTTCGGGACTCCAGCTGAAGGGCTCTCCGCTCGAAACTTTTACCCGGAACATCTAAACTCCAAGACTCTACGCTATCATAGCTTATGGATTTCGGCCCGCTGATTGCCCGCAAGAGGGAGCGCTTTCAGGAACTTGAAAAAATCGTTGGCGCCGGGGATCTTTACGACAACCCGAAAAAAGCACGCGAACTGCTGCGCGAACACACGCGCCTGAAGGAACTCCTTTCACTCGCCCAACAGCTAGAGCGGGTCACCACGGAGTTTCAGGAATCCAGCCAACTCGCGTCCGGCACCGATGCGGAGCTTGCGGAAATGGCGCAAGCAGACCTGCCGGCCCTCGAGGAAAAAGTGGCCTCCCTTCGCAAGGAGCTGCAGCTGGCTCTTCTGCCCCCCGACCCCAATGAGGACAGGGATGCAATTGTTGAAATCCGGGCGGGCACCGGCGGCGACGAGGCCGCGCTATTTGCGGCGGATCTTGCACGCCTTTACTCCCGGTACGCGGAAACCATCGGACTGAAGATCGAGACCTTGGAGTCGAGCGAAAACGAACTGGGCGGGCTGCGGGAAATGATCTTCAAAGTGAGCGGAGACGGCGTGTTTCGCAAGCTCCGCTACGAGAGCGGGGTGCATCGCGTGCAGCGGGTGCCCGCCACCGAGGCCCAGGGCCGCATCCATACGTCAACCGCCACCGTCGCCGTGCTCCCCGAAGCCGAGGAAGTCGACTTCGAGCTCAAGGCGGACGATCTGCGCATCGAAGTCTGCCGCGCAGGCGGCCCGGGAGGACAGGGAGTCAACACCACAGACTCCGCAGTGCAGGTGATGCACATTCCCTCTGGGATGATCGTGCGCTGTCAGGACGGACGTTCGCAGCAGAAGAACAAGGAAAAAGCCCTGCAGATTCTGCGCTCGCGTCTTCTCGAACGCAAACAGCGCGAGGAAGCAGAAAAATACGCAGCCCAGCGCAAAAGCCAGGTCGGCACCGGAGGCCGCGAAGAAAAAATCCGGACCTACAATTATCCTCAAAATCGGGTCACCGACCATCGGATAGGCATCACCCTTTACAACCTTGACCGATTCATGGAGGGGGACATCACTGAAATGCTCAACGCGCTCCAAGCGGCGGACATGGCGGACAGACTTGAGGCCGCGAGCACCACTCAGAGCTGACGCACCTGCGGTCGAGGTTTTTTCGCGCTACCGGACCCAGATTGAATGAAAACCGTCCTCGAAATCCTGCAATCCACTGCGGGATATTTCTCAAAATCCGGGATCGAAAGCGCGCGCCTCAACATCGAGCATCTCCTGGCCCACGTGCTCGGGCTCAGGCGCATGGATCTCTACATGCAGTTCGACCGGCCGCTGAGCGAAAAAGAACTTGGCCCGCTTCGGGACCTCGTTCGCCGGCGGGCTTCCGGCGAACCGCTGCAGCACCTCCTGGGCGCTGTCGAATTTCACGGCCACATCTTCAAGTGCGACAAGCGCGCGCTGATCCCCCGCCCCGAAACGGAGCTTTTCGCGGAACGCATCATCAAACTGCACGAAGTCGCACCGCCGCGTCTCGCGGACATCGGAACAGGCAGCGGCGTGCTTGCTCTCACACTCGCGGCCCACTGGAAGGAGGCGGAGGTTCACGCTGTGGACATCTCTCCCGAAGCGCTTACGCTGGCAGCAGAAAACGCCGCCGCCCTGAACCTCGCGGATCGCATCAAATTTTGGGAAGGCGGCCTCCTGCAACCTTTCGATCAACTCCCTGAAACCGAACGCACATTCAGCCTGATCGTCGCGAACCTACCGTACATTCCAGCAGCCGAAATCAGCACCCTCTCGCAGGAAGTACAGCACGACCCCGCCCTGGCGCTGGACGGCGGACCCGATGGCATGCAGATCATCCGGGAACTCATCCGCCAATCCATGTCTCAACTGTCGGGCATGCTCGCGCTCGAAATCGGACACGACCAATCCGAAGCGTTGTCCGCGGTTCTTGCAGAGTCCGGATTCCGCGAGATCCGCGGGGAAACCGACTACCAGGGACGCAACCGATTCCTATTTGCATCGTATGGATAAGATCATCGTCCACGGCGGCCACCAACTTTCAGGCTCAGTGAAGATCAGCGGATCAAAGAACTCCGCCCTTCCGATCCTCGCAGCGACACTGCTCACGCGCGACACGTGCGTGATCCACTCGGTGCCGGACCTGAGCGACATCCATTACATGCTGCAGATTCTCTCCCGCCTCGGCGCGCAGGTGGAGCGCGCGAGCGGCACGGTCACCATCCAGGCCGAGGACATCAGCACCGTGGCACCGTACGATATTGTGCGCAAAATGAGAGCGTCCGTGTGCGTGCTTGGTCCGCTGCTGGGGCGGGCGCGCGAGGCGACGGTTTCGCTCCCCGGCGGATGCGTGATCGGCGACCGGCCCATTGATCTGCACCTGAAGGGATTCAACGCACTAAACGCCGCGAGCCGCGTCGAGGCGGGCGACGTAAAGCTGTTCGCCAACGAATTGCGGGGCGCAACTGTCAACCTGGAGGGCCGCCAGGGCCCCACCGTGCTTGGCACCGACAACGTGATGATGGCGGCTACACTGGCGGAGGGAGTCACCGTGATCGAGGGCTCGGCTGCGGAGCCGGAAGTCGTCGACCTCGCGAATTTTCTCATCAAAATGGGAGCAAAGATCGAAGGCGCCGGCACCCGCAGAATCACCATCGAAGGCGTCAAAGAACTTCACGGCGCGGAACACACCGTCATTCCAGACCGGATCGAGGCGGGCACTTTTCTCGCGGCCGCGGCGATTGCCGGGAGTGAAGTGACACTGAGACGGGTGAACCCCGAGCATTTGAATGCAGTCACCAACGCGCTGATCGACGGGGGTTACCTCCTCGATATCCGCAAGGATCAGATCACCCTGCGCAGCAACGGCACACCCCGCCCGCTCGAGCTCATCACCGAACCCTATCCGGGCTTTCCCACCGATATGCAGGCGCAGATGTGCGCGCTTCTTTGCAGGGCCAGCGGGGAAAGCCGCATCATGGAGAAAATCTTCCCGCAGCGCTTCATGCACGTGTCGGAGCTCAAGCGGATGGGCGCTGATATTTCGCTGGACGGATTCACCGCGGTCATCCGCGGAATATCCGACATGAGCGGCGCACCTGTGATGGCGAGCGATCTGCGCGCGTCGGCGGCGCTCGTGCTTGCAGGGCTTGTTGCGGACGGAATGACGGAGGTGAACCGGGTTTACCACATTGACCGCGGATACGAGTCCATCGATGAAAAGCTCGCGGGCCTGGGCGCGCACATCGAAAGGCTCAAGTCAAAATCCGCCTCATAGTTGGGATGGCGAACAGTGTTGGATTCGTTAATCACCCGTGGATTTATTGGACGTGAAACACCGCAGGTTCTGGGAGCCGCAAAGGTGCGGGATCATTTGAGCCTTGGTTCAACGGCCTTGATGGCCGTGCACCGGCATGATGAGCCCTGAGTCAGCGATTGAACTGGACGCGCATAAATCACAGCGTCTCCCTGGGAGCGCGCAGCCCCAGCTGCGCTTAAACGTCCTTATATCGGGATGCGTTGCTTCCCTCAGATAAGCTGCTTCCATCAGATACGCTGCTTCCCTCAGCACCCTCGTTGATTCGTCACCTCTTTGGTGCAATCCACGTCTGGGCGCAGCTGGGGCTACGCGCTCCCAGGGGGCC
>JBILUQ010000171.1:0-8289 GCA_044370935.1 Chthoniobacteraceae bacterium
GGGGGGGGGGGGGCCCCAACCGAGGGGCGGGGGGTGGATGGGAATCCGTGTTTTTCCATCAGTGCGCCGAAGCTCAGCGGGCCGCGCAGAAGCTGGGCGTAATTCGAACCATCGGGGGATGCGACATTTCGAAGTGTGCTTTCGTGGGCCGTCGCCGGAGAGCAAAGGATGGAGTTCGGATTTTCAAGCGTAGTTTGCTCATGCCCGTAGCCTAACTCGAGCCGGCGGATGGGATGCCCGTGGCCGTGCAAGTCGACAAAGAAGCCCTTTCCAAAACTGCGGATGACCTCGAGTTGGGCCTCGTGAATGAATCCTGCGTACTGTTCCCAAATCTTTTCAGCGAGTGGGTTGCCCTGAGCTCCCTCGTGAATGTCCCGGTTGCAATCAACTTTGCGGCGTGTCACGCGGCAAATGATCACGTGGGGGAAGCCTCCGGTTTTTGTCTGAAACGCCGCTGCAATTGAGCGGGCGAGCTCCTGCGTGTTGGAGTCCAATGATTTCACTCCCGACTGCCGCTCTGGAAGTTCAGGCGGATCATCGCTGCCGCCGTGCGGCGCAGAGATGACAATCGGAAGGTTGCCAACGATGTATTCCACGTGGTTTCCCTCCCCGAATTTACTGGCCCCAGCAGCCTGCGACGGTACCTCGCAGGACCCTGAGACGGAGATGGATAGAAGCAGCATGAGCGGGATTGCCCTAGCGCTTCCCGGGAATCGGAGGGAGGACATTTACTGGGGTGAGGTGTGAGCGGGTTACAGTCGTTTTTATTGAATGCGATCCTTGCGCTGGGATTCTGATGGAGGCATTCTCGCAACTTCGCCGTGTCCGACCTGCCGCTTTCCGGCTGGAGCGGGAGCTGTGCGGGCCTGTAGCTCAATGGTTAGAGCAGGGGACTCATAATCCCTTGGTTGGGGGTTCGAATCCCTCCAGGCCTACCTCCCCATAAGACGACTCCGATCAGACGAGCGTGAGATGGAGTGCATCTGGGAGGATGGGGAGGGAGGACGAAACTACTTCGGGTTGATCAACGGAATTTGCTGTGGCGCAGGGGGCGGCGGAGGCGCAGAAATGATGCCCTCGTTTTGCAGAACCTCGAACACATGCTTGAGCACGGTCTTGTAGTGCTGCTGTACCACGATGTCTTTCGCCTGCTGTTCGAGCGCGTGAAAATCTTCGAAATCTTCCTGAAGTTTGAAGGCTAGAAGGGTTTTTAATTGAGAGCATAGGTCTAATTCCTTCTGTTGGACCTCGGCAAGCCCGAGGCTTGTCGCTCTTTGCTCGCTGTCGAGAGTGAGTTCTTCGATGCGCATTTTTAGCTCTGCGTTCCGGAATTCCAGCTGCTGGTTGAGTCGGCTCAATTCATCCAGAGACGGAGAGCCGGGAACCGGCAAGGGCACTGTTTTCTCCGTGCGGCGCGAACGTTTCTGAATCTCTTCAGCGGATCGAAGCTGTTTCTGGGTGCTTGCCAACTCAGCGCGCAGGTTGTTCGCGTACGCTTCGATTTGGCGAAGGGTTTCATGCAGGTTGAAGCTTGCCCCTTGGCCGCCTCGACGTTGAGTGTTTGCCCCTTGGTTGTATTCCGGGCGCGAACCGGATTCGTCGGCGTGCGAGGGAATGGTTTTCGAGACGTAAACAGGCCGCTCCCTGTGTGGTTTTTTCTCTGGAACATCAGCCTCAGTTTCGTCCTCATCCAGTTCCTCGGAGTTTAATTTATCGTCCGCTCTCCCCTGAGAGGTATCCGGATCTGCGTCTGAGTCTTGGTGCAGCTCTCTGGGCAAATCTCTTTCACCTTTTTGCCCATGTCTCGACTTGCGATGCTTTGGCGCTGGTGTTTCGCCTTCTGAATGCTGCGCCGGCTCTTCGTCGGTGTCGGATGTCTGTGGTGAGCCCTCGGCTTCAGTGAAACCGTTTCCAGTCTGTGGTTTAAGCTCAGCAAGCCAAGCGTCGGGCAGATCTTTGATTTCTCTCTTGAGGACTCCCTGCCATTTGCTGCTCCAGCGGGTAATGGATTTCAGAACCAGCTCTTCGATCGCAGCGGGAAGTTTGAGAGAGCCTTGGATCCCTACCGCCCATTTCAGAGTGTGGATCTGAGTCAGCGGTGGCTGTGGCGCGTGAAAGGCCCCGTGCAGAGCCGCATGAACAAGCAATTCAACCTCAGCCGGTTTAAGGGAGTCGGTTGGCACCTGTAAAACCCAAGCCTTTCCGCGACCGATTAGCACACCGGCGAAGTGCGCCGCTCCCTTGCCTTTGAGCAGGCCGCTTGTGCGATCCCGCATCGATCTGAGTGTGAGAATGATTAGCTTAAGCGCCGCCGGTTGATCGATCTTGAAGAGGCCCCGTGCGAGGCTCAATCGAATGCGCGCGGCGGCTTCGCCCTCGCTCTTCGCAAGCCCGGCTAGCATCTGAGTGCGAAATGACGCTTTCATCTCAGGCCATGCCCCAGTGGTTGCTTGGGTAACCACCATCCATGGCAGTTTTGGAATGCACAAAACTGCCCGCGCCACATCAGCGCGTCCGCCAAGCAGTAGTTTGCCCAATGTAGCGGTCGCCTGCGCCTCTTCATCCGCGGGCAGGCGAGCCTTCTGTGATCGCAGGGCGAAATCTTCGATAGACCCCGGTTCGGGAGCTTGAGCGGACTCGGTGTCAAACTCGGAACCGGCGTCTGATTCGCCTTCGTTTGCACTCGATTCGTCGGGGCTCCCTTCGGAGTCGATAGTAGAGTTTTCCGCCGGAACATTGATGCCGTCCATGCCGCTTGGTTCCGCGGGATGGGTGTCTGCGCTTTCGTTGTGATCGGTAGCAAGTGGAGCTAAACCCGGAACTGACTCGGCGGGATTCCCAGCATGCGGGTGAGCTACGGATTCCCCCTCGGAGGAATGGCTCGGAGCGGTGAAATCTGGGGGAATTGATGAATCCATGAATGAAAATGAGTTGCAGAACGAATTCTTGCGGGTGGGTTTGGCGCTGGCAAAGAAGCCAGCTTTGTTCCTCGGGTGGTGGTTTACTTCAGGGAAAGCGACTGATTCTCTGGGGCGCGCACTCCGATGAGGTTGGACTAAAGAGATCCGGTGCCTCGGGAGGCAAGTCCTAATTGGTGTTAAAGTTTCAATAATCTCGCTCAACGCCGACAAATTTGCTCGAAAGCTTCGCGTGGAAGCGCATTCTTTTGGATTCAATGCGTACGATTCTAGCCTTGGAAGATGGTAGGAGCTTTGTGGGTGAGTCTTTTGGTCACATTGGAACATCCGTTGGTGAGGTGTGTTTCAACACCTCAATGTCTGGGTATCAGGAGGTTCTCACCGATCCATCCTATCGTGGACAGATCGTGGCGATGACCTATCCCGAGATCGGTAACTATGGCGTGAATGCGTTGGATGAAGAGAGCTCGCAGCCTCATGTGCGCGGTTTCGTGGTGGAGGCGCTTAGCCCGATTGCGAGTAGCTGGCGCTCGGAGGAAACACTTGGCGACTATTTGAAACGCTGGAAAATCGCAGGAATCCAGGGGGTGGACACGCGCGCACTGACCAGGCACTTGAGGGATAAGGGGGCGATGAAGGGGTGCCTGAGCTCCGAGGTTTCTGCGGAGGCCGAGGCTGTGAAAATTGCGCAGCAGGGTGTTGGAGTGTTGGGACAGGATTTCGTGCGGGAAGTCACTCCGAAGGCAGCTTTCGATTGGGATCCCGAGGGAATCGACTCAAGAGCTTGGACGACGCCGGGGACTCCGGGGGCGATTGTCGATCAGAAATTACAGGGCTTTTTGCCTCTCCCTCCAGTCAAGCATCAGATCGTCGCTTATGATTTTGGAATGAAGCGCAACATTCTGCGCCGGCTTCGGCAGGAAGGCTTTTCTGTGCGAGTTGTGCCCGCAAGCTACAGCGCCGAGGACGTTCTTGCGCTAAAACCGGACGGAGTGTTCCTCTCAAACGGGCCGGGGGATCCAGCCGCGCTCACTTACGTTCACGAGAACATTCGGAAAATTGTGGGCAAGTTGCCGGTGTTCGGGATCTGCCTCGGACATCAGATGCTTGGGTATGCCTTCGGCGGGAAGACCTTCAAACTTAAGTTCGGGCACCGAGGGGGCAATCAACCGGTGAAGGATTTACGTTCTGGCAGAGTGTCGATCACCTCTCAGAACCACGGGTTCGCCGTCGATCCCGATTCCCTGCCATCGGAGATTGAGGTCACCCATCTCAATCTGAACGATCACACAGTCGAAGGAATGCGTCACAAGTCACTGCCGGTGTTTAGTGTGCAGTATCATCCTGAAGCCGCACCCGGACCGAATGATGCCAGTTATTTCTTTGAACAATTCGGCGAACTGATAGAGAGTTCGAAGTAGAGCTTTGGAGTGCCAAAGCGGCATTCTCTGCCTCCAAAAATCTCCCCCGAGACCTATGCAACAGCTCGTAATCAATCAGTCAGACGGCACTTCCACAGCTTATGAATTGTCGCTTTCGACGGTGACCATCGGCAGCGGAATGGATTGCGTGATTATCGTTCCGGACGAGTCCGTCGCACCCATGCACATCCAGATAACCCTCGATGTGAGCGGTTACGTTGTCTCCGATCTGGCTGGCAACGAAAGCACTTCGGTGAATGATTATCCAATCGAACCGGGCACTGCCTACCAGATGGAGAGCGGGATGCGGATCCGGATGGGAACCGTTGAGGTGCTTTATTTGATTGAGGAGGAAGCAGCCGCGGTTGATGAGGCGGTGGCAGAGGTTCAGGATGCAGACAGTCATGCGACCTACGCGGTGACTGAATCCTTCCCGATACCGGGGTCTTTCCCGATGCCTCGCCATGCAGATGGAGCGTTCGCGCCGGCTAAAAGCGGCGTCAATCTGTGGCTCGCCGCTTGCATTCTCACCACTTTGCTCTCAATTGGTTTTGCGGTGATGGCTGCGGTGCACGTCGCCGGTGTTTTCCAAGACATGCAGTAGATAATGCCTGTCCAGCTCCCGCGCTTGCGTTGTCAGAAGGGCGAATTTGGTGAATTAGCCTTGGGACTTAAGCGCCCTGAATGGGTGGGCCTCCCTGCACAGGAACTGCTTCTAACCGAGGACGGTGGTGCGCCGGGGCAGAGGACCTTGATCAAAGTCGGATGGGATGAGGAACACCTCAGGGTCTTGTTTTTTGCTGAAGATTCTCATCCTTGGGCGACTTTGTGCGACCGTGATGCGCCGCTCTACACGGAGGAAGTCGTAGAAGTGTTTTTGGATCCTGTTGGTGATCTTGGCGCCTATTTTGAAATTGAGGTGAATCCAAACAACGCGGTGCTGGATCTGTGTATTCGGAAGATCCGAAGCGGTTACCGGAAGGACTTCCGCTGGAGATGTGAGGGCTTGCGGACAGTCGCCGGAATGGTCGATGGGGGCTGGGCAGCCGAGTTGGCGATCCCATTTGAAAGCTTGGGCGGAAGGCCGCCAGTGGTTGGGGATTGCTGGCGTGCAAACTTCACGCGGATCGACAGGCCGTCGGGTGTTCCGAGGGAGCTAAGCGCCTGGTCGCCGACTGGCTTTGCGCAATTTCACATTCCGGAGCGGTTCGGATTTCTTGAATTTTGTTGAACGCGGCGGCGAGTTTGATGAGTGATCCTGGACAAAGAAATAAACACACAGCCATCCCGCAGCGTGGGGCGAAACGGGAGCATGAAGGGACGTGCTGGTCCGCGGAGAGTGATTAACCATGTCCGCATCCTTCTGCACTCAGCAAACACCTTCTAGTCCGGCATCAGCAAAATGCTCGCAAGCATGGCTTTTACAATAAATCACAGAGCCCTCGCCACAAAGCCGATCTCAATCTCTGGGATAAATCTCGGGACACCGCTCGCAGCCCAACATTCTCCAGAAGGCGTTGGATGAAACGCTGCAAATGCGCCCAGTCTGGCTGTGGCTTGGGAATAGGACCCCACTTTGATGCAGCCGTACTCGCCTTGGATGCGCGTCAGAAACGGATGCTGAAGCCAGAGAACACGCCAAGGTCCGGCGCTGCCCGGTTGATTCCAATCCGGCAGCCAACATCAAACACGAGGGCTTCTGTGACTTGGAGGTTCATCCCAGCGTTGCCGCTGAGCTGCAAGGGCGCCTTCGGATTTGTGATAGACACCATTTCAAAGTAAGTACTGACCCTTTCGGTGACTGGAATCCCGGTGGTGACCGACTGAAGCCATTGAAACTGGCTGGAATCGGATTCCGAGCGTTCAATGAAATCAAACTGGCTCATGACCCCAAGCGACCAACCGTTGGGCAGCGTGACTGCGAAAGGCAAGATGAGACCGCCCGCCCATCGATGGGCGCTGACGCCCGTGTGGGTAGGGATTGTGAGATAGGGCATCAACGCCATCGCGGTTGGCCCCACATCATTACCCCAGAGATTCTGCTTCACCCTCACTGTCACGTCACCGAAGCCGTCTGAGTAGACACGGTCTCCTCCCTCCACCTGTCCAGCCATGGAATGCGAGTTTACAATGATTTGCAAATCCGTGTCCGCTGCGACTCCGCGCTTGAGGTTCAGTTGCCCAAATACCCATTGCTTGGAGCGTGCTGAGGTGCCCCTGCGGTCGCGCGAAAAGTCAACCAGGCTCGCCTCAAGCTGGAACATCCTTGTTGGGACGGTGTAAGGGGATTCGGTGGTGTCGGGCCGATCTGTGCTCATCGGACGCGGAGGCCGCGGCAGGTTCTCGGAAGCCTCAGCGTGGAAGGCGCCGAGCGCGCCGGCGGAAAGCGGCACCAGCAGGAAACCGTGGGATCTACGCACAAAATAATGTTAGCCTGGACTAATTATGTTTGCAAACCTTGTTTGCGCGCCGTCTGCAACATTGCACTGCTCTGGATAGACCTCCACGAAAGTGCAGGTTTCCAAAAACTTTCCAGTGCCACCCCAGTTAAGCGAGCACCCACCTGAGTGTGCACGTGGTCAAAGGCAAATGGAACGAATCAAAAGCGTCCACAAGCCTGCCGATATTGGCTGCCGGAACGATCGGTGTGATTACGCCTGATAAAATGGCATCGCGGCGGTTTGTAACAGTCGACGTGACGAACACGGCTCAAAAGTGGATTCAAGGAGCGAAGGCCTCGAGGGGTAGGCAAGGCAGCATTGTTTCCAGATCTTGCTGGAAAATACACGGGCGGCAAAAGCGGGCTGTCCGGACAGGTTCAAGAAGCTGATGGAAAAAGCAGGGGTCATGGGCCGAATCATCAGGAAGGGTGAGGGGGTCGGACGTACCACATCCAGTCTTTCCTTCCACTCGCTTCGACACTCCTTTACCTCCGCAATGACTGCGGTTGGGGTGCCAGAGGAGATTCGAATGTTGCTGACTGGACACTCCACTAGAACCGCGCACCGAATTTATACGCATTACGAGGAGCGGCAAGAGTGGGAAGCGGTCTCGAGTTTGCCGGAAGTCCTGTAGGCAGTCAGACGGACTGAGCTTAGGGCAAAAGCGGCCGAATTTCGAAGGGGGTGGATTACAGCGCCTTGAGGAAGGCCGAACGAGGCACACCAAGCATAGCATCCTTATTCTGAAACAGTATTGCCCATCGATGCGCTTGGTGCGTTAATCACCGCCGAGTACTCCGCAGGACTTACACCCCATGAAACGCACCGCTCCTTTCATTTGCCTGATCTGCCTGTCCGTATTCTTCATTGCCGCAAACGCATTGAACGCTCTCACCATCCCTGCCAGCGAGGACAGCTTCACCGCATCCGGTAACAAGCTCAGCTTTGCGACCAACAATGCAAGCAGCCTCGTGGTTGATGCAACCCGGAAGTCGTACCTGTATTTTGATCTTAGCGACATTCCTACAGATGCGGTTTTGCGCTGGGCGAAGCTCAGGCTGTTTCTGCCGATCGTTCAAAGACCGGGAGCGGGGTTAAGCGTGCATGTGGTGGCCAGTGAGTGGAACGAATCACAGGCATCACAAACACAGCCAACGTTGAGCACTGGAAGCATTGGGGTGATTCCGCCGGAAAAACTGGCGTCTCGGCGTTTTGTGACGGTCGATGTCACCAGCACGGTTCAAAAATGGATCAAAGGCGGAACGATCAACGGCGGCACAATCAACGAGGGATTCGCGATTCAACCGATCGTGAAAGCTGGAAGTCCTATTGCCTCTTTAATGCTCACCTCAAAGGAAGGACCTGTGCTGGGTTTACCTGCTGAACTGGATATTGAATTTCAGCCTGAAGGAGGCGTGGACAAGCCCGTGACACTTGGGCAGTTGCCGAGCGATGTCCAGGCGTTGCTCAATCCTCAGCCAGTCAAACTTGAGGGTATTCACCAGCTCC
>JBILUQ010000173.1:0-8258 GCA_044370935.1 Chthoniobacteraceae bacterium
ACCCAGATGCTGGAGTTGCTGCAAAACACCTCCGTCCACCTGCATGGTTGCCAATCCCTTCCACTTGTTGAATGTCTCCACCAGCAACAGCCAGCCCACCCAGCCGACAAGCACGTAAACTGTTTCGGAAAGAATCGGCATTTTCCGGATCAGGCGCGAAGTAAAGCTTCCGAAGAGCCGCAAGAAAATCAAACCCGATACCACCGTCGAACAAATCACCCAAACTTCTCGGGTCAATGACACCGCGGCGACGATATTGTCGATGCTGAGGATCAGATCGAGCAAAACCATCGAAAACACCGTGCGTCCAAGCCCCCAGCTTTGCACGCCACCCATCTGGGTCTTATTGCGCTTGCCGGTAAAATGCGAGCTCATCGCGTACATCATGTAAGCCGCACCAAGCAGCTTCACTCCGATGAACATGGATATGAGAGGAGCCGTTACCAGGAGCCCGAATACGCGCCCCACGTACGCGGCCGCCGCCCCTAGCTTGAAAGCGAGTTTCTTTTTGTCCTCGGGCAAATGCTCGGCAAGCTTCTGAACACCGGCAATGTTGTCGACGGACAACAAAATTTCGATGATTGCCAGCGAAATCAGTGTCGGCGCCGCTTCCTTTAACTCGTAAGCCTCTATCATGGGTGGTTCGGAAATTGAGTCCCTTGTTTAACGAGGTTTGACGAAATTAGCCAGCGTTTCAGGATACACAGTTTGCAACGGCTCGTTTTAAAACCCCTCC
The DNA here is from genome assembly GCA_044370935.1 of Chthoniobacteraceae bacterium. Taxonomy (GTDB): domain Bacteria; phylum Verrucomicrobiota; class Verrucomicrobiia; order Chthoniobacterales; family Chthoniobacteraceae; genus Chth-196. Next base: position 737 of record JBILUQ010000173.1, read on the forward strand.
ACGCGGGAATTGCACCCCTCCCCACCCTCGTTCATCCTCACAGGCCCAAGTTCAACCCATTCCCGCTCTGCGGCACCTTTCTCCGATGGAATCCCAAATTGAATCCTTCCGTACTGAAGCACTTGCGGCGATTGCCTCTGCCTCAGATGAAACGCAAATCGAATCCCTGCGCGTCCAGTTTCTCGGAAAGGGGGGCGGCCTTACCGCATTTTCCGACCGGATGAGGGAGGTGTCCAAGGAGGATAAGCCGCGCATTGGCAAGATTCTGAACGAAACTCGCTCGAGCGTCACAGCAGCCCTCGACGAGAAACGGTCGCTACTTGTGGCAAAATCCGAGTCCCTCGCCTTCGAGGGGGTGGATGTTTCACTTCCGGGAACAGCCGCGCCGGTCGGCGCGCTTCACCCCATCACGCAACTCATGGACCGGGCAATCTCAATCTTCCGCCGCATGGGTTTCGCCTTGGCGGACGGTCCGGACATTGAAACAGAGTGGCATTGCTTCGACGCGCTCAATACGCCTGCGGACCACCCCGCGCGCAACGAAGCTGACACTTTCTACATGCCAGACGGCCGTCTGCTACGCACCCACACATCAACCATCCAGATCCGCACCATGCAGCATTGCGCGCCGCCGATTCGCATCATTGCGCCGGGCGCTGCGTATCGACGTGACGAAGTTGATGCGACGCATCTCGCCCAGTTCAACCAGATGGAAGGACTATATGTCGACGAGAACGTCACGCTTGGGGATCTCAGAGGAACGCTCGAATATTTTTTCCGCGAACTCTTCGGCAAAGACGCCGAATTCAGATTCCGCCCGCACTTCTTCCCGTTCACAGAGCCCAGCTTTGAAGTCGACATCAAAGCCGCCGCACTTGGCGGAGGACGCTGGCTGGAAATCGCCGGTTGCGGCATGGTGGATCCGGCAGTGTTCGAGGCCGTCAACGCGAGACGCGGCGACCGAGCCCTCGACCCGGAACGGCACTCTGGATTCGCGTTTGGCTTCGGTATCGACAGACTCGCGATGATTATGTCCGGCGTGCCGGACATCCGTCTTTTTACGGACAGCGACCAGCGTTTTCTGGCGCAGTTCTAACATTCGTTCCGCACGTTTTTTATTTTTGATCGTATGAAAGTTTCTCTCAACTGGCTGCGCGAATTCGTGGAATGCCCCAAAGATTCCGACTCACTTTCCGAACTGCTAACGATGGCTGGCATCGAGGTCGAAGGCATCCACACTCAGGGGGTAAACATCGAGAAGATCGTTGTCGCCCAGATTCTCGAATCAGAACGCCACCCGAACGCCGACAGGCTGTCGGTTTGCAAGGTGGATGACGGTTCGGGTTCGCCCCTGCAAATTGTTTGTGGCGCCAAGAACTACAAGGTGGGCGACAAAGTCCCGCTTGCGCAGGCAGGCGCCGTCTTGCCGGGTGATTTCAAAATCAAGGTTGGCAAACTGCGTGGCGTTGATTCGCAGGGAATGATGTGCAGCGCCAAGGAGCTTGGCCTCGCTGAGGATGCCGAAGGATTGCTCATCCTTAACGCCGACCTTCAACCCGGCACCCCGCTCGCAAACGTTTTCCCATCCGACACGATTCTTGACCTCGAAATCACACCGAATCGCCCCGATCTTCTGAGCCACGAGGGAATCGCAAGAGAGATCGCTGCGCTTACAGGCCGCACGGCAAAATCCGCGCACTTGTTTTCCACAGAGACCGCGGATGCCGAAGCGCTCCAAACCGACGCGGCGGCTTCTCCGTTTTATACGGTCCGCACCTTTGAAAACACGCGCGTCTCCCCAAGCCCCGACTGGCTAAAGGTGCGACTCGAGGCAATTGGTCTGCGCTCCATCAACAACGTGGTGGACATTACCAATCTTGTGCTCATGGAGACTGGTCAGCCTCTTCACACTTTCGACGCGGATAAGCTGCGCGGTGCGTTGCGTGTTCGTTTTGCCCGCAAAGGCGAGGGGCTGGAGGCGTTGAACGGCAAGACGTATACTCTGACCGAGGAAGATGTGGTCATTGCGGATGGCTCCGGCCCGGTTGCCATCGCGGGAATCATGGGCGGCCAGTCCACCGCAGTGTCGGACTCCACAACCCGAGTGATGCTCGAAAGCGCGACGTTTAATCCCTCGCTGATACGGCGAACCGCACGTCGTCTGGGGCTCTCAAGCGACTCGAGCTATCGGTTTGAGCGCGGCGTTGATGTCGCCGGAGTGCTTCGCGGGTCACAGCGCGCCCGGGATCTGCTGCAGGAGCTCGCAGAAGCCATGAGCGGCGCATTACAAACCAGCGCGGGCACTGAGTCGATGGACCTCGGTGCGCTACTAATGGGACTTACTCCCGTGTTACAGGTTCCCCTTCGCTTTGAGCGGATCGCTTCGCTCCTCGGGGCGCCCGTGCCCGAGGCCAAAATCGATCAGATTTTGACCGCACTCGGATTGAGCAAATCCACGGGCGGCTGGGCGGTTCCGTCGTTCCGCCCAGACTTGACGCGGGAAATCGACCTGATCGAGGAAATCGCCCGGGTTGTCGGCATCCATCATTTCCCTGCGCGCACGCAGGCGTGGTTTAGTGAAAGTTCGATCACCGACCACCGGCATGATCAGCTCATGGACTGGCGAAGACGCGCTGCGGGGCAAGGACTGTATGAGGCCCGTACTCTTACGCTCGTTTCTGAGCGCATGAGCCAAAGCCCATTCGCAACACGCCCGATTCTCCGAGTGAAGAATCCGCTCAACGAGGATCAAGTCGTTCTGCGTCCCACTCTAGTTCCCGGTTTGCTAGACGCCGCAGGACGCAATGCGCGCGGCGGCTCAAAATGCATACGCCTTTTTGAAGTCGGCCGAGTGTTTGCAGCCGAAGCAGGGGAGGAGCGCACCAGCATAGCAGTTCTACTATCAGGTCCAACACAACCCACGAGTTGGAGGCCAGAAACAGCACGCGAAGTCGATTTATTCGACCTCAAGGGCGTACTTTCGAAGTTATTGAATTGCGACGTTTCCTTTAAACCAGTCGCAGCTACAGGCTATCTTGCCGTCGCAGTGCACATTGAAATTTGCGGAAATCTGGTGGGAATGGCTGGTCAGTTGCGTCCATCTGAGGCACGGCAGCTTGATATCCAGGGAGCAATTCTTGCAGCGGAGATCGATCTTGAAAGTCTGCTTTCGCAGCGCAGATCACCTTCGGTGTATAAGGCTCTGCCGAAATTTCCATCCGTCACACGCGACATCGCCTTGATCGCACCGCGCTCGCTCGCGCACTCCGAAATCGAGCGAATTCTGCTCTCCGCAAAAGAAGAACTGCTCACTGGTGTCGAGCTTTTTGACGTGTTTACTGATGCGCAGGGCATCCGTGTTCCTGCTGATGCAAAGTCTCTCGCCTATTCATTGACATACCGAGCGGCAGACAGGACACTCACAGCGGATGAAGTCAACGCGGCGCACAGTCGCCTCAAGCAGAAGATCGCTTCGGAGCTTGGGGTTACGGCCCGGGAGTAGGCTTCACTCCGTCGGTTCAGCCGCGGAAATCCAACTGCTCTTTATATCTTCGCGGACCGGTTGTCGGGATAACCCCGTCAATCACTGCGTAACAAATTGCCCTGCGTTGTTCGAGTAAAGGTCGGCAATCCCGATCCGATATATTCAATTCAGGAGGTCAGGGTGGGCAGGTTGATGACACGCCTTTATTGGAAGTCTGATGCCCGCTCCAGGCCTCCCCCGTTAACCAACTGGGGAACGGGAGACCCGACTAGACGGCAAAGGCGGGGCAACCTTTTCTAATCCAACCATGACTGCAGCCGGCTTTTCCAGTCCGGAGTCACTTCCAAAGCTGTCCGGCTGCGGGGCAGGGTTTAAGTGCGAGTGGACTCGCGCGCAAACTGCGACTATGCTGTCGCAGACCCGGCCACCCCATTTCCCCCGATCTGGGCAAACTTAAAACCGCATATTTCTTATGCCGAAAGAAAAAGAGTCCACCAAAGAAAAGACGGCCGCCGCTTCAAAAACGAAACCGACTAAAAGCTCCAGCAGAAGCACAAAACCGGCATCCGCCGGTTCCTCAGCGGCCTCCAAGAAGCGGGGCGCGATCGGATCCAGCGAAAAAACAGCCACAACGCGACCGCGCAAAGCTGCCTCCCCCGCGCTCAATCCAGACGCCGCTCCCTCAGTTGGCGTCTCTGACCTCACCAATGGCCAGACCGCGGAATCCATCTTGCACGAGCATATCTGTGTTCGCGCCTACTACCTAGCGGAAGAACTCCGCGCATGCGGCGAACAATGGGATTCGGAACGGATCTGGCTCGAGGCAGAACGGCAAATTAAGTCTACTCACAGTCACTAACCCCGAGGGACGCCGCATCGGATGGTCGGTTTTTTTGCGCGCACCGCATGGCGCAAGCCGTCACTCGCGCCCTTCTTCCCTCACTCGGATCTGCCTGCTGAGAAGGAGTAGTACGGTTGGCGCCACCAACACCATCGTTCCGATGATGAGCCACATCGTCGAGGGATCGCGCTCGCCTTGGAGAGGGCAGTATTTTTCGAGCAAGCCACCGAACGCAGCCCCGGTGACAAGCTTGCCGAACAAAAGCGGAATGTATGACAGGGACGAGTAGGAAGCCTCCTGCCCCTTCGGGGCGATTGATGCAGCGTATTCGTAAACACGCGGCGAGTAAAAGGCCTCGCCGACTGAAAACAGAACCTGCCACAGAATGATGGTGATGTAATACGGATGCACCGGGCCTTGCAGTTCCATGTATCCGTTGCCAAGGATGCGGCCCAACCATCCAGCGGCGAGCGGCTCAAAAAAGCCGGGCGGTATGATGATGAAAACAAAAGACGCTGCCGTGATGAACCCTCCAAGAATCACCATGGAATAGGCTGAATATCTTCTAGTCCATACGCCCACCGCAGGAGCCAGCACCAGAATCAAAATGCCGTTGACCGCGTTGAAACGGCCGACTCTGACTGAGTCGCCCAACTCCAGCATCGCGAACCTGGGAAGCACAAAATCCATCACATTGAAGACGACTTTCAAAAAGCCGATCATGATCAGGAACACCAAAAGCCGGTAGAAGCCTTCTGAGCAAAAAAGTCCCGAGAGAACCCTGCCGGCCGCGAGCGCAGCTTCTTTGGATGTATTTACGGCTGATTTCCACGGGTTCTCTGAGCGCGCACACTCCATCCTGGGAGTCTCCACCAAGCCCGCCTCGGTCATTTCCACCCGCGCACGAAGTGCAAAAACGATCGGCCACATGAGAGCGTCAACGCACAGGCTCACTAAAAACAGCGTTTGATATGGGCTCAACTCGCCGATGCCCAACGGCAGGCTCAGACCTCCATTCGCCCTCAAGTACTCGCGCACGCCGTCGAAGATAAAATACCCCACAAGAAAGCCGAAGTTCATCAGCGCGTAGAAGAGCGAAAACGCGACGGATCTTTGGGCAGGCGCTGTGTAGCGACGCAACGCGGCAACAAGAACCGGCGTGCTCAGGGCCTCACCTATGGCCAGCGGAAACAGTCCAAGCAGAAAAACCGCCGTCTGATTGTGCGTCACCACCATTACACCCCGCGTGATCACGCAAATGCTGACGCCTATCATCAGTGTGCGTCTCAGTCCCAGAGCATCAGTGATGGATCCGGCGAGTACGGTGAAAGCGGTCAAAACCAGGGACCAGCCCGTGATGAATCCCAACGCGCTTTTCTCGGAAAACCCGAAGTCGTTGATCATCCACAAAACCAAGGTGACATTGAGAATCTTGTAGGCGGTGACGCTTAGGAATTTAAGACTGAAGGTCAGTCCAACCTCCCTTGGCGCGCCTTGAAGCTTGAGCACCGCGTACGCTCCCACACCCGCCATACACGAAGCGATTACAGAGGCGGGCACAAGGCCTAAGCTGAGCTTTTTGGCGGAGAGAAATCCCGCGAGTGCGCTCACAAGAATCACGGCAAGCAACTTGCTCGTCAGCGTGAGCGGCGAGTCGCGCTGCAGCGCTTGGGAATCTGGGTTTTTCTCTTGGAGCATGGAAAAATTGCAAATCGGGGGATGGAACCATCTCTGGCCTCGGCGGACGCGGCGGCACAACGAAGCCTCAAACTAGATTTCAGACGAATTTAAGCAAGCGATTCGCAAACGTACCGAGAGCAGACCGCTCAGCCCAGACTCGATAAAATCTTCATCAACGCCCGGATGTTGCCTGAACGCGAAACCCACATCCTTGCCGGCCTTCATCAGTTTAGGGGCACGGCAATGGCTATGCCACCAGCATCAAACGCAGCAACTTTCAGATCGGAATCGGAGCCCTGAATGTAAACGTAGATTGCGAGCCAGTGCTGGCGAGGCAAAAAAACCGAGATCAACTTCGGAGCTTTGCCATAGCCAGGGTTATTTGGCTAGGCAGTACTCAGCGATTCATTGATCTGGCTGTCGGGAACTTCGGAGACTGACGCTTTTCTCCCCGACTAGGGAACTGAATTGAGGGCCACTCGGAAGCCGTAGTCGTTACCCCGGAACTCCAGGTTGATGAGGTTGCGGTTGGCAGCAAACCCCTTCAAACCAAAACTATGACTCTCGCCGATCAACTCAGACTGGAAGGTCTCTCCGAAGGTCAATTACTTGCCTTTCGGACAGCTGTACAACGAGCCTTGGAAATTCGGCACGGGTCTTGCCCTGAAGGAATCCGTGAGGCATTGGACGCCATCGGAGATCCGAAGCGACTTGAGCAACTCCACGAAATCGCTTTCCGATCGGAATCGCTCGAGACCTTCGCACAGAAGCTCTAATCCGAACGCGCCCGCGCAGCAGACAATCAGCGTAGACGACTCTTTTCTACGCCTCGTGCACGGAGCATACCTCCCACTGAAGCAGACCTTCTTTTACGTTAAAAACAAGCTGCTTTGATCGCTCTATTGAGTCTCGCACAATAAGGTGACATCAAGGCCAAAGCTCAGCCTGAGAAAAGCAGGCGGCGATGATGCAGGGACGGCGGCGCATCCGGCGCAGTGCTTTAGTCGCCTCCATGCTCAGTTCCCAAGCTTGTGTGGTGATGAGGTTGGCAATCTCGTGGCACTTCAGATGTGACCACATGTACTCGACGGGATTGAGCTCTGGAGCGTAGGCCGGGAGCCTTTCGACGACAACCATCCCCTTGGTGCCCCTGAGGAAGTTGGCCACCAGTTTGCTGCGGTGAATGGCCGCCCCCCAGATGATCAGCAGGCGTGCCTTCAGGTGGCGTTGGAGATGTTGGATGAACTCCACCACCTGCGGGCCTTTGATGCTGCCGGAGTGAATCTGGAAGAAAAAGCGCTTCAGGGTCATGCCGCCGATGATGGAAAGACTTTTCCATCCAAAGCTTTCGTGGAGCAAGGGGGTCTACCCGCGTGGCGCCACAAGTCCTCACACGTGTGGGCTTGGTGCTCAGACCGCTCTCGTCGACAAAGACGACGATGCGGCGCTGGCGGCGGGCGTTTTTTTATAGCCGGCCAGCTTCGGCGCTTCCATGTGCCGATGGCTTTTTCATCGCG
>JBILUQ010000174.1:0-8251 GCA_044370935.1 Chthoniobacteraceae bacterium
TGGATGAACGACAATGGCGGCACGCACGGACTCGATGTCTACAACGCTGGAATGCGCGGCTGTAAGGCTACAGCTTGGCCGGGCGGCTCGCGTGCGATGTCTTTTTAAAAAATGGCCAGAAGAATGGCGGCCCCATGCGGTGCAAAATCTCACCGCGCATTTCGACGTGCTTCCCACGCTGTGGGACATCGCCGGTGCAAAGGTGCCCGCTGATCTCGTACCAAAGCTCGATGGCTGGTCCCTGCGTCCGCTCCTCGAATCTGCCAACCCGATTTCCTGGCACGACGACCGCCTGTTGTTCCATCACGTTGGATGTCGGCCCAGCGGGCTCGCAGCTGCTCAAAAGTACGCGATGGCAGCCGTTCAGAGCGGCGGCTACCTCTTGGTGCGCAGCGAAGCGTGCAGCAGCGCCGAGTGTTTGAAGTACGCCAGTCAATGCACGACCCTGCGGCAGGTGACGGGTGGATCGAGACGCGCCACTTACACCAAAGACAGCGCCGCCTTTCACTGGGGCGTCACCGCACCTGGCCACTGGTCGCTTTTTGATCTCGCCCACGACCTGAAGTGCGAGCTCGACTTGTTTTCATCCAAGCCTGACGTCACCAAAACCCTCGCTGCGGCTTACGACAATTGGTGGGACGGGCTTTATCCAGCAATGATCGAACATGGTGGCGACAAAGGCACCCCTGAGCCGTTGTCTGGCAAAGCGAAAAAGTGAGTCGATACCGCTCATGCCGAGCGGATGCGGATCAATTCACGCTCCGCGGGATCGATGGCGTGGACGAACGGCGCGGGTTTTATGAATGCCTTATGCTCGGGAGGACCGATCACGAGTCCCAACCTGCGGCATCGGGACGCCCCTGTTCCCCGCTCTCGCGGCTGATCGCTGGTTGGCGGATCTTCGAGCTCAATTTTTGCGACTCGGCACGAAAGTCGTTTTCGCGGGGCATTAGATCGAGCACCTTGGGGGGGCTAGGGGACAGACACTTCGTCCTTCGCTTCGTCCTTCGTCCATTTCCGCATAGCAAAAGTCCATTTCGCGACAGGGGCTTATTTCGTTTTTGGACTATCATCCGCCGCCTGCAGAGGCGTCGTGTCGATCGGCAAATCAACTCCGCGTAGAATTTTGTCTACGAACTGGAGGCCGCGGGCTTTTACTTCCGGATGGTTCACGGAACCGTGCCCGCCTCCCGTGATTGGAACAAGGAGAGAAGACACGCCCGCCTTTTGCAATCGTGCATGCATGATCTCAGCATGAAGGAAAGCGACTCGCTGGTCTTTTGTGCCGTGGAAAGTAATGAACGGTGGGTCATCGTTGCTCACATGGGTGACTGGGGAAGCTGCCACCGCCAATGAAATTTGATCCTGAGCGGTACCCCCGAGGAGTCGGGACACAGCGTCATCCTTCCACACCGGCAGGTTGTCCTTGTCAAACATGAGTGCCTGAGAGAAATCCTCAGGTCCGCAAAGGTTCACCACGCACTGCACCCGGCTGCTGCAATGCCCGTTGGGACCCAAATGGCCCTCGAGTTCCTCCACGCCGCCGCTTGTACCGAGCAACGAGGAAAGATGTCCTCCAGCCGAGCTGCCCCAGACAGCAATTTTATCGGGGTCAAGATTGTGCTCCCTGGCGTGCGCTCGAATCCAACGAATCGCCGCCTTGCAGTCGTGCACCTGCGAAGGCCAGTGCGCCTCGCTGGTGAGGCGGTAGCCCACGGTGACTGCAGCATAGTTGCCCGTACGCGCGATTTGGATCGCCTGCGATGAGTACCCGATCCTGTCGCCATTCACCCAGCCTCCGCCGTGAATGAGCGCAACGACGGGCAACGGTTTCTCTGCCCCCTGACCCTTTGGGAGGTACAAATCCACCATTTGCTTCGCGTTGTTATTTCCGGCGTACGGCTGGTCGAGCCGGACTTCCAACCCGCTTTTGGCACAAGCCTTGAGAACGCTCTGCTTCTGGTCAGAAGAATCGGCGGCGAATAACGGCGCTGCGAAAACGAGGAAAATGAGTGATTTCATACAATACGCGTTACAAGCAGGAAAAGTGCCCGTTCACTTTCGGACGAGGCGATCCCTGAAAAGCAACGCTGGGTACAGCGAAGACACGCAGCAAGGGTCGGCGTGCTTGCGTGGCGCGGGGGCGGTGAGCATTGGGTCTTAACTTTGCACGTAGTTTAGCCTTGCCGCACATTCATTTTCTTGAGGCCATTGGAGTGTGCAGTTTTTCACCCTTACACTCCATGGCGAAGACGGTATTTTGTACCGCACAGAGTGTGGCGAGACAGAGTTTATCATCGGTCAGCAAACTGCTCCCGATGTTTTTACAGTACCAGAGCCCAGTGTTGCGCAGCGGCACGCTATGCTTTGGATCGGAGCTCATAAATTACAAGTAGAGCAGCTGGAAGGTGAGACAATGGTGAACGGCTACACAATTAAAGAGCGTGTCGAAGTCGAGTATCCCGCATCGGTCCAAACTGGAAACGTGACTTTGCTTATCGAGCCCATGCAAGGGGCGGGCCATTTACAGTCTGACGCTGCCGGAGTTTCAGGCGTCAAAGTTGCAGTAGACACTTCAACCATCGGGCGTCTTTCTTCAGGCTGCGGACATTTAGAAACACCTGCGGAGCACGCAGCCCATCAGGGAACCTACAAACTGGCGGGAGAGATTGCGCGAGGAGGGATGGGATGCATTTACACGGGATTTGATGACCAGCTCGGCCGACGGGTGGCGATTAAAATCAGCACGGTGAGTCAAGACGGCATCGACACACGCCTGAGCCGCGAGGCGGAGGTGCTTGCACATCTCGCGCACCCCAACATCGTTCCCGTGTACAACAAAGGATGCGACGACGCAGGAAGGCCGTTTTATGCGATGAAGTTGGTGAAGGGGCGCTCGCTGCAGGATATTCTCAACTTGATCCGAGCGGGAGATCCTGCAGCCGTTGCCGAGTATCCAACTCCGGCGCTGCTGACCATGTTTCGGAAAGTTTGTGATGCGATGGCGTTCGCGCACAGCCAGGAGATCCTGCATCGCGATCTCAAGCCCGACAACGTTATGGTCGGCGAGTACGGTGAAGTTCTGGTGATGGACTGGGGCCTTGCAAAACGAATCGGAGGAGACCCAGAAGAGGCAGTGAACGGAGTTTCTTCGCAGCCTACCCAGCAGGATGATTTCGGGATGACGATGGAAGGCGAAGTAGTCGGAACTCCGCAATACATGTCACCCGAGCAAGCCGAAGGAATGATCGCTGAACTCGACCAGCGTTCCGACGTGTACGCGCTGGGCGCTGTTCTCTACGCCATTTTTACGCTCCGTCCGCCTGTGGATGGGACGAGCCTCAACGAGGTGCTTACCAACGTGCGGGCGGGAAAAATTTCGGCGATCACAAAGTCGAAAGGCGACGGCAAGAGGGTGCAAAAACATGCGGAAGCGCCTTTAAGCCGGGAAGTGCCGCAGGCCATTCAAGCTGTGATTTTAAAAGCGATGGCACGTAGGCGAGAGAAGCGTTATCCGACAGTCGCCGCTTTGGCTGCGGACATCGAGGCGTTTCAGCACGGTTTTGCCACAAGTGCGGAAGCGGCGGGTTTTTGGAAGCGGGGAAAACTCTGGGTGCAGCGCAACAAGGCGCTCGCTGCTTCTGCAGCGTTGATGTTTGTGATGGCAACGAGCTTTACCGCGAAGGTGGTGAGCGAGGGGCGGCGGGCGACTGCCGCTCTCAGCAGGCTCAGTGAAACTGCGCCGACCTTCGCGGCGCGCGCGCAGGAAGCTTTGCAATCCGGACAATTTCAGGACGCCTTGATCGCGATTTCGACGGCAGTCGATCTGCAACCTAAAAACCCGGAGTACCACGATATCCGCGGGGACGCGTTGCAGGTGCTGAGCCGCTGGAATGAGGCCGTGCAAGAGTACAGGCTCGCACCGGACCTGCATGCTGCTCAAGAAAACCTAGCCCTGACAGAATCGCTTTTGCAGATCACTCAGACCGACGGGGAGGACAAGGCACGGGAAAAACTTTTTGAGTCGCTAAACACCCAGGGTAGACAGGCGGAGGCGCTCACATTTGGCAAAACGCTCGGAAACTATTGGAAAGACCGCGGCAAAGACCTCGTGGCAGCCGAGCAGTTGTCACGGATTCTAGAGGAGAAGCTCATACCCGTGCCCAACACCGACGTGCTGATGAGTTCAACCGAGACGACTGTCGCTGAGTGGAAGCTCTACTTGAAGGCAGAGGGACTTTTGGAGTGGACCCAGCCGAGCCAATTGTACGATCAGACGGACGAGCATCCCGTGGTCAACGTCGACTGGAAACAAGCGAAGGCGTTTTGTGTGTTCTTGAGTCAACGCACCGGGAAAGACTGGCGGCTTCCGCTCGTTGACGAATGGAATGCCGCAGTGGGCGAATCGCTCTACCCATGGGGCGACTACTATCCGCCCCAGTGGAACGATGGCAACTATTCAACGGATCTCTCTGGCCGGCGTGACTCCCAGAAAATTGGTGTCGATTGGATTACTGGAACGGCGCCCGTGGCTTCGTTCAAACCAAACGCACTTGGATTTTACGATCTTGGCGGAAACGTCTGGGAATGGGCGTGGGATGCCCAACCGTTTCAAAACGGTCCAGGTTGGGGGCAACCGCGGGTGCGCGGTGGAGGTTGGACCGATTTCAGTGTCCCCCGCGGGGATGAGGAAGTGGATCGTCAACAATACAAGTCCTCGTTTTCGCACTATCATTTAACCACAATAAAGGCCGATTTTATCGGGTTCCGGGTGGTCCAAGTGCAGAATGAAGCGACGTTCAAAGCGCTTTTGAAAAGACTTGAGGCAAAGCTGCTCCCGGTTCCCGGCACGGGTGTGCTGATGAGCGCCACCGAATGTACCATCGCTGAGTGGAAGCATTACCTCGCGCTCTCCGGAACAGTGATGGATTGGGCTCATCCTAATGCGCGCATGATGGAGTCCAAGGAGCAGCCTGCGGTGAACATCTCATGGCATCAGGCTGAGGGATTTTGCAAATGGTTGTCTGCGCGCTCTGGTAAAGTATGGCGCTTGCCCACCAAGCGCGAGTGGCTTGCCGCAGCGGGTGACAAAACCTATCCCTGGGGGGGCTACTTCCCGCCCCTTTCGGATGATGGAAACTACTCGCTGACGGCGGATGGTAAATTTGATGACTCCGGCTTCGGTGTGGATCTCATTTATGGGACAGCACCGGTCGCGTCATTTCGCCCAAACGGACTCGGATTTTACGATATGGCTGGGAATGTCTGGGAATGGTCTTGGGATCTCGAGGAAGGTCGGCATCGGGTTCGCGGCGGAGGCTGGAGGGATCACGGCTCGGCCAGAAGCAGCGCGCCGGTGGACTCTAACAACTATAAAACGCAGTTTAGCCACTATCACCGGCCTGATGTGTTCGAGGAGTTCATGGGGATACGCTTGGTGCAGGAGATCAAGCGCTGAGTAGAGGCTCTGGCGTCTCTCGACAGCCTCAGAGACGCGGAAGCGAAGGGACTATTTCACACCACTTCGCTGATGTTTATGAGATGCAGTTGACGCCCGTGCCCCCCGTGTGGTGAGTCGATACACACCCATTTTTCATCGCGACTCAGTCGTGGATGCGTGTCCACCCGCCATTCCCCAGCATATTCACGAGGCGACTCAAACTGCCCAAGGTCAACTCGTCTTCCAGTGGAAATTTCGTACAGATGAGGCGTCTGCAGCCTGCGCGGCCCTTTTGGATAGGTGTCATTTAAAATCCAGCGGTTGCCGCGCAGGAATGTTAGATGCCCTCCCGAATCCAAAACACTCCTGCCGATCTCCTCCACCACACCAGATTCACGGTCTTCAAAAAGAAAATCACCCCAACCCTCATTCCCGAGCCAGCCTTTTGATTGAGAAAGAATGTGTTTGGCATCTCGCCAGATGAAGTGGGAAGCGTACCCGTTGGGAATCACGATCCGCAGATCCGTGCCGTCTTTGGCAGCTGTAATCAAGCGGGTGAGCTGCCTCCCCTCAGGCTGCGTCCATCGGTGTAGTAAAATAAACCGCGAGCCGTCCGGCGACCAAAGCAGGTGGTAGGCATGATGCTTCGAGTCCGATCGGTTTTCGATCACAGTTCCAAGACTCGCAAGCCGTTTGTGGCTGATGATTAGTTTGGACTCGCCAGTCTCAAGATTCACGTGCGTGACCCCACTTCCATCGGGTGCCATGTCGTTGAAAAACGGATCTCGCCTGCCCGCGTAACCATAGCCGGGACGGCAATCCGCGACGCGCTCGAAGTCGCAAGAAACCGCCTCCCTGCCGTTTGGACTCAGGGCGTACACGGCAGCTGGGAGCGTCCTCTTTTTGCCCGACTTCACATCCAAAATATGACTCACAAACTGGTCGCCCTCCCTGTCATTCCAGATGATTTGAGAGTTAGTACCCGGGATCCACTGGAGCATGCAACCCTGCTGCCAATTCCAAGCTTTGGAGGTGCCGAGGGGAATCCATTTGTCGCCATCCGCGAGGTCCACCATGCCGACTTCAATTGAATCCTCCGGCGAGGGGGAACGATGTTCAAACAAAACGCGGTTGCTGAGAACAAACCGATTATCCGCAGAAAACTGATACTTGTCATAATAGCCGAACCAATGAAAACCCGGCCCTTTAGTGATTTGCCGCGCCGGCGGGTACTTTATCGCGTCTTGGGCGAGCAACCGCTGTCCGATGGACATGCCGAGCGCGCTGAGGAGAAAACTTCGGCGTGAAATAGAGGAAAGACTTTGAGAAGGAAACATGGGGTGCGTTTCGCATCTTCCAACAGAGCCGCCGAAAAATAAAGCACGCCGTCCAAACTGAGAGATGACATGGGGTGGTCGAGCGGCGCGCAGCCAGGATCACTGACAGGAGCGTGAAAGCTACGGCTCAAAATAAAGTCAGAGGATCAACCGCAACTTCGAGATTTTCACGGGACCGGACTCTCTGGCGACAGTCACCTCGCATATTCCTGACAAAGGCGTGCAGATGATCCGGTGCTGAGGTTGGTACTCCAACAAAATGCATGCCATTGATCGCCGCGCTTAATCGCATGTAAGACAGCTGAACATTACCGAAGTTGACGACGCCATGTCGTCGATGATCGGCAAACAAAACAGCGGCGAAGATCCGAAGGTTCACTCTGATTCTAAGCCGACTATTCTCACCTTTTTCGCCTGGCAATTATTTCATCCAGTTTACTGCTGAGGCCGTCTAACTCTCGATGGACGGCGAGCAATGAACCGCCGTTCATCTGGGGGCCGTTTGGAGTATGGCGGGCCTGTGATGCCAGCGTTTTCATGACACCATTGAAACGTTTGATTTGACCCTCAAAAAAATGATAATCCGAAGACCCGATTGAATTGTTCTCAAGACTGCTATCCATCCGAGTTTTAAGGCTCTTTAGTTTCGCTTCGATCAACTCATCTTTGATTACCGAGGAAGCTGATTCACCGTTCTTTTTCGCAGCGAGCACCAGCATTCGGTTTTTCAATTGCCCCATGCTGCCCAGCAGGTTTGATGTGGCGGATAATTCCTGAGATTGATCTCCGAGGTTCAGTGCTAAACCATCGGGAGTCTGCCTGCCTTGATCCACTAACGCTTTAATCTTAAACTCTATTTGCTTGAGCTCGGAGTCGCACTTTTTTGATTCCTCGACACTCAATGATCCACTTACAGTGTATTCCTTCAGCATGTTTCCCACGCCCATTAAATTTGGTCTTAGCAACAATGCGTTCACCGTTTTTGGCATTTGATAACGCGATGAAAGCGTCTGCGCTTCACCGGCGGCGTGAGAGGTGCTGAAGGTGCCCAAAAAAATTGCGATCAACGCGAGGCGCAGCAAATCACGCAGGCACAAATCGAGAGCCACCAGAATTTTTGAATCGTAATTTAGACGTGGCATAAAGTTATTGGGTAGGCCGATCTCGGGTTGAATCTTGCTCTCACTCACCAGGCCGAGAAATCTTTCTTTGGTCGATTAACTTGGTCGAAATGACACCGGAGACAACGATTCGGCGATGACGCTGCCTTGATTCAGGCTCCTGTTAAAGCATTCCTCTCCAGTTTATTTGCTGCAGTCATGGAATCTAGTGGCTCGGTTCCGGCGGCTTGCAGGAACGCCGCCGTTCCACACTGTGAGCAGTCTGCTCAAGCGCCCTCTCTTGACTCCCGTACAAGGTCCGAATTGTTGGCTGAAAAACCCTCACCCGCCGCCGATATCTCGCGGGACGGTTT
>JBILUQ010000009.1:0-29091 GCA_044370935.1 Chthoniobacteraceae bacterium
TGAAATGCTGCTGGTATGGTTTTTGGCGTCGGTGAGGGCCACTGGACTGATGATCATCTCTCCGGTTTTCTCTTCCCAAGCCATTCCCCGTCCTGTTCGTGCGATGATGGCGCTGTTTGCGGGGTTCGTGGTTTCCGGGCTGTTTCGCATGCCCGAGAGCGTTCCGGTCACAACGGGAAACATCGTCGTTGCCATGATTCTGGAGATGGTTATCGGCATGTTTATGGGCTGGGCTGTTCGCTTGAGCACCCATGCCATTGAATTGGCGGGTTCGGTGATTTCGAGCGAACTCGGTTTTTCGATGGGGCAGCAAATCGATCCAACCTCAGGTGATTCTTCTAACGCTGTTAGCTCGATTTTGCTCACCTTCGGGTCGCTTGTGTTCTTGATTTCTGGTGCGCACCAGGCGGTCCTTGCTGCGTATTTGAAGAGCTATGAAATTGCCCCGGTCGGGATGTTCCGTGCGTCGCACGAGGTGGGGACTCTTTTGGTCACCTCAACAGGCAAAATATTCCAGGT
Source organism: Chthoniobacteraceae bacterium (assembly GCA_044370935.1). Taxonomy (GTDB): domain Bacteria; phylum Verrucomicrobiota; class Verrucomicrobiia; order Chthoniobacterales; family Chthoniobacteraceae; genus Chth-196. Next base: position 520 of record JBILUQ010000009.1, read on the forward strand.
GGCCGTGCAGATGGCTGCGCCTTTGGTTGCGGTGAATTTTATTATTTCGCTCACGTTTTCGATTTTGGGGAAAGCCGCGCCAGCCGTTCAGGTGTTTTCAGAAAGTTTTGCGGTTCGAATCGTGGTTGGGTTGCTCGTTTTGGGGATGACGCTGCAGTTGGTGGCGCAGCTTTTGTTGGAGCAGTTGAAATTGGCTCCGGATCTCATGTTGAGGCTGGTCCCGTAACATTTCGCTGATTGTTTCATGCCCGAGTCTGACAATAAAACTGAGGAACCAACGCAGAAGCGCCTTTCCGAGGCGCATGCTAAGGGGAACTTTGCGAAGGCGCCTGATTTGCAGTTGGTTGCGATCTTACTCGCCTCGATCTGGGGGTTTGCTGTGATGGGCCGTTTTGTGGCGGAACGTGCGGCCTCGATCGCGGTCGGGATTTTTGCGCATCTTGGGACATCGCCCATCCGGCCGGAGGCGGTCGGTCCGTGGACTTCGGAGGCCGTCATCGCCTTGCTGGTGATGACGATGCCGATTGCGGGCGCCTGCCTTTTTGCCGGCACCGTGATGGGTGGCGTTCAATCTGGGTTTCGCCTGACGCCTGAGGTGTTTGCACTCAATTATGACAGGCTCGATCCCGTGAAGGGATTTCAGCGGATTTTTTCCAAGCAGGGAATGGTGCGGGTCGGGCTGGATATCCTGAGGTTGGCGGTGGTGGCTTGGGTTATCTGGGGCGGGGTGGACAGGGTGATGGATGATCCTATTTTTCGGGTGCCTGTGCCTCTCGCTCGGCTTGGCGGGTTCATGCTGGAGTCCGGAATTATCCTGCTGTGGCGCTGTGTGTTGGCGCTCGGGGCGATTGCTGCTTTCAATTATTTTTATCAGTGGCAGACCGTGCGGGAGAGCCTCCGGATGTCCAAGCAGGAGATCAAGGACGAGATGCGCCAGAGCGAGGGGGATCCGAAGATCAAGTCCGCCCTTCGAGCCCTCGCTCGCCGGATGCTGCAGCGGCAAATGCTCAAAGAAGTGCAAAATGCCGACGTGGTGGTAACCAACCCGACGCACTTTGCCGTGGCGTTGCGCTACGACCGTGAAAATGAGTCGGCACCGATGGTCGTGGCTAAGGGTGAGCAGGGCTTTGCGCGCCGGATCAAGGCGAGGGCGGCTCAGTACGGAGTGCCAACTGTTGAGAATCCGCCCGTGGCGCGGATGCTTTATAAATTTGGCGCGGTCGGGAAGCCGATCCCCGTTAATCTGTACCGCGCTGTGGCCGAGATTCTTGCGTTCGTATACAAGACCCACCAGCAGTATTTTAAAGATCTTAGGCGTAGAAGGAGTGGCATCTGAGCACAGGGTTTGCTTATAGTAGGGGAGTTTACCTATGAGTTCGGCAGCATTTCCCTCACCCCTTCGGATTCTTGAAAATCTGAAGAAGGGCGATCTTGCCTTCGTAGCAGCAATTTTTGGCACGGTTGTCCTCCTGGTGATGCCCGTCGGTCCGGTGGTGCTGGATCTTTTGCTGGCTATAAGCATCGCGATCTCGCTGTTGATCTTGCTGATCATTGTCTACGTGAAGGAGCCTGAGGAGTTCTCTGGCTTTCCAACGTTGCTTCTAGCGGTGACGCTTTATCGGTTGGCGCTGAACGTGGCCTCGACTCGGTTGATTTTGGTGAACGGAAGCGCGGGCAGGATAATTGAGGCGTTTGGCAACTTCATGGTGGGTGGAAACTATGTGGTTGGCGCTGTGGTTTTTCTGATTCTGGTTGTCATTAACTTTATGGTCATCACCAAAGGTGCGGGCCGTATTGCGGAAGTTGCAGCCCGTTTCACCTTGGATGCCATGCCTGGTAAGCAGATGGCGATCGATGCGGAGCTTAACGCGGGGATGATCGAGGAGGCGGTGGCGACGCGGCGACGCGCTAAGATCCAGAAGGAGGCCGATTTCTACGGCGCGATGGATGGTGCTAGCAAGTTTGTGCGCGGGGATGCAATCGCCGGAATTCTCATCACCCTGATCAACGTGGTCGGTGGGATTGTGATCGGCGTGGTGCAGAAGGGGATGCCGGTGGAGGAGGCTTTGAAGCGTTTCTCGCTGCTGTCGATCGGGGATGGACTTGTGGCGCAGGTCCCTGCCTTGGTTGTTTCACTTGCGGCCGGTATTTTGGTGACGCGCGCTTCGGAGGAATCCGACCTTGGGAGTTACCTTTCTAAACAGCTGACTTTTTATCCGCGGGCGGTGGCGATCGCTGCTGGGATGATGGGGGTGTTCGCTGTGATTCCGGGGATGCCCGCGCTTCCTTTTTCGATACTGGCCGTTGGGCTTGGGATCATGGCTTGGAAGCTGAATCAGGCTGAGATTCGGCGTGAGGCGGCGAAGGCGATTGAGCTGACAGCCGAGGCTGATGCGAAGCTTGCCGATGTCGCTGCGGCAGCTGAGAAACCCGCCGGTGACGCCAAGCCAAAGGGGGTTTCCGACGAGTTCAAGAAGATCATGGAGGTGGATGTGATCTGCGTAGAGCTCGGAGTCGCTTTGCTTGGGCTCGCTGACAAGAAAACCGGCGGCGATCTTTTGGACAGGGTTACCGGAGTACGCCGAAACTTTGCGCGCGATCTCGGCATGGTGATTCCCCCGATCGCGATCAGGGACAATTTGGATCTGGAAAACTCGGAGTATCGGTTTATGCTGCGCGGTCGGGAGGTGGCTCGGGGCAAGGTGCTTCTAAAGCACTGGTTGGCGATGAATGTTTCCAACAGCCCGGTGAATCTGCGCGGAGTTTCGACCACGGAGCCCGTATTCGGGATTAAGGCGACTTGGGTGGATGACGAAGAGAAGCGGACTGCGGAGATTCACGGCTTCACTGTGGTGGACCCGAGTTCTGTGTTGATCACGCACTTGGCTGAAACCATCAAGCGTTCCGCCTACTTGGTTTTGAGCCGTCAGGATGTGCAGACACTCTTGGACACGCTCAAGGAGACAAGCCCAGTTCTGGTGACCGATGTTATTCCCGAGCAGCTCACGGTTGGTGCCGTCCAGCGGGTCTTGCAGAACCTTTTGCGCGAAGGGATTTCGATTCGCAACCTGGTTCCCATCATGGAGACCTTGGGCGACATCGCTTCCGTGACGAAAAACCCCGACGAACTTTCAGAGTACGTGCGCCGCCGGCTTGGGACTTACTTCGTGGCTGAGTACGAGTCAGCACCTGGGGTTGTGAAGGCGGTGACGTTGGAGCCGCGTCTGGAGCAGCTGCTGACGGGGAAGGTGCATCGGACGCAGTTCGATGTGGGGTTGGTGATTGACCCGCAGATGGCCCAGTATTTGTTGCAGGAATTAACGAAGCGAATGACCGAAATGGCAGAACGGGGCCTTGTGCCGGTGCTTATCACGACTTCGGAGTTGAGGCTGGCGTTCCGAAGATTCTTCGAGCCATCGCTCTCCAAGCTCGTTGTGCTTTCCTATCAGGAGCTTCCTCAGCAGACGGAAATCCAGAATCTGGCAATCATCATGCCGCCTCCCGCCCCCGCTGGGGCGCCTGCATCCAAGTAGATCTTTGTTGGGGTTTTGTTAGTTTGGTCAGCTTTGTGAGTCATGCTTGGGCCGTGAATGTATTTCGCTGAGTATTTGCAAAATCTTAGTTTTCGGGCGATGATTGCGCCTGGATTTAGCTAGTTAGCCAGTTTGGTTGGTTTTCGATTTTCGTGATATGTCAGAGCAACGTTACCGTTTTATCGTGGGATCCGCCGAAGAGGCGGTTTCGGTGTTGCGCCAGCGGTTCGGGCAACGCGCACGCGTGGTGTCGGTCAGGCAGGTGGAGGGCAAGGGGTTAGCCCGATTCTTGCAGGCGCCGAAGCTGGAGGTCATCGCTGCAGTGGGCGAGGCCGCACCGCCCCCTCCCGCCCAGGAGGCCGCGCCCCTGAGGCAGCCTGCGGCTGAACCTGCACCAACGCATGTGCGCACCGTTGTCACGGAAATGCCTCAGCCCGAGAATTCTGTTCCGATTTCCTCGGCATCTTCGGCGCCGACGCCTTCGGTTTTGACTGGCAGTCGGTTGGTCAGGCTTTTGGAGGCCGGTGGAATTTCCAAACAGGTTTTGTCTCGACTCCAAGTTTACCCAGCGTGGGGCACTCTTGAGGGAATGCCTCTCGGGAAAGCGCTTCCGGAGGTGGGGGGGCTTTTGCGGGCGGAGTACCGCGCGATTCCGAAGAGGCCGCTCGGGCAGAGGGTTGCGTTCGTGGGGCCAGCCGGTTCGGGTAAAACGACCGCGTTGTGCAAGCGTCTTGCGATGGATGTCTTTCTGCGGGGCCAGCGTCCGGCCGCGCTTAAGCTGGATCTGGACCGAGCGAATCCGGGCGATGCGCTTTCGGTATTCTGTGAAGCCTTGGGCGCAAGCTATATAAGAACCCCCTCCGACGCGCCTGCCCCTTCTCAGAACCGCACACTGTACATCGACCTTCCCGGATTTGCGCTCTGGGCGGAGGACGAAGTTGGCGAGATCCGCACGGCGCTCACTCCGCTGTTCACCACGAGCCGTGCAATTGTCATCAACGCTGCTTACGACTCGGCGCTCATACGCAGGTGCTTTGACATTGGCACCCAGCTGGATTGCACGCACGTCGTGTTCACTCACGTCGACGAATTGCAGCACTGGGGCAAGTTGTGGGACTTCTTGCTGCGCTCAGGCCTCACTCCTCTCTTCTTGAGTACCGGTCAGAATATTGCCGGGGATTGTGAGGAGAATGTGTTCGATACTGTTCTTTCTAGAACCTTTTCGGCGGTTGGTTTGGAAACTGCTCCGCAGGTCGCCAGCGCATGAAATACTTTCTGTTACTCGGTGGTTTTATCGGGTTCGTCGTAGCCTTTGTTTCGGGATGGCACGCGGGCAATTCTCCCGCCGTGGTCCTGCGTGATTCTACAGTCGCCTGCTTTGTGGGTGGCATGTTGTTCCGGCTTCTGCATTCCGCATTCATTTCAGGCTTGCGCGCCAAGCTTTCAGACCGATCCCAAATGGATGCTTCCAGCGAGATGCCGGAAAATGAGGATCCCCGTCCACGCTCGCGCCGCCGTCGTGCCTAGGGTCTTGATGGCCTAGTCGATTGGTGACCTTCCGATACTTAGTTTTACTCCATGCAGTCTCAAAAAACCGCAGCAAATCTTTCCGCAAAGATAGCTAAAGTATATGTGTCTGAAGAAGACCGTGCTGCGCTGGTGGAGAAATTTCTGCCCCTGGTGAAAACGGTTGTGGACCGGATGAAGATTTTCCTGCCCAGCACCCTGGACTTGGAGGATCTCTACAACGTCGGCGTCACTGGGCTGATGACGGCAGTCCGCAAGTACGACGGCGTGCAGGCTGCGGCCTTCCCCGCTTTCGCTTCCATGCACATCCGCGGTTCCGTCCGAGATGAGCTGCGTCGGATGGATTGGACCCCAAGGAGCGTAAGGGAAAAGGCTAAGCTGGTGAGGGAGGCACTCGAGGGGCTCGAGCAGCGTTTGGGGCGGCCGGCGCTTGAATCGGAGGTTGCCTCCGAGATGGGGTTGCCCTTGGAGTCCTACTGGGACCTGCTGGACCAGATCCGCCCGGTAAGCTTTGTGCCGCTGGACGAAGTGTTTTCTGGGGAGGAGGGCGGGGAGAGCCGGCTTCACGACAAGGTCTCCGATGAATCGCAGGAGAACGCTAGGGAGTCACTTGAGAAGCGCGAGGTGCTCACTTTGGTAGCGGAACAGATAAAGAAAATGCCGGATCTGCCGAAAAAGATTTTGGCGATGTACTATTTTGAAAATATGCGATTGGCTGAGATTGCTTTAGTCTTTCAGCTTAGCGAAGGTAGGATCTCCCAAATACACACGCAGGCCGTCCTAAGCCTGCGCACTTTCCTCAAACGGATTAACAACCCAAATATATGCTCCTAATCGTTGGTATTATTGTCACTATCGCCGGTCTTCTGGGCGGCTTCATCATGGCGGGCGGTCACCCTGCGGATTTGATCGTTATGTCTGAGTTTGTGACCCTCGGGGGGGTGTCAGCAGGGATGATTCTGATTTCGACCCCAATCCCAGGCGTCATGGGCCTCATCGGCGCACTCAAGGGTGCCCTCGGAGCCAGCGTCACCAAGACGGATGCCGATGAGTTGCTCAAGCTCTCTTATGAGCTCTTCAACACGGCCCGTAGAAACGGGTTGATCGCCCTTGAAGATCACGTGCTGGATCCGTCGAAAAGCGCCATCTTTTCCAAGTACAAAACGCTTGTAAAAAACCACGGCAGGCTCGATTTCCTCTGCAATGGTCTCAAGCCGCTGATTGACGGCCGAATCAAGCCCGAGCAGCTCGAATCGTTGATGATGGTGAGCTTGAACGGGAAGGAGGAGGAGTTGTCCCATCCGATCCACGTCATGCAGCTCGTGGGTGACTCCCTTCCAGGGATTGGAATTATCGCGGCGGTTTTGGGGATCATTCACACCATGGCTATTGTGGATAGTGGCGCCGCCATGGTTGGTAAGAGCGTCGCAGGCGCGTTGACTGGAACGCTCCTCGGGGTTCTTGGCGCGTACGGCTTCGTGAACCCGATCGCCGCGCGCATCAAGGGAAATAACAACTTGGAGGTCCAGTATTACCTTGGTTTGATGAAGGGTCTATGTGGCTTTGCACAGGGACTGGCGCCGTTGATGGCTGTTGAAATCACACGCCGATGCCTGGACCATCATGTGGTGCCATCGGCGGATCAAATGGAAGAAATGCTCAAGAACGCCGGCAAATAACTCTCGGAGTTTGCGCATCGCGCGCCGAGTTTTTTTTGCTCAAAACGTGGTGCTTAAAAACCTCCACTCATCGGTTTACTAGGAATGGGAAAAAAAGACGCTCATCATGGAGGAGCTTGGAAAGTCGCGTACGCTGACTTCGTGACGGCCATGATGGCTCTTTTCATCGTGCTATGGATTTGTAAAGAGAAGCCAAAGCTCGCTGCGATGATTGCGTTGACATTCCATAAACCGCTTTTTGACACGATGGCGGGAGGCGAGGACAAAACCGAAAGCGTCGATGAAGGCCCCACGGAGGAGCTGGTGAAGCCCGAGGAGATTGAGGACAAACTGGAGCAGCTCGCGATCGAGATGCAAAAGTTGCTCAACGTTGAGGACGAGGAGGACAAGCAGATGGACTTCGAAGTAAACGGCGAGAGTTTGATGATCGATGTTTACGATCGATCCAAGAAGCCGTTGTTTGAGAAGGATGGCGCCAACCTCACAAAGTGGGGTGCGTTTTCAATGGAGGGGTTGTCATGGATCATTGAGCGACACAAGATGAGCGTGGTGATCGATGGCCATCTAGCTGTCGGCCACAACCTTTCGAAAGGCCCCGATTATGGCGTATGGGAACTCAGCCTCGAGCGCGCAAACGCCTGCAGACGTGCACTGCTCAACTACGCGCTGGAGCCAAAGTACATTTTCAGGGTGACCGGCTTTGGCGACTCCCGACACCTTCCCGATACCGAGCCGAACGACGCAATGAACGACCGCGTCCGTTTTACTCTGAATTTCGCGCACATCGCGGGCAGAGAAGACAAATAATAATTCTATGGATAGCTATCTAGCCGGCCGCTCAAAATTGTCGCCCGAAGAACTCGCGGCAAGCGTCAAAGAACCGAGTGGAATGGATTTTGGCGCGACCGATCCATTCGGGGGTGGGATCTCTCACTCCGGCGGTTTTCAGTCTTTGCGGGACGCCCTGCTTGAGGCCGGGAGCGTTGTTGCGATCGGGGATTTGCATCGCGGTTCTGCTGCGGCTCAGCATAAGGCCGAGCCATCTGTTGAGGCCATTTCAAACAACGGCCGGATCGAGAAAATTATCGTCACCTGTTCTTGCGGTGAGAAGGTTGAGATTGAGTGCAACTACTGAACTAAACAGCGGAATGACTTTGCTTCTGAATTAGGCAGGTGATTGGAATTTAAAAAAGATGGCAAAAAAAGACGAACATCATGGGGGGGCGTGGAAGGTCGCTTATGCCGACTTTGTGACGGCGATGATGGCGCTTTTTATCGTGCTGTGGATCATTGCACCCGAACCCAATGATGTGAAGGTGGTCTACGACGACGCTGTATCCGAGGAGGAAGGCCCGCCTCCGGATCCTATTCAGGGAGGGCAGCCTGGTGAGAAGAACACTCCGGGCTCAAAGGACGCTGAGGGCAAGGGCGCGCGAACAGCGTCAGATAAGAAGAAGAACCTTGAGCAGATCGGTGATGAGCTGCTCAAGATGTTGAACATTCCGGAAGTCGAGATGGAGAAGCCTGTCGATGTGAAGGTGATGAATCAGAGTTTGAAGGTCACCCTCTTTGATCGCGCGAAAAAGCCTTTCTTTGAAAAGAATTCGGCGAAGCTGACCGAGTGGGGCGAGTTTGTTCTCAAGAGTATCGCTTACGTCGCGAACAAGCATGGAATGAGTTTGTTACTCGATGGGCACACGGCGACCGTCACCAAATCCGCCGTGTTCGCTGAATATGGCCCCTGGGAGTTGAGCGCGGACCGTGCTGCTGCTTCCCGCAGGCGTTTATTGAGCCATGAGATGAAGCCTGATCAGATCATCAAAATTTCTGGGTACGCCGACACTCGTCCTTTGGATGGGGTGGCGGTGACCGCACCCGAGAATCAACGTCTCACGGTGCATATGGGGGTGAAGTAGCGGCGAGAGTGCTCGCGCCCTCGGTTTGGGCTCGTGTGCGGTCTGGGTTCGGATTTTTTGTGTTAGACGCTCTCGAAGCTTTCGGCTTTTGAGTCTAGGCGCATCCCTACAGGAGTGATTCTGACGGAGGGCTATACCGGCGTCGCAAAACTCTCCCTCATTTGGCTTGCAAGCCGTTGCCCGACTCTGAATTTTAATTGAACGACCTGAACACCACCGGAATGCAAAATGACCCCACTCAGCAGCCAGCCGTGACGGTTGAGACATGCAAGAATTGTCGTTTGCCTCTGGACCTAACGGATGTTGCGCCTTTAACAACGGTGGAATGCCCTGTTTGCAAGCAGCCCATGGAGGTGCTCAAGCGGTTTGGTCCTTTTGAGCTTCAAAGGGTTCTGGGGAAGGGCGGAATGGGTGCGGTCTACAAAGCCGTCGACTTGACCCTCAATCGGCCGGTTGCGCTGAAGGTTTTGCAGTCGACATGGAGCTCCAATAAGGAACTGACCGCTCAGTTTGAACGGGAGGCGTCGCTGACTGCACGGATCAACCATCCAAACGTCGTCAGGGTTTACTCAACTGGGGTTGCCTACGGCATGTTTTATATCGCCATGGAGTTGGTGGATAAAGGGGCCTTGGATACCAAGATGGATGCCGTCGGGCCGATTCCAGAAGAGGAGATTTTGCAGACTTGCATGCAGGTTGCAGAGGGGTTGGCTGCAGCTCATCGGGCTGGCCTGATTCATCGCGATATTAAGCCGGGCAATATTTTGTTTGGTGAACAGAATCAGGCGAAAATCGTGGATTTTGGTCTGGCTCTGATGTCCTCACATTCGAGTGCGGGAGGTGGTGAACTGTGGGGTACACCTTACTACATTGCGCCAGAGGCGCTGGATGCGCGACGGGAGGATTTTCGTTCGGACATGTACGCGCTTGGAGCCTCCATGTGGCATGCCTTGGTGGGGGCGCCACCGCATCCAAGTTTGAGCACGTCCATTCCGGAGCTTCTCGCAGCGAAGCGTCAGCCTGTGGATTTAAGGGCTGTGATGCCGTCGGTTCACCCGTTCACCGCCGCGGCTCTAAACAAGACAATCGCGTTTGATCCGGATCAACGCTACGCGGACTACGAGTCTTTGGTTGCAGATCTGCGGCATGCGCTTGCGGCTTTGCATTCGGGCCACGAGGGCGCTGCTGGTTCGGTTCAAAAGTCTGGGTGGAAGTTTCCTGCGATAATTGCCGCTGCCGCGCTACTAGTGGTTGTGGGCGGATTGTGGATCGGGTTGAAGAGCCGCAGTCCAGATGTGACAGTCGTTGAGGAGGCTGGCAGCACAGACGAATCTCGGTTGCAGTCCGCCTTGAAATTGATTGCGAAGGGGCAGCTGGATACGGCGATTCAACGCTTGGATCTCGTTTCCAAAACTCAATCGCTGAGTGAGCGGATGCGCGTTCTTTCGAAGGCTTGTTTTGCGATGGCTCACGGGCTTGCCGGTAATGCGCCGCTTTTCGCAAAGGCGCTCGAAGAGCTGGACTCCTTGGAGTTGAAGGACGAACCGGAATGGGCGTCGCTCGCGAAGTCCCTCGCGCAAGCAGGCGGCAAATCGTCCACTTCGCAAGCTGCCGATGCAAATGTAGAGAGGGAGGCCGTGCGTCAAATGTTCGTCGCGCTATCCGCCGTCTCTCAATCCGATCTTCCCAAAGCGAAGGCTGCGTTGGAGGCCGCAAAAAAGATAAAAGCCACCGATGGGGATCCTGAAGTTGCAGCGATCCTTGTTTTGATCCCTGACATGCTCAAGGATGTGGAGGCGGGTTTGAAAGTCGTGAAATTGGCGGGTGAAGTCGCCTCCGCGACCGACCCTGTCTCGCTTCAAAAAGACGCGGATTCCGCTCTGTCAACTATCCGCATCGTCAGGGCAATTAAGCCATTCCTTGGAGCAAAACTGGTGCAAATCAAGAAGGACGCCGGCGATGCGGTCGCAGCTATCAAAGCGAGGGAGGCCAAGAAGATTGAAAAGAGCGAGGTGCCCGCGCCCCAGATTGTTCAAAAGTCCGAGACACCTGCGCCGGTGCAACCGGCACCTCCTCCAACGTCATCTCCATTGGCCAAAGCATCGCCGGCGTTCTCTACAGCCCAGGCAAAAGCGCTGGAGCAGTTTCAAGCATTCAAGTTCAAGGAAGGCATTCGTGAGGCCGGTGTGTTTGTTGCTACGACCGCTTCTGACAAGCGTCGTCAGAAGTCTCTGATCTCACAGTTAACGTCCGTGCAGGCAGTTTTCGAGTGGGCGATAGCTGATATTAACCGTGTGGGAAGCGCTGCTCCTGGCTCCATTCGGCCGACTTTGCCAGCCCCGATCATGAAGAATGGGAGTCCATTCCAATCCATCCCAGCTGGTGCGGACGCCGCTGAGCTCCGAGTACAAATCGCAGGAAGTGCGCTGGTGCCGATCAAATGGGATAAGCTGTCGCCTCTATTTCTTGCGAAATGGCTTCAGGCTCGCGTGGCCTCTGTACCACTTGGGCCCCAGCGGGGCGAACTGCTTTGGGGCGGAGCAAATTTGAATTTTTTGATGAGGTCTTTGCCCAGTGCGGAGGCGTTCTCGAAGGAGGCTGCAAAGTCGAATCCCGATTATTTGCGCATTTACTCGGAGATGCTCGAAGAGCTTCAGACACCGTAACGCGGGGTAGTCCCATAAAACTCTTCAGCGGTTCCCCCGAAAAACGCGTCTTTTTCTGACGCGCTCCAGTCTTGCGTCCAGTTCCTCGTTGTTTCGAGCCAGCGTGAGTATTCGCTCGCGAGCAAACAAACCGGCCAGTCGGATCCCCACATGAGCCGTTGTGGACCGAAAGCCTCGACAATGGTGTCGAAATACGGACGCAACTGTAATGAGGACCAATTGCTTGGATCTGCCTCGGTCACGATGCCTGATACTTTGCAAAACACATTCGGAGCTGCCGCAAGTTCCCTGATCTGCGTCGCCCAAGGCTCGCTGATCCCAGAGGCTATCAGCGGCTTCGCACAGTGATCGAGCACGAAGAGCTGTTCGGGAAAGCTCTGCACAAGCTCAATTGCCGCGGGCAGTTGTTTTGGGAAAATCAAAATGTCGTAACACAAATCGAACTGCTTCAGACGGGCGATGCCCCGCATGAAATCTTCTCCAACAAGAAACCGCTCGTCCGGCTCATCCTGAGCCACATGCCGGACACCAACGAATTTGGGATGCCCCGCGAATTTCTCAAGCTGCTCATCGACTCGGCTAGACCTGAGGTCGACCCACCCGACAACGCCCAAAACCGATTGGTGTTTGTCTGCAAGTTTGAGCAACCACTCGTTTTCCTCAGTGCATTGACGCGCCTGCACCGCGATGGAGCCGCTCAGACCAACCGGCCTCTGAATTGCTTCTAAATCCGCTGGAAGCCATGTGCGGTGTAGTGGCGAGCCTTCGGGTATCCATGGATATTCTTTTTCGGAGTAGTTCCAAAAATGTTGATGCGAATCAATGCGCCGGCTCATGTGTTCAGGTGATGGGTTGAGGAGAAAATCAACTTCCTACCGAGACAATCGCCTTTAGTACGCCGTTGGCTGGATCGAGCCAATCGGTGAATCGTGCAGGCAACTCCTCTAAAGCTGCGCGGTGTGTAATCCACGGATGAGTGTCTATCTTGCCGTCCTCGATCAACTGGATGATCCGCGAGAAATCCGCTGAAAGCGCGTTGCGGCTCGCAAGAAGGGTGAGTTCACGGCGGTGCATCAGCGGATGTCCGAAGTGCAGTTCCTCGGAGGTGACGCCCACATAGACCAGCCGTCCCGCAAAGCTGAGGTAGCGCAATGCGCCGCTCATTGAGTGATGGCTTCCCGTGGCGTCAATTACCACCTGCGGCAGGGTGCCGCCGCCAATCGATTCCAGTGCTTTCACGTTCTCCTCTACATCCTTTGAGATAAGGGTGTCGGCAACCTTCATTGAGTTGCGGACGAACTCGAGCCTGCGCTCGTTTGTATCCATCACAACTGTGCGGGCTCCGGACAGCTTTGCGAATTCGACAACTGACAAGCCGATTGGGCCAGCGCCGATCACGAGAAGCACCTCACCCGGTTTTGGCGCGCCGCGTTCGACGGCATGGCAGCCGATCGCGAGCGTTTCCACCAGTGCCAGTTGTTCAAAGGAAAGCTTGCGGGATATGTGCAGTTTTCTTGCAGGAAGTGTGAAAAGGGGGCGCATCCCGCCGTCGCAGTGCACTCCCAGCGTTTGGTGATGCTCACAGCAGTTCGTGTGGCCCGAGCGGCAGGAGTAGCATTTTTGACAGTTGATGTAAGGCTCGACAGAGCATCGGTCACCGGGCCGCACGTTGGTCACACCTTCGCCGACAGACACCACCTCCACACCTAACTCGTGCCCGGGAATGCGCGGGTAGGAGTAAAACGGCATTTTGCCGAGGTATCCCGAGTAGTCAGTGCCGCAGATCCCGACTTCATGGACGCGCACCACTGCCTCGCCGGCTGCGGGGGCTTGCGGTTCGTGAATATCGATGAGTTGCCAGTGCTTTGGTTCTACAAGTTGTAGGGCTTTCATTTTCTGGGAGTGAGTTAGTTGTTTTCCAGGCGCCCTTCAATGTGGCCGATGTTTTTCACCGGCGCGAAGAGTGCCAGCACTTCGCCGAGCAACTGTTCGTCGATAGGTTCAGCCGCCCATTTCGCCCAGTTCTGGATATTTTTCGGATTCGCGGATCCTGCCACAGTGGTTGCGATGTCTTGGTGAGCGAGCGAGTACTGAAGCGCAAGTTTCGCGATATCCACGCCCCGCTCGGTGCAGAGCTTTGCTGCGGCGCGTGCTGCGGCTTTGACTTCTTCGGGTTCTTTGAGCCAGGCGGGCAGCGGAGCGTTCGTGAGGAGGCGGGCCGAGAAAGGGCCCGCATTCATGGCGCCGACTCCTTTGGTTTGAAGATAGGGCAGCAGCTCGTCTGCGAAGCGTGTGTTCTGCAGTGTGTATTGGTTGTAGGAGAGTACGCAGTCCAATGGCACCCGATCCAGTACCTGCCGGAAGATTTTCATCGGGTAGCCGGAGATCCCAATGAAGCGGGCCTTGCCATGCTGCTGAATCTTCCGCATCGCGGGTATGGTTTCCTCAATGATCTGTTCAACATCCACAAACTCGATGTCGTGGGCGAGCAGGATATCAACATGGTCCGTTCCAAGTCTGTGCAGGCTCACGTCCACGCTTTCGAGGACTCGCTTGAAAGAAAAGTCAAAGTGCGTCAGGTCGTACCGACCCAGTTTTGTGCAAAGACTGTAGCTGCTGCGGGAGATTCCCTTCAATGCAACGCCCAGCAGCACCTCGCTCATGCCTCGACCGTAGAAAGGCGATGTGTCGATGAGATTAAGCCCGCAATCGAGCGCGACATGCACGCTTTTGATGGCTTCATCGAGGGTGACGTTTCGGAACTCTTGTCCGAGCGAACTTGCGCCGAATGCGAGTTTGGAGATTTGGAGCCCGGTGTTTCCCAGTAATCGTGTTTCCATCTTAAGCGGTGTGTTGGGTGGGATTGAGAATAGAAATCAGGAGTGGATCAGCGTGTGCGGCAGCCCATCACGAGAAGAATGTTTGCCCAAAGCGACTGGTCTGCAGTCTGGATAGTCAGCACGTGGTCTGTAGAGCTCACTGCGTCGTAGAAGTCCCATTTTTGGATGGGGTCCAGTGACAGTGTGAGTCCCGCTTTCTTAATTTCATCGCGGTATTCGGACCACACAGGCGGCTCTCCCATCTGTGCGTACGGGTCATCTGCCGGTATGCCCATGGTGTGAATCGAATCAAGTGGAACAGCTGCAAGCAGCGCCCGGAGCACTTGTGTGCAGTTCACAACCCCCGGAGAGAGTGCGAGGCTCACGACTTCTGCGTTCGGTCCGCGTTTACTCGATGCCGGATAGTTTCCGTCAGCGATGAGAATTTTGGAGTGATGCCCGGCGCGTGCGAGTACCTCTGTGATTTTATGATGTAGTAATTGATGGTAAAGCATGGGAACTGGATTTTGGCGCGGGTGTTTTCGCGGCGGTGGTGTGGCGGCGCGGCGGCGCGGATGTACAGTGGATTGTGACGGAGGCGTAACTAGAAGAGGGCGCGGAAACTTGTGATGGTGCATACCGCGGCTTGATCCGAATCCGGAAGAGGCAGTATTTCAGCCGATACGTAGCCATCATATCCGACCTCCTTTAGAAGCTCGGCAATAGGGCCAATCAATGTGTGCCCCATTCCGATCGCGCGCCGGTTTGAGTCGGCGAAATGGATGTGCCCCAAAATCTGCTGTGATGCGAGGCTCCGTAGTGCGTCGCAAAGGTCGCCCTCCTCGATGTTCATGTGGAAGAGGTCCGCGAGTATTTTTACTCCGCGGATTTTGTGCGCCTGGATGAAGGACGCCGCGTCAGTCTGCCGGTTGAAGAGGTTGGTTTCATAACGGTTCAGCGGCTCGTATAGAAAGTGCGTTCCTAGAGCGCTCGCCGTATTGCCAGCTTCCATCAGCGCCTCGGCAAGCCATTCGAGCGCTTGAGATCGTTCAACACCGGCTTCAACGCGTCCCTGCATCGATCCGAGAATCGCAGGGGCCCCAACTTTTGCTGCGCGTGCGATGATTTTTCCGATGAACGCCCGTGCTCTGATCCGGATTTCGGAGTCGGGGTGGCATAGGTGCAGCTTGTGCTTTACCCAGCCGGCGCCGGTGCCGATCGCCGCAATGGACATGTTGTGAACGTTGCAGAGGGCAGCGATTTCGTCTGTGTCTATCGCATCGCCATCGGGAGGAAAAATCTCTATGGCATGGAAGCCGAGTTTCGCAGCTCGGACAAAAGCGTCATGAAGACCGTTCCAGTACACGAACGGTCCGCCATTAGCCTCGGGCACTAGGGATACGGTGATGGCTGAACGGATCATACTCTAGCCTTGGGAGAGAAGTTTGATGTGTCTGCCGAGATGCTTTTCGAGCACTTCAGAGTGAAGATCCGGATGGCTGTTGAGCACCTCGAGAATTCCTTCCTTGAAGGTGCGGCCGGATTCGCTTGTGCCGACCGTCAGCACGCTCCCGAAGGTGACGTGCAAAATCTGGCGTCCTGCAACCTGGTCCAAATAGACCGTCTCGGCGTCTTTCGAGGAGAGCCCGCCTGCGGCCGGAGCGTCGCCCAGTTTCGCTGAAATATGGTAAGTAGCTTTGTCGGTGTCGAAGCGGCTTCGTGAGTATTCCACGATTTCGCGAAAGAGATTCGTATCGGTTCGCGCCACCACCCTCAATGCCTCTAGGTAGCTTGTTCCCGCGGTCTTCACGTGAAGCAGATTGCCGCAGACCCGCCCCACCGCTGGATAGATGCTGAATTTATCCGAGCCGCTATGGACGCTGATCTTGTACGGTCCGCAGTGACGGGCAATTGCGGCGTGAACCTTCAGCTCCTCTTCGAAACGCGCAAGGTCCCCCTTGTAATCAATACCCTTCTCAAACTCCCCAATGAAACGTGGGGCCACCGAAGTCGCAACGACTCCTCGCCGCTTTAGTTCCAATCCAATGAATAAGTGCTCGGCCGGAGTAGTGGGTGAATCTGTTTCGTCGACGGAAACTTCAATGTCGGCGCCGTTTCCTTTTCGGGTCTCTGTAATCCACTGCGCCATCTGTGACGCGTAAGCAATCGCTGCGCCGTACTTCACAACGGCGCGCAGAAGCTGTAGACGGTCGATAAAGGTGAGCGAGATGTTTTCTCCGAGATCAAAGCTCTTTCCAGAGTAGAGGTTTTCGATTTGTGAAATACTCTCAAACGCGCCGTCATCAACGACCTTTTGCGCCGCAGACTGAAGGTCGTTTCCCTCGAGAACATCGGCCTGATTCTGTACGTATGCCGAAGGGTCGATTGTGAAAAAAGTGAATCCAGCCGCAGCCAGTGTTTCGACGTCCTCGCGGGTCTTGAGGTGGTCAGCGTCTGCACCCCAGACGCCCGTGTAATTCGAGGCGGTGATGCCGGCCTGTGCGGCGGCGAGGACTTCCGGGGCAGTGCGTTGAGTCCTTGAGAGTTCGCGTACGGACTGCTGGGCGAAGACGGGAAGGAGTTTTCCGTGGCGCAGTGCCGCATGATGTCCTGGGGTTGCCAGTCCGAGGCGGTCGCCGAAGCCGAACGAGGGCTGCAGCCCGAGCAGAGAGGGTTGGGGAAGCTGTGTCATATCGGCTTCCAATGTGGCTTGGATTGGCGGCCCAGGCAATGTACGTACTTGACCTAGGCATGCCAATTCTTGACCAAAGTAGCGCCCTTGGCTTGCGTCTGTAATCTGAGGATTTATTTTGTTAAATAAACAGGACAAAGAGTTTAATGGGTTGCCGGAATTTGTTTCGCGCCAGGTGACGCAGGCAAGGAGGTACTTTTTCGACCTCAGGCCGCAGGAAAACCGGGCACTTGCCCTGATCTGCGGTGGGTGCGAGCGGGTGAGGGGCGATTACCGAGTTGAGCGCCTTGGTTTCCCGTTCCACTGTGTGGAGTTAGTTGCTGAGGGCGAAGGGGATGTCCTCCTTGAGGGGCGGTTGAGCCAACTCAGCCCGGGAGTGGTATTCGCCTACGGTCCGAATACTCCCCACCGGATCCGGAGCTCGGCTGCAAAGCCGATGCTCAAGTACTACGTGGACTTTAGCGGTTGCGAGGCAGCGGCGCTTGTGGAGGCGGCGGGTTTGGGCGGGGGGAATGTATTGAGGGTGACGCCTGTGGAGGAGGTGGTGGACCTGTTTGAGAGCCTCCAGAGGGATGCTTCCAGCGAGCATCCAGCGGCCGGTGAGATCTGCGAGCTGTTATTGAGGTTGATCTTGTTGAAGGTTCGCGAGCGCACTCAGCCCGCCAGAGAAGGGGAACCGCGCGCCTTCGCAACCTACAAGCGGGCGCGGCTGATGATGGAGCAGAAGGCGCTGCAATGGTCCACGGCCGGCCAAGCCGCTCGAGCCTGCGGGATAGCGCCTGAGACGCTCAGTCGTCTGTTTCGCAGATATGCGCACACTTCTCCGCTCTTATTTTTGAGGCGCCCAGCAGAGCTTCTTCTTGACGCGGGGTTGAAGGTGGTCGAAGTGGCGGCAGAGCTGGGGTTCTCAGACCCCGCGCACTTTTCCCGGTCGTTCAAACAAGTGTACGGGGTATCCCCGGAGCGGTTCGTGAGGGAGGTCCAGGGAGTGGCTTTGGTTCGAGGTCGTACTCATTGATCTCTGCGCATTCAGTTGGCAGTGGGTGCCTTGATTGGATGGCATTTCGTAGCTTGGAAAAGTCATCGTGGGATGGCAGTCTTCTGCCGCTGCGGACGAGCTCTGCTGCGACTGTTTATGAATCCCTCTGATTATCCCACTCTTTGGCAGCGCAGAACGATGTGGAGCGCTCTCACCGCCCTCGCTCTTGCGACAATCGGCGGCATTGCCGTTGGGCTGGTGTGGACGGCCGCGCAGGTGATTAGTTTTCTGCAGCCCATTCTCATCCCGTTCGCAGTGGCAGGTGTGCTTGCTTACCTGCTTGATCCGGTGGTGTCGAAGATGGTGGCGTGGGGAATTCCTCGCAGGCCATCGGTACTGATGGTGTTTGCACTGGTGTCGGCTTTGCTGCTGTGGGGAGCCATTTGGTTTGTGCCGGCGATTTCGCATCAGACAGTAAACTTGCTTCACCGTGTCGATGATTATACTCGGACGACTCGTTCTCGCGTTATAGAGCTCGGAAAGTCGCTTCGCCAAAAATACGGTTTTGATGTGCTTCCGACACTCGATGATTCGCCGGATGACGCGCCTGAAGTAAAGCGGGCTGAGATTGTGAAAGACTCTCCCGAGAAGCCAGACGGCGCCGAGGGAGTGAAGGCCACGAAGAACGGGAACAGCCTCGAGGAATTGATCGACGTTCAGAAAATCCTCAAGGGTGACTGGCTTAAGAGCTCGCTCACTGCGCTGGTGAATAATTCGATTCGGATGATCCGCAGCAGCGTGGGCGGCTTCCTGAGCGTGTTTGGATTTCTTCTCTCACTCATCATCATTCCGATTTATCTCTTCTACTTCCTCATTGATGCCCGGAACATTTCAGAGTCTTGGCAGGATTATCTTCCGTTGAGGGCATCTCAGTTTAAAGACGAAGTGGTTTCCTCCCTCACCGAAATCAACGGTTACATTATCGCGTTTTTTCGAGGGCAGCTTTTGGTCAGCGTGATTAACGGCACCGCAACGGCCATCGGACTGGTGGTTGTCGGGCTCGATTTCGGCTTGCTTATCGGACTTGTGCTGTGCGTGCTCGGTCTGATTCCGTATCTCGGGATTTTGGTCTGCTGGATTCCGGCGGTGATCATCGCCACGGTGCAGGAAGGGACCGGCACTTTTATTCCCTCGGATCCAGGCTGGCTGTTTCCCGTGGTGGTTACAGGGATCTTTGTAGTGGTGCAGAAAATCGACAGCTTCTTCATCACGCCGAAGGTGGTGGCTAGCCGGGTTGGGTTGCATCCTCTCACGGTTATTGTGTCACTGTTCATGTGGAGTCTCCTGATAGGAGGTTTGCTCGGAACCATTCTTGCGGTGCCCTTGACCGCGACTCTCAAGGTATTGCTGCGCCGATACGTTTGGGAACGGAGAATTTTGCGTGCGGCTCAGCAGGCTGTGTCAGATGCGCCGGATCCGGTGCCCGGATCTTCCGCCAACAAGTTGTCGGAAAAATAACACTGGGGCGCGAAGCCCCGCTCCGCCTCGGTCGTTTCTTTTTACAAAGACGCGAGTGGGTCAGCCAGCGGCTGCGCCTTCTATGCGAAGTTGCCAATGGCCTTGAGCTTGATCACTGAAACGCTTTCGGCTGTTCCAAGCTCCTGCGCAAAAATCGAAACGCGCAGCTCCTCCAGCATCCACCGAAACTGTGAGTGCGCAGACTCTGGAACATGTTTCTGCCAGTTCACGAAAGGAGCGAGCTGCGCCTGTTTCTCCGCATCTTTGTTTGGATTAAGTACAGCGCGTTCGGCGCGAACCAGCACAGCCTTTAGGTAGCGTGGAATGTGTTGGAGGCGATCAAAAGAGGCGTGTGTGAGCAGATCTTTGGGTGCAATGCGCTCGACTTCGGCCTCCATCCCTTTGAAGCGCTTCGGGCCCTTGAGTACCGTCTCTTTCATTGCTGCAATCTGGCGGCAGTATTCGCCCATTTGATAGCAATGCCCGGGCATCGCGCGGCGTCCCGATTCAAGAAAGTCTTGAAAACGCTTTTCTTCCAGAGGAGCGAGCGGGTCCCAGCGAAATGTATGCTCGACGAGACGCTCAATGGCTAGAGTGATGAACGTCTCCAGATCGCCAGCTTGGGCCTTCTGGTTGAGCTGCAACTGCGCTCCAAGATTTGCAAAACCGTCGCGGCCCCTCAACTGTGTTTGATTCGGTGCGGATGAAACAATTGACCTTCCTATTTGCTGCAGTTCCTTTCGGACCACTATTAGATCGCGGCCGATCGCGAGCTCCACCAGTTTGCGGATTCCATCGCCTGTTTGCTTGCGGGCCTCGGATAGGCTCCGAAAAAGACGCAGGTTCACTGATTCGCCGCACGGCTCAATTCCGGGAAAGGCATGCAGTGGTTCTCCGGCGATCTCCTCCACAAAAACCGACTCTGGGATGTTCCCTATGGTCCATGCGGTGAGCCCTTCGCGCTCAAATCGAGAAGCTGTTTTGCGCCATGCATTGGATCGGTGATCATGCTTATTGACCTGCTCATGAATCGCCGGAAGGTCACGGCCTGTGACGATTGCGCGCTTGGATTTGTCAACCACCTCGACTCTGGGGCGGAGGTGATTCGGTAGACAATCCTCAGGCCAGTCTGCGGCATTCACTGCGACCCGATATTTCCGCGTCAAAAATGCGGCAAGTGCCGCTTGAAAATCTCCGCGGCCCGGGTCGAATTCGCGCGCAACTTCAGCCGCCCTTACATCCAATGGCATCAGCTGGCGGCGGATCGTTTTAGGAAGCGCGCGCAGGAGGGTCTGAATCTGTTCCTGCCGCAAGCCTGGTACCATCCACTGTAGCTGGCCCGAGGTGAGCTGAGCGGCCACTGGAAGGGGAACCTGAACGGTGACGCCGTCGGATTCTTCGCCGGGTGAAAATTCGTAGTTTAATGGCAGGACGCTTGTCCCGAGTTCCACCTTGTCCGGAAATTGAGTGCGGTCGAATGTAGTGTCTGTTTCTCCGACGAGTTCTTTCTCAGTGATGTGGAAATAGCTGGGCGAGGCGTGTGTTTTGGAAGTGTGCAGTCGATGCAGATCGTGGATTGATGACACGTTCTCTATTCGGGCGGCATAAAACCGGTACATCGCTTCATCCAGATCCTGTGCTTGATGGTGACGGACGCGAGTAAGGGCGGTTTCGACGCGATCCCGTGTTCTGCGATTCTCGAGAAAGAAGGGCAGGGGAATGTGGGCGTCCTCCGCCACGAGTGCGCCGCGAATGAACAACTCGGTTGCATGCGCAGGATTGAGCTTTCCGTAATCGGCGTGGCGTTTGGAAATTAAGAGGCCGTGGAGTAGAACTCGCTCGATGCACAGCACCCGCGACGCCTTTGGGCTCCAGGATGGCTCGTGATGCCGTGTCTCGCAAAGGTGCGCTCCGAGTTCCGCGGCCCACTCCGGATCGATTTTCGCCGCTGTCCTCGCAAAGAGTTGGGAGGTCTCAACGATCTCCGCCGCGACAATCCATTCTGGTTGGAGCTTTTTCTTTTCCGTCTCTGCTTCATGCCCTCCAGCATCGCGGTTTTTTATGCCGTGACTTGCTCGCGCATATAGCGTCGAGCCGGGGAAGAGCGTCACGAGGCGGTTGCCCGAAGCCTTGTACTGGTTGCGTCCCTCGCGCTGCGCGATGTGTCCAAGCAGGCCGCTGAGAATCGAACGGTGAACGCCCCTGAATACGGTCACCCATTCGTCCTCCGCAGTGCTCGAACTCTGTCCACCTCTTTGCTGCTCCCTGAGTGACGTTGAGCGCCCAGAATTATCGGACGTGGATAGAAGTGCCGCTTTTTGAAAAGCCGCGCCGAAGGCACTTTTTGCTGGAAGATCCCTCCTAGAAGCGTGCGCGGCCGCTGGGGGTATGGTTGCCTGTTCGGCGCGTGCTTTGTATTTAAGCAAGTCGTCCGCGAAGACCTCAGACAACTGGCGGTGAATGTCACGCCATTCCCTCATGCGGGTGAATGAAAGAAAGTTGGATTTGCAATACTTTCGCAGCGCGTTGGAACCGCCTCGTCCCTCGGCCTCTGGGCACGCTCTCCAGATTTGCAGCAGGCTTACGAAATCCGAATCCTTGAAGGCGAACTTCTGGTGCGCGTTCTGCGCCGCCTCCTTCTGGTCTTCCGGCCGTTCTCGCGGATCGGGGACACTTAATCCGGAGGCGATCACCAGCATTTGCGGAAGAACGCCCTCCTTCAGGGCCTGCAGCAGCATTCGCCCCAGAGTCGGGTCCACTGGCAGTCGAGCGAGGTCCTTGCCAAGCTGGGTGAGTACGTTCAGCTCGGTGATCGCGCCGAGTTCGTGCAGCAGTCGGTACCCCGCGCGAATTGCAGCTTGTTGTGGAGGATCAATGAACGGGAAGGTTTCAATCTCGCCCAACCCGAATGCTTTCATTCTTAAAATCACCTCGGCAAGGTTTGCGCGCTGGATTTCTGGCTGAGTGAAGCGGGGGCGTTTGAGAAAATCCTCCTCGCTGTACAAGCGAATCGCGATCCCCTCTGCAATTCGTCCAGCTCTCCCCGCCCGCTGGTTGGCGCTGCTTTGGGAGATGTCCTCAATCGGCAGCCGCTTTGTTCTGGTTCGCGGATTGTATCTGCTCATGCGGGACAGACCTGAATCAACGACGTAATGAATCCTGGGGAGAGTAAGCGAGGTTTCGGCAACGTTGGTCGCAATGATTACCCTACGGCGCGGTCCGGGGGCGAAGATGCGCTGTTGCTCCGCTGAGGGCATGCGCCCGTACAAGCCAAGCACCTCGGTGCCTCGACCGAGACGTTCCTCCATAAACTCTCGGGTTTCGCGAATGTCGCGCTCTGTTGGCATGAACACCAAGACATCCCCGTGCTGCGACTCCAGCAGGGCGTTTTCCACCGCTAAAGCGGCAGCCTCAATGTGCGAGGGCGTTTCTCCATCGGGATCCGATGCATCGGTGAAGGACTCGGGCGGCTGATAGCGAACCTCAACTCCCCATAGCCTTCCCGACACTTCGATGATGGGAGCGTCATTGAATGCCCTCGAAAACGCCTCTGTATCGATGGTGGCCGAAGTGATGATCAGTTTAAGCTCTGGCCGGCGCTTGAGCAGTCCGTTCAGGTAGCCGAGCAGGAAGTCAATGTTGAGCGATCGCTCGTGAGCCTCGTCGATGATCAACGCGGAGTAGGCGCGCAAGAGCGGGTCGGATTGAATCTCCGCGAGCAGAATGCCGTCCGTCATGAACTTGACGCGTGTCTCCGGACTAGTGTCGTCGTTGAAGCGCATTTTGCATCCAACCTCCCGCCCCCACGACACTCCAAGCTCCTCGGCAACGCGTCTCGAAATACTCATCGCCGCCACTCGTCGCGGCTGCGTGCACCCGATCTTACCGCGCGCAGCGAGGCCTGCGTCCAAGCACATTTTCGGCAGCTGCGTGGTCTTTCCCGAGCCGGTCTCTCCCGCAATCACGACAACCTGATTCGTGCGGATCGAGTTGATGATTTCTTCCCGCCGCATCGAGATCGGCAGGTCTTCGGGATAGCGGATGTTGAACATGGATGAATCGTCCGGTCTCGCAGTCTCGTGGCTTTGCAGCTTTGCAGCTTTGAAATGTCGCAGCCTGAGAGACGTCCGTTTGCCTATGCCTTCCGCAATACAACGCAACTTCGGTCAACTGCCGTCGGATAATGGCCCACCCACTCCATTCCGCATCGCTCGCCCCATTGCCTCATTTCCAGAACGGAAAAACACCTGCCCTCGGTGGAATGCATGAGCAGTGCTGAGTACTGCGCGACGGGTAGGGGGCCGTTTTTCTCGGAGTTCAGAAAGGCGTCGTGAAGCAGCATCAGGCCTCCCGATGGAAGCGCGTTGGACGCATTTCGGAAAAGCTCCTCTGCGACCGGATCATCCCAATCGTGAAGAACGTTCGAAAGCAGGATCACGTCAAAACCCGACGGTAAATCGATCTGAAACATGTCGCCTGAGATCACTTGAACCCTGTCAGAGTATCCTCGGTTTGCAATGGAGCGGCGTGCGATCCCGTCCACCGGCGGTCGCTCGAAGACGGACACCTTCAGGTGGGAGTACTGCGCAGCCATGGCGCAGGAGTAGATGCCGGAGCCGCCTGCAACATCAAGCAGCGCGGTGTGTGCGCTCAAGTCCACGGCCCTCGCGAGCGCAGGTCCGAGGAGAACGCCCCTGCAATCCATGCCGGCGGTGAATTGGTTCGCGAATGGTTCGTCCTCCATGGCCTTCGCCCATGCTGCCATGTCCGTGCTGCTCCAGTTGGCGGTTCGCCCGGTCTTAAGCACGCTTAGAAACTCGAGGGTCTGGGGGCGCTTCTTGAGGGTGTCGTAGTAGGGTTTTAGGCTGAAGGGCGAAGAATCCACCAAGTGCTCCCTCGCACGTGCGGTGAGGTGAAACACGCCTCCAGCCTGGGTCACCAGCCCCATGGCGGCGCTCAAAGTGATGAGAACGTCCGCAGGGCGGACTTTGAGTTCAAAATGTTCGCAGATCGCGCCGAGCGTCGAGGGATGGTCCGCCAGCCATGTGTACAAGTTCAAGTGGCAGATGGCCGCCGCGAGGAGGTCAACGCCCATCAGACCGTCGCGCATGCGGTAAATCTGCAGAGGATCGGTGACTGGCTCTTCAAAACGAAACGGGGTGTCCATACATCTATGTAAAACACTTTTCAGCGACCTGCGATCGCAGAGCCGAAATCGCACACATTTTTTTCGGGTCTCGAATGGAATGGAGAAGATCCTATGCGCACAAAGACGGCTCAGCGGCTCCTCTAATGGGGCGAATGGGGCGAGGCCTTGCGATAAAAAGCACGGGCCCCGGAGCGAACTCCGGGGCCCGTGAACTTTGAATCGCGTTTAAAGCAAAGGCAGACTCAGTCAGACGTGACTTGCTCGAGCGAGGGGTGAGTCACATCGATGGGAGCACCAGCCGGCATTGCTAGCTGGCGTCTGGATCCTAGGACTCCACCTTTGCGCTGCTACGCTTCCTCATATTTGCGTCGAGGATCTTTTTGCGCAGACGCAAGCTTTTCGGCGTAGCCTCCACGTACTCGTCGGATCCGATGTACTCCAAGGAGCGTTCCAGAGTCATCACCAGCGGCGGTGCCAGTGAAATGCCCTTGCCATCGCCCTGAGAGCGCATGTTGGTGAGCTTTTTCGCCTTGCACGGATTCACAGGCATGTCCTCAGGACGCGCGTTTTCTCCGATGATCATCCCCTCGTAGACCTCTTCCTGAGGCCCGATAAAGAGCCTGCCGCGCTCCTGGATCGACTCCAGCGAGTAGCTCGTGCTGACGCCGTTTTCCATCGCAACCAACACTCCGTTGTTTCTTGATGGAATGTCCCCCTTGTGCGGTCCGTATTCCTTGAAGATGTGCGACATGATGCCGTGACCCTTGGTGCAGTTCACGAGATCCGTTTCAAATCCGATGAGACCGCGGGTCGGGGCAACTGCTTGGACGCTCACGCTGCTCGCGAGATGCTCCATGTTCACGATCTCGGCCTTGCGTCCGGCAAGCGACTGGAGAATGTCCCCAAGGTTTTCGTTCGGAACTTCAACGTAGACCGATTCCATCGGCTCCAGAAGACCGCCGTCCTCGGCGCGCTTGAAGATCACCTCGGGGCGCGAAACTAGAATCTCGAAACCTTCGCGACGCATTTGCTCAACGAGAATTGCGATTTGCATTTCACCGCGTGCTTTCACCTCGAAGTGTCCTGCTGCGTCCGTGTCGCTCACCTGAATGGAAACGTTTGTACGCGCCTCGCGAATCAATCGTTCACGAACTTCGCGAGCTGTGAGCAGCTTGCCTTCGCGTCCAGCAAGCGGGCTGTCATTGATGCAAATACGCATCGTGATGGTCGGCGGATCGATGTCGACAAAAGGAAGCGGATCACGCGTGTCGTTGTCTGTGATGGTTTCGCCAATGAACACGTCCTCGAATCCGCAGATGCCGACGATGTCTCCGGCGTGGGCTTCCTTGAGTTCGATTTTCTGCAATCCCTGATGTCCGAACAAAGCGGTGACTTTGCCTTTCTCTTTCTTGCCGTCCGCATGAATGCAAACGACTTGGTCGCTCTGTTTGACCGAGCCCGAGACAATGCGGCCGTAGGCGATCCGTCCGAGGTAGTCGGAGTAGTCCAGATTCGAAACTAGAAACTGGAAGTACTCGATCCCAGTGGGCCGCGGGGCCGGGATGTGCTTGATGATGGCGTCGAAGAGCGGTTCCATGTTGTCGCTTTTCTCGCCAACTTCGAGCTGCGCGAATCCGTCTCTCGCGCTTGCGTAAACCACTGGGAAATCCAGCTGCGCGTCGGTGGCGTTGAGCTCAAGGAATAGCTCGAATACCATATCGAGCACCTTGAGTGGACGCGCGTTTTCGCGGTCGATCTTGTTGATGACCACAATTGGCTTCGCGCCGTTTTCGAGCGCCTTTTTGAGCACAAACTTTGTCTGCGCCTGCGGGCCGTCGTGCGCGTCCACGACGAGCAGGACCCCGTCGATCATCTTCATGATGCGCTCCACTTCACCGCCGAAGTCGGCGTGGCCGGGAGTGTCGACGATGTTGACGTGGTAATCCTTGTATTTGAACGCGGCGTTTTTCGCGCGGATAGTGATGCCCTTTTCCCTTTCCAAATCCATGGAATCCATGATCCGGATCTCTTGCGAGATCGCTTGGTTGGCGCGGAATGTTCCGGACTGCTTGAGAAGTTGGTCGACAAGCGTGGTTTTACCGTGGTCGACGTGGGCAATGATGGCGATGTTTCTGATGTGGTCCATTGTGGATCTTTGGGCGGCTGTACTGAGTTCGGGCATTAGGGTGAAAGCTTGGGCTTTCTTTCCCATTTTCTTTTCCGAACTCGAGGTGCTTGGGGGCGCACCCGTGTGGGTTTTAAAAAAATTGGGGGCGCAATATGCCGCCACTCTTCGTGATACGCAAGGGAGTAGAGCGGTTTCTGCAGGCTTGTAACCTAGCCAAGGAGTCGGAGTGGGGCGGATTTGGGACGGTTTGCGCTGTTGCTGGGGTGTAAATATGAGTTGGAAAACTCTGGTAATAAGTGGGATGGCGTGGGATAGGGGATGTGAGTTTCGGCGGAGCGGAGCTCGGGCTCCGCGCTCCCAGGGGGGCAATGGTGGCTCAAGAAAACCTTCCCAAAAACACTCACCCGGGGGCGCAGAGCCCCAGCTCCGCTTCCCCTGCGGTGAATTCCCTGCAAACCAATCAATGCGTGCTTGCGGACTGCTCTCACTTTAAGGGAAGGTACTCGCACGCGTCCGTAGCTCAGCTGGATAGAGCATCAGATTTCTAATCCGATGGTCGCAGGTTCGAGTCCTGCCGGACGCGCCCTTTAGTTTTTGGGACGGCTTGATGCTTTGACCCGCGGGGGGCGCGGGTTAGTACAGCGGGGAACAGAGCGCCCCTGGGAGCGCGCAGCCCCAGCTGCGCTTCGACGATCCACTAACTTCGCTTTGCGCAGCTGGGGCTACGCGGTCCCAGGGGAGCCCTTCGACGTCAAATGTGATTCTGACGTTGCTTTTGATCCGAGGCTAGAACGCCACTCCCAGTCCGATGCTTCCAACCACGTCCGCATTGGTCGGGTTGCCGGTCTTTTGCGTGTTGAAGTTGTAGTAGGTCAGGGACGCGTTTGCGGTCCAATGGCCCGCTTCGGTCGCGATGGGCAGGTTATAGCGCGCATCCAGTCCGGCCGAGGTGTAGGCGAACCCGTTTTGGTTGGTGTTGTAAAAGTTGCCTGACGTAATCGCCCAGCCCAAAGGCAGTGAAAGCGTCACGGGGCCCACTCCGACGCTTGGAGATACGCCTAGGTGCCAGTAGTGCCCGCCCGCACCCATGCCGAAGCCCGGAGTGCCGCTGAGGCTCGCGAAATGCGTCAGGGTGGGGCGCAGGGCGAGCGCGCCTAAAATATCCGAGTCATCGTAGCTCAACCGGCTCTGGAGGCCGCAGAAATCGCTCAGGAGCGGATTCGAGGGGAAGTACGAGAGTTGTAGCGATTCGGTCAGGGTGAACTTGCCCATGCCGAGGGAAACGCCGGGGATCAGGTCGAACTCGGACCAGATCTTGTTATTGCCCATCCGGCTGTTGGCCTCGGTGACGTTGCTCCAGAAGCCGAGGTGGAACGCCACTTTGTCGATAATGCCGTCTCCTTCATGGGCCTTGAGGGAGAGGTTGGCGTAGGGTTGGTAATTCAGACCGTGCCGGTTCTGCACTACGCCGCGGTTGATGTAGGCCGTGGCGGCGTTGATGCCGAGATTGCCTGTGAAGGATTTGGATTCGCCCGACGCGTTGTCTGCGGCGAGGCATAGGGCGGGCAAGCATAGGGCTGCGATGGAGTAGGAAAGGATGGTTTTCATAGGATGGAAAGGAAAGCGAGAAGCGGGAGGGAGAGTCAAGAGGGGATACTGGTAAACAGAAGGGCGGGGTCCGTTAAGAACCCCGCCCAAATGAGAATCAAACTTGCGTCTGAATTAGAACTTCAATCCGAGATCGAGCGTCACCAAATGGGAGGAGTTCAGACCAGAGAGGGTCTGAGTAGCTCCTTGCTGGGTTGCGTCGATGTTTGAGGATGCGGTATACGCGGCTGTAAGCGTCGCGTTCTTGGTGAAGCTGTACTTCGTTCCCAACTTGAATCCGCGCTGATTGCCGCTCTGTCCGAAAGCAAAGTCTGAATCGGAGTAGAACGTGTTGAGAGCGCCTGCGCCAACTTCACGG
>JBILUQ010000210.1:0-6996 GCA_044370935.1 Chthoniobacteraceae bacterium
GCTACCTTCTCCGCGCTCCGCTTGTCCGTCAGAGATGGAGCGCGACAAGAATCGAGATGTGTCCCAAAAACTAAACCGAGCCAAGTAGGCAGCATAGGAGCCACACCGGGTTGCGGCGACCGAGAAAGGCTCCGGATGGCACAAGTGGGCGCGCGAATCACCGGTCGAAGACTCCAAACTCAAGACACTTTTCGATAGCTACTTAGGAAGATCGGATCAGCCTTCACGGCGGCCCTCCCCCGAGAGCGGAGGAAATTACTGGGAAGGTGAACTTCAGCCTTCGAACCTTCACAAAACGGCTCGAGCTCGTCGACAAAACCCAGACCACTGCACGAGCCGAGGCAACGATCATGGTTGAGGCTTGTCTGCCCGAATTGCGCGGGGAAAGCGAAACTCAGATACCCGAGTTAACTCAAAACATCATCATCCAGACGCCAAAGCCCCGCCCTTGATGCTCAGGAATGCGCATGGAGCCAAAACAGAACTCTGGTTCGGCTTCGCGTCCAAGCGAAACTGTTCGTAGACGCGCGCAAGCTGGAGGAAGAACGGGTAAACCACACACGTTGTTCGACCTCTTTCGCCTCTTGGACAGCGGTTATTCAGGGCTGCAGCGCGAGATCAAGTTCTGCTGTTCAGCCGACATTTGAAATGTCGATTAGATGAAGTTGCCGCCCTTGGCCTGCGTGAGGCGAATCGATGCACACCAGTCGCTCGTCGCGACTGTAGCGCGGGTGGGTGTCTACCCGCCATTCCCCCTTGTATGCGGGGTGCAGCGTAAAATGGCCCAGATCGATACGTCGGTTTGTTTTGACCTGGTATAAATGAGGTGTCTGGAGGCGCTGGTCGCCCTTGGGATAGGTGTCGTTGAGGATCCACTCGTTGTTGCGCAGGTAAGTGAAATGCCCGCCGGCATCGAGGACACCTCTGCCCACCTCTTCAAGGATTCCCGCATCTTTGTCTTCGAACAGAAAGTCGCCCCACCCTGTATTTCCCAGCCAGCCCTTGGACTGCGACAGAATATGGGTTGAATCCCGCCAGATGAAATGGGACACAAATCCGTTGGGGATGACGATGCGCAGGTCGCTTCCGTCCATTGCTGCGGTGAACATTCGCGAGAGTTGGCCTCCACCGGGTTGTGTCCAGCGGTGCAGAAAGATGAAGCGCTTGCCGTCTGGGCCGCAGAGCAAGTGATAGGCGTGATGCTTGGAGTCGGGAAGGTTCTGGGGAATCTCGCCCATTTTGGTAATCTCCTCATGAGTGATGATGAGCTTCTCACGGCCGGTGGATAGATCGATATGTGTGATCCCGCTGCCTGCAGGCGCCATATCATCGAAGAAGCGGTCACGGATGCCAGCGTAGCCGTACCCCGGGCGGCAGTCGGCGACTCGCGAGAAATCGCAAGAAACGGCTTCCTTACCGTCGGGGCTCAGCGAGTAAACCGGGCTGGGAATGGTACGTTTCTCTCCCGTTTTAACATTGAGAATATGGCTCACAAAACGGTCCTGCTCCCGGTCGTTCCAAATGACTTCGAAGGTGCCTCCGGGAACCCATTGCAGCATGCAGCCTTGTTGCCAACACCATGCGCGGGAGGTGCCCAGCGGGATCCATTTGTCATGATCATGCAAATCAACCATTCCGACTTCAATGATGTCCTCTGCCGTAGGAGAACGGTGCTCAAAGTGGACCTTGTGGCTGAGAACAAAACGGTTGTCCGGCGAGAACTGCAGCTTGTCGTAATAGGCGAACCAGTGGAACCCCGGGCCTTGCGTGATTTGACGCACCGGAGGGAATTTCGCGGCATCCTGGGCGCTCATTCCAGTTCTCACGGAGGCGGTAGCTAGCGTTGCGAGGAAATGACGGCGGCTCACAGGTGAGCGAAACAGGATTGAATTCATACGAGGTTATTGATGGTAAATTCATGGTGGCGTAAACTACCGCGGGCGCAGCTTTTGGCGTGCAAGCGGCGACAAGAAACCACCCATCACATTAGGCACGGAGCCCATGCTCCCGTAAAGAAAGACGCAATCGCGCGGCGAAATTTCTCCTTGCCTCATCTCTCTGATACCCCCCTCTCAACATTCAAATCCTACGCTACGCGCACGCAACCGTGCCGCTTGCGATAGTGATTTCACGCTTTAATATCTCATCAAGAAAACTGCATCTATGAGTTAGAGCCTCGCGGCTTTCGTATTGTTTACGGCCTTGCGTCTAATCGGGTGCTCCGGACAATGTTTATAAAAAGTATGAAAAATAGGGTTCGCTTCGCATGTTTAGCCAGCGCTTTCATGGTCTAGGGAATCCTTTCGAGTGGAGTTCTGTACGGCGCCGATCTGGTGACGATCAAAGACATCAGCCTCATCGGAGGTAACACGAAGGTTCCCCTGACTATGGACGACACCGCCAGGCTGTTTCCCCGCAAGGCGGTTCCCCAGCAGAAAAGTTTCAACGGGGGCGGAGCATTCAAGATAGTGGAGAATAAAACCCTGAAGTTTAACATTCAAAATTCTGCAACCAAAACAGCCGAAACGTTCATTGCTGGCTTCCTCATCGTTTGACGCGACATCAAACCCAGCAAGGCGACCGTGCTTGAGAGAGGCGAGGCGTCAGTGACTTTAAATCCGCGCGAACGAAAGGAGATTTCGTCCAAAGAAATTGCTGCTGTGCTCTACCTGCAGTCCGGAAAAAATTTTGGAATGAAGGTCTTCGGACAGGCGATCGAAATTTATCAAGGAACCCAGATTGTTGCAGGGTCCTACAGTGAAAGTGATTTTAAAAAGCTGTTCGCCTCAGTCGCGGAGTGAGCGGGCGTGCTGACGCACATACAAGTGTCAGACTCACGGGTCTCATCAAAGCCGCATCAGTCCAGCAACTGGCCTTCCTGCAGCAGCACCGCGCGCAGTTTTGGGTAATCCACAGCCTGAACCGCAATGGAGGCGTCGATCGCGAGCGAAGCGGCGGCCCCGGCGCTTTGCCCAAGAATCATAAATACGGGCTCCATCCGGGATGAACCAAAGGCGGGATGCGTCGACGAGATGACGGTGGGCACCAGCAGATTGACACAATCACTCTTCTTTGGACGGATACAACGGTAACTGATCTAGTAAGGTTTCGGGACGGCGTAGTCAAACTGTCCTTCCACACCAACCATGTCACCGTTCCAGTTGCGTTGTGCCTCGGTGGTTCCCTCGGGCGCCGAGGTGCGAAGGTGAGTGATGCGCGAATCCTTAGCTGTTTTGTAGATGATGCGGCGCACGGCATGCGAGTCCATTATGAAGCTTCCAAGCCCGACGGAATCCTCGATGAGGACCTTGTCCAGGCAATCGTGTTCGGTCAGCACATGGTCACTGCGAAGCTGGCGTCCTTCGCGCACATAGAGCTCGTGCGGCCAACCGTCGGTTTCTGGGAATTCTGTCGTCGGCAGCCCAAATTGGCTCACGCGACTGCGAAGCTCCGCAGGGATGCTGGAATCGTTCGCGAGAAAGTAGAGGTAGCCCTTCTGGCAGCTCACATGATTTTGGAAAATCCGCTCGCGCTCCTCGTAGCTAGCCTCGGTCCATCCGATGCTGCCGCCGACGAAATCTAAGGACACGGGACCCGCACTATTGCAATCACCCTCGTTCAGCTTCAGTGGTCCGCGTGAATAGACGAGGTTCCACCGCTCGGAATTCGGCGCCGCGTTCACATAGCGTTTAAGCAACTCGTAGCGCTCCAATTTGTAATCCACAAAGACGCGAGGGAACCTGCCGCACTTAGCAAAGAAAAAGCATATTTCGCAAAGCGGGCGGTGCTGGGCACTCCGCGCTCGCCCCATCCAACCCCTGCCGGAGCCTACACGGAAGCTAAAAAGGACGGATCAGTCTGGCGTCTCTCCGATCCATCCCACTGATGACTTCCCTGCCCACCCCCGCTGTGCTTTCGAGCGACCACGATGAAAGTCGCTCTGTTGCCATTCGCGCGCAGATGAGCGTTTTCCTATTCCAAAGGCTCAAACCGGATATCGTCAAACCACGTCTGCTGGTCCTCCAACCTGCTGCTACCCCCCGCGAGCCCGATGCTCGTTTTTTCCAAGTCTCCGCAACGCGTTATGTAGTTCAATACCCTTTTCCCCCCCACATAAGCCGTCATTTCGAGCCCGCGCAATTCAATCGCCACTTCATGCCAAACATCAGGTGCAATCTCCATGCTCTCCGTCTTGGCGATAAAAAACTTTCGATTCCACTCCCCCCTCGCCCTCATGGCCTGCCCCTCCGCAGAATCCTTTGGATGAATCACATCGTTGTCCGCGGCAGCGACTCCGTGCGTCATAACGCGACAAACGGCGAGGTGAAAGTTTCGCTCTACAATTGGATTGTCCCCGCGAATGGTAAACTGCGCCATGCCTCCTGCAGGCAACCGGACACGGCAACTCAGGCGGATGTCACGGCCGGCGACGAGATGAGTGATGCCCGCAGGATGCTTTTCTTCCTTGAAGTTCCGTGCACAAAGCGCGCCTTCCATCAAACACCACCATTCCGGCCTGCTTTGCGCCCCTGACACTGTCTTCCCCAAGGGATGAAGTGCATCCACGCCCTGTGCTAAAAATCCGTAGGGCGTCCAATCCCGTGAGAAACGTGCTGGATCAGAAAAATCATCCTCCCACTGGCGCCGATCAAACGCGGGGGCCGCACCCTGTGCGACACCGGAGTAACCGGATAGAAGAGCCGCGATGATGACCCACTGGAAGCGCTGGCAAATTTTTTGATTCATAAGATTGTAAAGAGGTGAGCCACGCGGAATACGAAAAGTGTTGTTTGAAGCCTTTTAAGCCGCCGGGCGAACTCCCCTCTGATACGAAGTTTTCTCATTCGCTCATTCATGCCCTGCAGCGCAACCATTGGAAAAGCCTCACGGTATCAACTCAGGTGCCGTCGTTACCATGGCGCCCCGTTCGTCTGTGACACTCACAAACCAAGTGTTTGCAGCCTCTGGCGGACGGGGGGCAATAATCCGCCGTCCCTCAATTTTCGCCGGCAGCGAAACCCATTCCCGCTTTGAGCGGACCCCTTTATCCACTGTGTAATGAAGCTGCGCCGCCACAAGCATTTTTGAAGTGACGCAGTCAACTTCAACCTGATCTGCGAGAATCATCGGCTTCCCAGGGATCGGCAGCGGCTCTCCCGAACGACACATGGAATCGATAAACCATCCAATTTCATTCGGCGCCCAGCCCGATTGATGGCCGTGCGGCATTTTAACCTGTACGCGAATCTGTTTTTCACCAGTCACGACCGCATAACTTTTCTGATAACTGTCCATCACATAATGGACGTCGTTGGTGCCGTTGACAAAAAAGATTGGCACCCTGCACCGGCCAAGGTGACTGCTCGGATCGTACTCTCTCACCCACAGCTCGCGCCGCTCGCCCAATTTGTCGATGCTCGGCTTCTGCACGGACTCGCCCTCGTGCAGAAACCCACACCCGTAAACGGGCACCGCCGCCTTGAATCGGTTGTCGAGTGACGCCACCAAACACGTCGTATAACCGCCCCAGCTAATGCCCGTCACGGCGGTGTGCTCCGCGTCCACTTCAGGTAAACTCCGCAGCAGCGTATGCGCACGCATGACCGAGGCCACCGCATGAAACGGCCAGTCATCACTGGCATCTCCTCCAATGGAATCAAACTTCTCCAGATGCCCGTGGTCTGGGCCGCCGTTCGCAAGGCGCGTACGCGTGTCGGGCTTCTGAGCATTTCCCGTGACTGCGCCATTCACATCCACCGCAGGATCTGGTGGACGCGACCCACTCAAATCCATCGCGATCGCTGCGTACCCGCGCTTTGCCCAAAGGTAAACCCATTCCGCAAACGCCGTACCCCCTCCCCCGTGGATCAATACCACCCCGGGAAATTTGTCGCCCGAGGACGCCTCACCAAGAGTCGCGGGAGACGCGTAAAACGCAAAAACTTCAGTGGGCTTCCCTTTGAACTTCTCTCCGGCGTACAGAAGCGAATGAACCGGTTGATCCCGACGCTCCCAGTGCATAGCAGGAACCTGTGTTTTAAGAGCATCCAGATCCCACGGCCCCACCTGTTCCGCCTGACTGACAATCGGAGCGCAGTAGACCGAAAAAACAACCCTCGCGATCGTTCTAATAATAGAAGCGTTCATTGACCAATCAAAGACCGCTGATTGGCTGAGAAAAGGCAAGTCGAGCGCTCTCGGAAGCCTTTTTGCGGTTTTTCGCGGATTTAGTGGCGCCGTGGCCAGATGAATCTCTGTGTTCAATTTAGCGCACTTTCCATATTTTCACGTCATCTATCCAAACCGTGTTGTTTGCCAAAAAACTAAACCATCTCTTCATCGGATGCGCGAATCCATCAGAGCGATGACGCGCCAGTTCTTTCCCATCCAGACTGAGACGCATTTCGTCTGATTCGGTCACCAAAACCAGTTCATGCCACTCATGATCAAGAGTCCATGGCACCACGATCTGCTTGCTCCTCAAGAGTGCATCCAATTCAGCGGGCAGCGGCTCTTTACGATCTAAATACGCCTGGCGTCGGCTGCGTATTGCCAAATTCATGACCCCCGTTTTGTGGTCAACGAGGGTGATGCCGCTCCCATTTAGACTGCCGTAACACAGATGCCCCGCGTGCAACCCCTTTTCCTCACGGTCCACAAAACCCAGCTGTAGCGTCTCGTCTTTATTGATCCCCGGAAACTTGAAACGAACGATTACACCACCGTCTGCAAATCCCGCGTCATGGTGAATGTGAGCCTGATGACCGGCCTCCTTCGATGCACTCGCGACCTTTAGAACTCCGCCATCCAGATCAGCCTGATTGATATGCGGCACCCTGTCAGCGGTTGCGCTCTCCCAACCATTACCTATCCCATGCATCCCGTTTCCGTCCTCCTCGCGCTCGAATGCATCATGAAAAATGAGCGAACCCTTGGACTGGAGCCAGTCCGCGTCGCTAATTGAAAGCTCGACGCTTGTGACCTTCTCCGTCAAAG
>JBILUQ010000176.1:0-8149 GCA_044370935.1 Chthoniobacteraceae bacterium
ACGGAATGGAAATGACATGGGGCATCCTGTACTGCGGCAGGCCTGCTGTGTCAGCCGCAAATTTCCAGCCGCAGAGGCGATCTGGCGCGGCTCCACACCTTCAAAGAACTCCGTCTTTCAGCGTGCAACCAAACGGTAACCGATTCCCGCTTCACTAACAATTTTTGGAGCAAGCGGACCAAGCTTTTTTCTGAGGTGCGTTATATGCACCCGCACACTGGGTGAGGCGTCAAAATGCTGTCCAGGCCACACTTTAGCGATGATCTGATTCAACGTTGCCACCCGCCCGCTATATTCGGCGAGAGTCTTCAACAAATCGAACTCTGTGGGGGTGAGCTTCAGGGTCTCGCCCTTCACCTTCACCTCATGATGAAGCATGTCGATAAACAACGATCCCACTTCGATCGTCGAGCTTTGACGTGTGAACCGTCTTCGCAGAATGGCATCAATACGCGCCAGCAATTCTCCGGTTGAGAAAGGCTTTGTGACGTAATCATCGGCGCCCGATTCCAGGGCGGATACTTTAAGCGACTCGGTATCGCGAACCGAAAGGAAGAGCACGGGCACATCCGTCCACTCGCGCATGCGTCTCAACACGGCAAGCCCGTCCATATCAGGCAGCATCATGTCCAGAATGACAGCGTCCGGTTGCTGAAACGCAGTCTCCTGCAATCCCAGCATTCCCGTTTCGGCCTCGCATACTTCAAAATCCCGTGATTTTAGCACCATTCTCAGCAAACGCCGAATCTGAACTTCATCGTCGATGATGAGAATCTTGCCCATTGCAAACTGAACTCAAATTTCAACCTGCTGCCCAAGTTCAATGACCCGACCAATCGGAATTTGAAAATACGATGCAGGCTGCTCTGCAAGTTTGCTTGCAACAGCGAACAAATGCTCCCTCCACTTGGCCATTCCAAGGCGTCCACTAGGAACAATCACCTCTCGCCCCATGAAAAATGTGCACTCTTCAGGGACCAACTCCAATCCGAACGTCCCGCAAAGCCTCAACAGTCTAGGCACATTCGGCCTCTGCATGAATCCATAGTGGCCAGTGACCCTCCAAAAACCGTGTCCAAGATCCTCAACATCAACCTGGCGACCCGGCCGAACCCAGGGATCATCCTCAACCACGATTGTTAGAAAAACTACCCTCTCATGAATTATCCGATTGTGCTTGAGATTGTGGAGCAATGCGATGGGGGCGCGGCCCCGACTACTCGACATGAAAACTGCGGTTCCCGGTACAACAACTGGCGGACGCCGCTGCAAGCTCTCAATTAATAGCTCCTGAGATAGACCCGATTCTTCAAGCCTCCGCCGTACTAAGCGCCGGCCACCTTCCCACGTCGTCATCAGCAAAAACACAACAACACCCACAGCTAGCGGCAACCAACCACCGTCAAAAAACTTTGCAAGATTTGCACCTAAAAAGCAGATCTCCACAATACCGGCGACGATGCATACCGGAATTGTTTTCCAAAGCGGCCAAGACCACAAATCGCGTGCCACAAAATAGAATAGGATCGTGGTAATGAGCATCGTCATGGTCACTGCCACCCCATATGCCGCAGCAAGATTCGTGGAGCTTTTGAAGAGGCAAACAAGTGCGATGCACGCGAGCATCAGGCCCCAATTGATGAGCGGCACGTAGATTTGCCCCCTCGAATGTGCACTTGTGTGTAGAATTGAGACGCGAGGCAGGTAACCAAGTTGCACGGCGCTGAGCGTCAGCGAATAAGTACCTGTAATCAACGCCTGCGAAGCGATGACGGTTGCCGCCGTAGCTAGAAGTACCAAAGGCAAAACGCACCACCCAGTCACCATGTGAAAAAACGGCGAGGCCGCAGCAGCCGGGTCTTTAATAAGCAACGCTCCCTGCCCCAGATAATTCAAAAGCAGGGATGGGAAAACTACGGTGAACCAGCCCCTGCGGATTGGGCCGGCCCCGAAATGCCCCATGTCCGCGTACAACGCTTCCCCACCTGTGACCGCCAGAAAAACTGACCCAAGCAATACGAAGCTCTTCCCCCCTCCGGCAATAAGAAACCTGAAGCCGTGCATCGGATTGAATGCCATCAGAACCCCTGGTTCCGCCACCACATGGACCAAACCCATGAGCCCAAGCGAGATGAACCACAAAAGAGTGATGGGCCCAAAGAACTTGCCTACACGCGCAGTGCCGAAAAACTGGAAAGAAAACAACAAAATCAGAATCACCACTGTGATTCCCATGATCAATGCGTCGACCGAACTACTCCACGCGAGGAGTTCTGTAGCATCAGTTGGAGGGCTTCCAAACACTCCACCATCTCGAAGGCCTTCAACAGCGCTCAGAACCGAAATCGCCGGAGTGATCATGCCATCCCCGAACAACAGAGCGGCGCCAACCAAACCCATACACATCACCATGCCACGTTGTCGGTGCTTCTGCGAAAGCCCCTGTGAGGCGAGCGCCATCAAAGAGAGCACCCCACCCTCGCCTTTGTTGTCAGCGCGGAGCACGAACACCAGATACTTCACGCAAATCAAGGCAACAATTGACCAGATGATCAGAGATACGACGCCGACAACATTGATTGGCAATGCATCAAGATGATGCGGACTTTCGGGGCTAAAACACTCCTTCAAGGTGTAAATCGGACTGGTTCCGATGTCACCGAATACGACCCCCAGCGCCCCTACGATCAGGGAAAGGGAACTTCCGTGATGGTGATGGTTGTGCTGGTCAGCCGAAGAGTGCGATGCGTTCATTTAAAATTGAATCGTGCACCGAGCCCCCGACAGGCCACCAGTTAACCTTGGCTGACTATTTGTTAAGAATGCGTAAATCCCAGCAGCGATATTAATCTTACTCTTGGACGGGTTATCTATCTTTGTTTGCCGCACTCGATGCCAGTAGTCGGTATCCGATGCCAGGCTCATTCATGATCTTGACCTTGGTTGAATCGAGTTTCTTACGAATGTGGTTAATGTGAACACGTAGGCCCTCGGCTTGATTCGCCTGTAAATTGCCCCAAACCCTCTGGACCAGTTGGTTTTGAGTAACAACACGACCAGCATATTCTGCGAGAACACTCATCACGCCAAACTCGGTGGGCGTAAGTTTCACGATTTGCCCGGAAAGCCTGACCTCATGGTGTTGAAGGTTAACTTTCAGTTCCCCAACCTCCAAATCGGGGGTCCTCCTTGCCACTCCCCTGCGCTGAATCGCCTGCAACCTCGCGAGTAATTCTGCCGCGCCGAATGGTTTTGTGACATAATCATCTGCCCCAGCCTCAAGCGCCGCCACCTTCACACTTTCCTGATTACGCACGGAAAGGACGAGGACCGGAACATCCGTCCATTCCCGAAGCCGCTTCAGCACCGTTACACCGTCTGAATCTGGAAGCCCCAAATCAAGAAGCACCACATCCGGAGAGGAAATGCCCGCCTGCTCAATTCCCGCCTGCGCGGTGGCAGCTTCCACTGTTTCGTACCCCCGCGCCTCTAGAAGCATTCGCAGAAGCCTGCGCAATTGAACTTCATCATCGATGATTAACGCTTTGCTCATGCTCAAATTGGGTGAATCGCCACCGGAATCCGCACCTCAAACTCCGCTCCTCCCTCTGGATGGGTCCGAGCGGTGACCGTGCCCCCCTGAGCCCGGACGAAGCCTTGAGTGATGGTTAATCCGAGGCCGGTGCCTCCCGCAGGAGAACCCGGCGCGCGGTAAAACTTGTCGAATATACATAGTCCGGCCCCTTCAGGAATGCCCGAGCCGTGATCACGCACGCGCACTTCCAGAACTTCATCAACCACCTTTGCAGACAACTCAACAGCCGATCCCTCTGGAGAATATGTGCACGCATTGTGCAGGATGTTGCAGAGCGCCTGAGCAAACATTCGCGCGTCCATTTGTAACAATGGGAGGTCCTCCGCCATTCTAATTTCCAAAGTGTGTCCGGACAAATCATCCATGATTGAACAGCATGCCGATGCGAAAACGTCCTCCAGATCACACCATTCTTTTTGAGGAGCGAGATGGTGGGATTCGATCCGGGTCATCTCTAGAAAGTTCTCCACAATCCGCTGCAACCGAAGGGTCGCAGTAGCGATTTCACGTGCAAACGCGTTCGAGGTCCCGATGCCGTCCAGAGCTGCACGAATAACCGCAATCGGGGTTTTCAACTCGTGTGAAACGCTATCGAAAAGTGTCCGGTGCAGTCGCTCGGATTCAGCCACAACCTCAGCGTGTCTTTTCGCTTCAAGGAGCTGCTCTTTCTCAAAAACGAGGGCGAGATGCAGACTCAACGCCTCCATCATCTGTTTGGTTGCGAAGTCAACGTGCGCTTCATCCTGCCATAGAAAACCGACGACCCCAATGCGCGTTTCCCCCGCAATCATTGGCAGCCATGATGTTTGCAAATCACCAAAAGCCCCCATGTAACGCCCCACCGCCCGCGCCTTTTCGTGGCACCAACACACCGCCTTCCAGTCTTCATCCGATGGGGTAAACTTGCTCGCGACGTGAAGGTCTCGAATCAAAGCGTTTTGATCATTCTTGAGAACCACAGCGATATCGGCGCCAATCACTACCTTCATTGCGGATACCGCGGAATCAAACCCATCATTTAATCCAGGCGAGAGCGCAGCGTTTTGGATAACACGAAGCAGGGCCTCCGCCTCACGCTGCCGCCTGCCTAACGAAACCTCTCTTGCGCGCAAGCGAGACGTCAGGTGTCCCATACTCAGCGCCACCATAAAGAACATTCCGAACATGATCACATCTTCGGGCTTTGCGATGTGAAGAGTGAACTGGGGCGGGATGAACAAAAAATTCCAGAGCAGCGCACTCGCCGTTGCCATGCCCAAAACCGCACCACGACTCCACCTCAATCCCCCCAGCACGATCGCCAAAAGAAATACCAGAGCCGACACCATGTACCCAGTCACGGGCAGCGCCACCCAACACGCAGAAGCAACAATCGCCACCACCCCTCCCGCCCAAACGTATTCGCCGCCCTCACCGGGGAAGTGGGCAATTTCTCCGCCTAGGCGAGGAGCCCCGTCCTTGGGCGTCAAAAAACGTTGGGCCGCTCCGAACATGAGTGAGAGAAAAGCAGGTATTTAGGTTTTAGGTTATCACTAAGTTAGCCAGCACTGCCCGCTGATCACAAATGTTCCAACTTCCCCTCTTAAGCGGGTTGGCCGTTAAAAAAGTGTTAAGATTAAACAGATGGAAATCCTAATGATTTCTTAACATTGACGCACGCTACCCTTAATATTAGTACGAACGCTCGGAAGGCTCAGTTATCACTTCCCTGCGAGCCAAAACCAGAACCTACCGAACCACCCTTCAAAACCCGAGCGTAGATCTCCCCACGGCGGCACAACATCAGTCACGCACCGAGTCGCCCCTCCGACTTCGAACAGCCTAACAGCTGAACAACGCTCGCACCATATCCCCTCCTCCTCCCATCCAGCCAACCATTGGCTGTGCTGATGTCGGCCGGTTATCGGCTCCAACCTTTTCTAGTTAACCCTTATCTAACTTCCTAATTTCATGTCTCACGCACACGGCGACAAAGCGCCCTCCCAATTCGCCTTGGTCCTCGGCGCCCTAGGTGTGGTCTTCGGTGATATTGGCACGAGCCCTCTTTATGCGCTGAAGGAATGCTTCGACAAGATAAACAACCACCACGCGGTGGATCCGTCGCTGGGTAATGTGATGGGAGTCACCTCGCTGATCGTTTGGGCGCTTATCCTGATCGTCACCCTAAAATATTTTGTATTCATTCTGAACGCGAACAGGGACGGCGAAGGGGGAGTGCTCGCGCTGCTTTCGCTGGCGATTGAGAAAATCGCGAAAGATGCGCCACTCAGGGGGAGACTGATGCTGGCGGCCGTCTTTGGTGCTGCTCTCCTCTATGGGGACGGTATGATTACACCCGCCATCTCGGTGCTCAGCGCGGTCGAGGGGCTCCAAAACGCGATCCATCTCCCGCATTCGTCAATCATTTGGATCACGGTGACCATCATCGTGATTCTATTTTCCTTCCAACGCTTCGGGACGCACAAAGTCGGTGTGGTGTTCGGCCCCATCACGGTGGTTTGGTTTATCGCGATCGCGCTACTGGGAGCTGCCGCTGTCATCAAAGCTCCCGAGATTCTCAAAAGCTTCAATCCAATCCACGGAATCCGGTTTCTTAATGAAGGGGGATGGCGCAGCTTTTTTGTGCTTGGATCCGTCTTTCTCTGCGTGACCGGCGCGGAATCACTCTATGCAGACATGGGACACTTTGGAAGCCGTCCAATTCGGATCGGCTGGTACACGATGGTCTTCCCGTCTCTGTTGATGAATTACCTTGGACAGGGCGCTCTTCTGCTCCAACACCCCGAAATCGCCAGTTCTCCCGAGTTTCACCCCTTCTTTATGCTGGCGCCTGACTCGCTCATGCTGCCGCTGGTAATTCTGGCAACTGCGGCAACCGTGATCGCCTCGCAGGCCCTCATCACGGGCGTATATTCGCTCACGCTGCAGGCAATCCAACTCGGCTACCTGCCACGGGTGCGGGTTCGCCACACGTCCATCCACACTCGGGGACAGATTTATGTCCCAACGGTGAACTGGTTCCTGATGTTTGCCTGTAT
The DNA here is from genome assembly GCA_044370935.1 of Chthoniobacteraceae bacterium. Lineage (GTDB taxonomy): Bacteria > Verrucomicrobiota > Verrucomicrobiia > Chthoniobacterales > Chthoniobacteraceae > Chth-196. Next base: position 6,634 of record JBILUQ010000176.1, read on the forward strand.
CGCACTGGTGTGCAGCTTTGGTTCATCCTCGAAGCTGGCTGCTGCCTACGGGATCGCCGTCACCCTAACGATGATCATCACAACGATCCAATTTTTCTTTGTAGCTACAAAAAACTGGGGATGGAGCCTGCCAGTGACGGTTCCCATCGTTGTTGGTTTTTTTGGATCAGAAATCTGTTTCTTCTCCGCAAACGCCGCGAAGATCCTTGAGGGCGGCTGGTTTCCCCTTGTCGTTGGGGTCTTTCTCTTCACGATTATGACAACGTGGAACACGGGCCGGCAGCTGATCGCCCGCGAACTCAACACTGGAGCCCTGACCCAGGAGGACTTCTTTGAAAGCATCAAACTGAGTAAGAGTCTTCTTCGTGTTCCGGGAACCGCCGTCTTCTTAAGCGGCACCAAGGGACTCACTCCTGTTGCGATGCTGCACAACATCAAACACAACAAGGTCGTTCACCAACGGGTCATCTTTGTCACAATCACGGTAGATAATCAGCCATTCGTGCGGCGCGAGAACCAGGTGGAGATCGAGGAGGTCTGCGAGAACGTGCACAGGTTGACTGGGCATTATGGGTTCATGCAGGAGCCGGATGTGCCCCAGCTCCTGAGGCGCGCGCGCAACCACAACCATTTTGATTGCGAAAACGCAGACCACGTCACGTTCTTCCTCGGCCGTGAAACGATTGTTCCAAGCCAGAAGTTCGGCATGGCTCTGTGGCGTGAACACCTTTTCAAGTGGCTTGCACAGAATGCGCAGCCTCCTGCCAATTACTTCAGGCTTCCCGAGAACCGCGTAGTGGAGCTCGGACTTAGGGTGCGGATTTAAACAATTTTTGACTGCACGGAGACCGAGTTTAGGTCGTCCTTGGCAGCGCCTCCCTCTAGCTAAACTCATCATGCATCGGTGCGTTTCAATCAAGAGCGTGCTGAACCGCCCGAGCTTCTCGGCCACCCTTTCCAGTCCCCGCCTGCTTGAGCAATTGAAAGGAAACACAGATTCCTCAACTAAAAAACAGCCCTAATTGCAATTTGTTTATAAAAGCCTTCGAGTTTGAATACGTTTCATTCAAACGTATCGAGTCATGACTATTCACCCCAGCCCAACTGCTCCCCCAGCCACTGGGTTTAAAGAAAATCTCGTGCTAGCATTGATGAAGCTTTCATTTTTGCTTCGAGAGCACCCAATCCGGTTTCTCTACTCAGACTCTGTCCTCCGATTCCTTGGTTCGAAGCAAAACTCAGAAGAATTAGTTTTCTTCAAACAAAGATGGCAGGGCCCAATCTGGGATGTTGGTGCGTCTGTCGGAAAGTTCACTGCCATGCTGGCAGAGGCGAATCCGGATAGGACCGTCTATGCTTTTGAGCCTAACCTCAATTCGCTTTACTATTTGGGACACAGAACCTCCCGCTTTCCTAATGTTGTGATAGTGCCGTGCGCGCTCACGATTGACGGGAAACCCTTCACCACGAGCCACAGCGCAGACTTCTTTGCGCAGCCAACTGGCCCAATGGCACA
>JBILUQ010000177.1:0-8117 GCA_044370935.1 Chthoniobacteraceae bacterium
CCATTGTCAAGAGAGCCGGGGACATGGTCACCCGTTCGCTTAATCCGCAGGCACACATCGGATGAAAACCGTATTTCTGCTGATCACCTTCGTTGTTGCAGTGACGCTTCGCGCCGAAGAGCGTTTCCTGCTTGCCGCCGACACCCAGGTGATCGAAGTGAATCGCGAAGGCAGGGTCACCGATCTTCTACGGCATCCCGGGCACTCTGGAATTTACGACGCATGGCGGCTGCCGGACGGAGGCGTCGCCTATGTTCATCGCGGCGGGCTGGCGGTTTTTGACGCTGCAAAGAAACTCGCCATGGAGAGTGCGGCGACCCGGGGCGAGAAAGGGTTCGAAGCGAACAGCTGCGCAGTGCTCGATGGAGGCGCGCGGATCGCATTCATGGATAGCGGCGCAAACAGCATTCGCATGGTCGACCGCAGCGGCGCGGTGGTGGGCGAGACGCATGTGCCGGATCTTTCCAGTGATCCTCTGCACTTTCGATATAGGACGGTGCGCGAACTTCCGGGAGCAAACGCGTTCTGGGTGTGCCAATACGGTCGGAAGACCATCCTTAAGATTGAGTCCGGGACAGGCAAGGTGTTGCAGTCGATTCCGATCGAACCACTGCTGACGCCGACGGCAGCCACCAAGAAGGCATTCGCGATCACGCAGTGCAGCGACGGTACTCTTTTGGTCGCCACTTCTACGGGCTGCCAACTGCTGCGCATCAACCAGCATGGAGACAAGCTTGCGTGCTGGACCTCGCAGGAGCTCGGAGTTTCATGCCGATACCTGCTTGGCATGCAATGTCTTGAAAACGGCAACGTGCTTGTTGCCTGCGGCGATTACCACCTCAAGACACCGGAAGAAAGCAGCGACCTTTTGGTGGAGATGGGTTCGGACGGCAAAATTATCTGGCGACTCCAACGGGCGCAACTGGTGGATCAGGTCGAAGGCATCGTGGATAAAACGACGGGCATCGAAGAAATGCGGATCACCAATGTCCACGCCTACGACAGCGAACATCTGAGCGACTCTTTGAAAGTGCGGCGCTGATTCGAAGAACCCCCCGGATGCCATGTCCCCTTTTACGCTGCTTCAGACATTTCGAGAACCGCGCAGTCTGCTATGGGCTTGGTTCGGCGGATTTCGGCATCTGTTTTTTCGCTTACACGCATCCTCAGAAGCGTTCTCATCTGCGATAGTATTGGCCATCTCGATTGCGGGTGTGCTTTTGTCAAATACGTGGAACGTGTCGGCTGCGGCGGTCGAGCCGGAGGGTGTCGATTTTTTTGAATCACGGATTCGTCCAGTGCTTTTGAATCACTGTTTTGAATGTCATAGTGCTCAAAAAATGAAAGGCGGGTTGCGGTTGGACTACCGCGGGGGCTTTGAACAGGGAGGCGACAGCGGCGAGTTGCTCGATAGTGAGCGCCCGGAGAACAGCCTTTTGCTTCGGACAATTCGTCACGAAGTGAGCGACCTAAAAATGCCGAAGGGCGAATCGCGGCTTTCCGACGGGGTGATTGCCGATCTGACGCGATGGGTTCGAATGGGGCTGCCTGGTGTCCCGGACAAACCTTTGACTGTGGAGGAGGCTTCGCGTCAGGAATGGAGCCAAAAATTGGAGGAGCGACGCACGCACTGGGCCTGGCAGCCGGTCCAATCGGCGATTCCGCCGCAGGTGCAGCATCCCACTTGGGGGGAGCACCCTGTGGACCGGTTCCTTTTTGCGAAAATGCAGGAGGCTGGGTTGAGTCCGGCTACAACTGCTCAGAAGGAGGTGCTGTTGCGACGTTTGAAGATTGCGCTCCTCGGCCTGCCTCCAACGCCCGATGAAGTGGATGCCTTTGTCAATGACGCGAGGCCACGCGCGTTCGAGCGTCTGGTGGACCGCTTTTTGAAGGACCCCGCGTTTGGGGAGAACTGGGCGGCCCACTGGCTCGACTTGATGCGCTTTGGTGAGACGGGCGGGTATGTGCGTGATTACCCGATTCCCGAGGCGTGGCGGTACCGCGATTATGTGATTCGCGCTTTCAATCATGACGTCCCCTATGACCGCTTCGTGCAGGAACACATCGCGGGTGATTTGCTTCCGCCGCGAATCAACCACGAACTGAGGATCAACGAGTCGCCGATTGGAACCGGGTGCATGCGGCTCATGGAAATATCCTCAACCGCCACGGACGTCGCGCTCGAGGAGGCGCAGATGCTCGAAAACCAGATCGACACGCTCGGCAAGGCGCTCCAAGGAGTCACCATTGCGTGCGCACGCTGCCACGACCACAAGTTCGATGCGATCTCAACCCGTGACTACTATGGAATCTTCGGGGTGCTGGCTAGTTCGCGGCAAACCCAAACCGTGATCGACACGAGGGAGGTGCGGCAGACCGGTGTCTCTGAGCTTCAACTGCTCAAAGGACAGATCAAGGTTGCGCTCGAAAAGGTGTGGAAAGAAGACTTGCAGCGGCAGAGCGCCTCTTTAAAAAGCATTCTCGCAGGCGAAGGTAAAGGTGGCACCGTGCCAGATTCCACGTGGGCCAAACTGTTCAAGGCGGAGAAGGTTGATATGAGCGATCCCGTCTATTTGCCGTGGATGTTGCGCCGGAATTCCGGGCAAAAAGGATGGAGCGCGGCGCTCGCGGAGGTTCAGTCGCATCTGCTCGAGAATTCAAAGATGCGCGCGGCAGCAAACCGGACTGGGTTCAAGGTGATTGCGGACTTTTCCAGCAGTGACGCAGGCTGGCATATTTCGGGAGTGCTTCCAGAAACGGTGCGGAAAGAGGCCAGCGATTTCGCGCTCGCTCCCTCCGGTGAGGATCTGGTGGAGCGCATCATGGCGCCGGGCCTCGGATCAGACAGGCTTTCACGCAAACACGGAGCGATTGCTCGATCGCCGGACTTCGCACTCGGGACTCAATTCGTGAGCCTGAAAGTCGCCGGCGGCGATGCGGGGCATGTGCGGCTCATTCAGCACAATTTTCAGCAGATGGAAAACATCGCCCAAGGATACAAGGTGGCGCACTTCGAGTCGCGGTTCTCGAATTGGGTGACCGTAAAAGTGGGGCACCAACCGAGCTGGCAGGGCCGCCGTTCATACCTCGAAATTCTGACCAAGGATGATGTTGCTCACTTCCGGCGATCCGAGGCGGGCGGGAGGTTTTTTAAGATGACCGCGAAGGATCACACGGGGCGCTCCTGGTTTGAGGTGGAACAGGTCGTCCAGCATGAAAGTCCGAATCCACCGCAGGACGAGTTGAAGACGGCGCTGCTCTTTATCCCGGCGGCTGGGGAAGGCGCGGCTGCTGAAGACTGGGCGGGTTTCTGGAGAAGCGTTTGCGAGAAAGCGCTGGACCATTGGATGCAGGACAAGGCGCTCCCTGAGGAGGTGACGCTGCTGAACTGGCTCCTAGCCCAAGGACTCATAAGAAACCGCCTAGAATCCCTTCCCGAGCCGCTCAAGGGGCTTGCCGCTGACTATCGCAGACTGGAAGAGTCGCTGCCGAGCTTTCAGAGGGCGGCGGCGCTGGTTGACCAGGGGCCTGGATTCGACGCGCCCGTGCAGCGGCGGGGCGCGCCGGAGTCGCCCGGGGAGCCCGCGGCGCGGCGTTACCTGGAAGTGGTGCGTGGCACGGACGCTTACGCCGTGGGGGTGAGTCCGCGGCTTTCACTCGCGAGGGATCTTACATCGCCGGAGAATCCCCTCACTGCCCGTGTGATGGTGAACCGAATGTGGCGCTGGATTTTCGGACAAGGGATCGTCGGGACCGTAGATAACTTTGGAGTGATGGGAGAAAAGCCAACGCATCCCGAATTGCTGGATCATCTCGCGACGTACTTCGTGGAGCAGGGTTGGTCGATGAAAGAGCTCGTGCGCTACCTGGTGACTACGCAGGCGTACAGGACGGCGAGCGCAGCTTCCGAGGAGGCGCAGAAAAAAGATCCTGCAAACCGACTCCTTTCACACATGCCACTGCAGCGGCTGCGAGCTGAAGCTGTGCGTGACAGTTTGCTTGCGGTTTCAGGGCAGCTTAACCCGCAGATGTACGGCTACACCGGTCCCGGCGACCTTGGCAACGGCTCCGCTCCAGCCAACCAGAGGCGTGGCATTTACCAATACATCAAGCGCGAGGCGCAGAATCATTTAATGGTGATGTTCGATGCGCCGGAGCCGTCGCGCACTCAGGGATCGCGTGATTCAAGTAATGTTCCCGGACAATCCTTGCTGCTGCTCAACAACTCGTTTGTGCACGAGCAGGCGAGCGTCTGGGCTGCGAGGAGTTTGCAGGCCTCTAGAAACATCTCGCTTGATCTGCGCTTGGAGCGGCTGTTTCTCGAGGCGCTCGGCCGTAAGCCATCACATGCGGAAACTCAAGCGCTCTTGGCATTCGTTCAGGATCAGGCCGCCGCGTATGCCCTGCCCTACGCCTCGCAAAACCAAGATCAGCGCCTGTGGACCGATGTTTGCCACGTGCTGTTCAATGCAAAAGAGTTTCTCTACCTCCCATAAAATTTTCCCGCTGCTCATCATGAAACTTCCCTCTCGCAATCCTGTTTCGGGCGCATTGAGACCATCGCGCCGTGCATTTCTGCAAACGATGTCCTCCGGTTTTGGATGGCTGGCATTCAACGGCCTTTTGGCGGAGAAAAGCTTTAGTTCACCGGTCCAAGTTGCGCCGCCTCATCATCCGGGTAAGGCAAAGAGAGTGGTCTGGTTTTTTATGGATGGCGGCCTTTCTCACCTCGATAGCTTCGACTACAAGCCGCGGTTGGTGAGTGAAAACGGGCAGCCGTTGAATGTTCCCGGAAGAAAAGAGGACATTACCGGTCGAACCAGTGCAGCGATTTTGAAGAGCCCATGGGAGTTTCGTCCTTACGGCGGGAGCGGGAAAATGGTCAGCGACCTGTTCCCTCACATCGGCTCCTGCGCGGATGACCTCACATTCCTGCACGCCGTCACCGGCCCTTCGCCCGACCATGAAAGCGCAATCGGTTTTTTGCACAGCGGATCGTTGCTGCAAGGATTCCCCAGCATGGGCGCATGGACGCAGTACGGACTGGGAGCCGAGAGCCAGAATCTTCCGGGGTTTGTGGTGATGGGATCCCGGAAACGCCAGTGCAGGACCAACGGTTTTCTGCCGCCGTCGCTCCAAGCATCACCATTTTTTCAAAGCGGCGCCGCAGCTCTGGACGACCTGGCGCTTTTGGAAAAATCAAAAATACTGCAGTCCAACAAAATGACGGCGGTGCGACAGCTCGACAAAAGCTTCTTGGACTCGGTCCAACAGAACCAAATCATCGAGGCAGCAATTGCAAATCACGAGAAGGCGTTTGTGATGCAGGACGCAGTGCCAGAGGCAACGGATATCAGCAAGGAATCAGCGGCCACGATGGAGCTTTACGGCATCGGCGCCGAACACAAGGCGACGTCTGGGTTCGGCCGCCAATGCCTTGCTGCCCGCCGTCTACTGGAGCGGGGTGTCCGTTTCATTGAAATTGTGAAGGGCGGCTGGGACCAGCACTCCGAGTTGGAGAGGCTGCATTTCGAAAACGCAGCCGCAATCGACCGGCCTATCGCAGGATTTTTAAAAGACCTAAAATCACGCGGGCTGCTCGACGACACGCTTGTGGTTTTTGCCTCAGAGTTTGGACGCACGCCGAACACGGAACTCTACGGAAAGTCGCCGGGGCGGGACCATCATCCCTGGGGATTTACAATCTGGATGGCTGGTGGTGGCCTCAAGGGTGGGCACAGCCACGGCCGCCTCGATGATTATGGGTATCTTCCCGTGGAAGGTGCGGTGGAGATTCATGACGTCCATGCAACCATCCTGCACCTGCTAGGCATTCAACACGAGAAGCTCACTTATCGCTATTCCGGCCGCGATTTCCGGCTCACTGATGTGCATGGGAAAGTCATCCGCGAAATAATCGCTTGATTCCGCACTACAAGCCGAGGCCTCCACATCCTATTGATTTGACACCGCCGCAGCCAATCCGACTCCGCGACCTCCAGCGATGCTTGGCGGCGATTTCGCTGGCTTTGTGCATGCGGCCGTCGGGGCTTAGCGCAGAGCTGCCGACTTTGAAAGAGGTTGAATCGATCCTCGAAAACCGATGCATCGAATGCCATGACTCGGATGAGGCGAAGGGCGGACTTAACCTTGTCACACTCCCGAGGGACCTGCAGGACCCGGCCCTCCGTGAGCGTTGGATCCGCATCCATGACCGCGTCCGGGCGGGCGAAATGCCGCCAAAGAACGAAGACCTCCCGGATGCAGAACGCGCCAGGATGATTGCCACCCTTGCTACGACAATCACCGCAGTGGACCGTGCAGATGTCATGCAGCACGGTCGCGGTCCCATGCGCCGTCTGACGCGGGTGGAGTTTGAAAACAATCTGCGGACGCTCCTGAAACTTCCCAACCTGGACATACGGGATAAACTCCCGGAAGACCGTGATTCACACGGATTCACAAAGGTCTCGGCGCTGCTCGACATGTCGCATGTGCAGTTGGATGCCTACCTGGACGCGACGGAAACGGCGCTGCGTACCGCATTGGCGGGTCCCAAGCCTCCTGCTGCAGCCGTCACGCAGCAGTTCACCGGTGTAAACCTTTTTCCAAGCGTGAGCACGTTCGGGGGACGCGAGGCGATGTTCTTCGCGCGCGACGGTCGGATGGTGCCCATTACTGATGCGGAGCTTAAAGCAATGTCCCCGGAGCAGCGCGAGGACTCAGCGCTCGAGCTCGCGCTCTTCCGCTCGGCCACGTGGCCTTATTTCGGTTACCCGCGCGGATTTATTTCGAAGGAGGGCGGAGCTTATCGCGTGCGCTTCAAGGGACGTGCGGTTCGGCAGGTTCGCGACTTCCGGCTTGTGCCAGCGCATGAGCCGGTGACCATGAGCTTTCGCGCGCGCAAGCCATCCGGCCCGGACGTGTCGGGCGACGTGCGGGAGACCGGGGGCTGGATGGATCTGGAGCCGGAGGCCCGCGAATTTGAGACGACAATTCATCTCAAGGCTGGCGAAACTTTTGAGTACAGCCCGCTCGGGCTGCCCGTGCCATTCATCCGCACGGATGGCGGTTTTTTCTATGATTACCCGCCGCCGCCACCCGAGGGGCATCGCGGTGTGGCGATCCAATGGCTGGAAGTGACCGGCCCAATAGCGGCAACCGATTGGCCGCCGCAATCGCATCGTGTGCTTTTTGATAATGTACCGCCCGGCGGAGGCGACGCTGCCGATGCAGAGCGGCTCTTGCGTCGTTTTGCTTCACTTGCGGCTTTGAGACCGATGAGCGATGAAGCGCACCAGCCGTTTTTGAAGGTGATTCGCGCCAAGCTCGCCAGCGGAGCAGCCTTTCCCGATGCGCTGCTCGCGGGCTACCAGGCGTTGCTGTGTTCCTCGCACTGCCTTTACCTTACAGAACCGCTGAGGGTGGATCCGGCGGCCCACTTTGCCATCGCAAATCGGCTTTCGCATTTTCTGTGGAACGCGCGGCTGGATGAAGAGCTCGCCGGGCTCGCAAGAGACGGGCGTTTGCTAGATAGAACCGTGTTGCGTGCGCAGGTCGAGCGGATGATCGAGGATTCCCGTTTTGAACAGTTCGTGCGTACGTTTGCTGACGAGTGGCTCGATTTGCGGAAGCTGAGACGCGATATCCCTGACGAGCGCCTGTATCCCGAATATCGGAAGGACGACTATCTGGTGGACTCCATGGAGCGGGAAACGCAGGCGTTTCTGAGGGCGATGGTGCGAGAGAATTTACCGGCGAGCACCGTGGTCGCCTCGGAGTTCACTTTTGTGAACGACCGCTTGGCAATGCATTACGATTTACCGCGTGTGAAGGGCTCCGCAATGCAGCGCATGGCTTTGCCGAAGGGCAGTCCTTTTGGTGGATTGATTACGCAGGCAGGGTTGATGAAGCACACTGCTAATGGCACCACCACGTCGCCCGTGCTGCGCGGGGTATGGATCATGGAAAAGCTGCTCGGCCAGCCCGTGCCACCGCCGCCAAAAAACGTGCCCGCAATTGAACCTGACATCCGCGGTGCGACAACCATCCGCGCCCTTCTCGCTAAACACACCGCGTCGAAGACGTGCTCCTCATGCCATGCGAAGTTTGATCCC
>JBILUQ010000178.1:0-8067 GCA_044370935.1 Chthoniobacteraceae bacterium
AACCGGCGTTCGAAACATCGCATCGTTTAACTCCCGCCCGAAACCAAAAACGCAGAAGGAACTGGACGACGAACTCAGAGCCAAGCAGCAGGAACTCTTCGACGAGGCGCTGAGGCCCACGGTCGTGTTGGGTTCGAAGACGGAGGAGTTTACTGACTTGGATGAAACACCAGCAGACGGAGAAGAGCTTTCGGTGGCAAATGCGAAACGCCCAACGCCGGACTCATCGGATTCCGGAGTGGTGCTCGAAGACATCGATTCGAAAGTAAGTTCTCACGAAAAAGACGGCTCAGAGGATCGAGACGCCGATGCAGTGGAATCTGCCGGGAACGAAGAGACCAAGGCGAACGCGACAGTCGCGGCAGATGCGACAGTTGAAAGCGACGACGAGGTAAATGATGAAGCGGAAGAAAACGAGGCCGCCTACAAACCCATTGACGAACAGCCCGTAGAGGAACGGATTGCAGCGATGACCACCGTTCGGGTGCCGCGCGAGACGGATTTGCGGATTCCCGAGAAGATGTCCTACATCGTGATCATCGTGGATGAGTTGGCGGATTTGATGCAGACCGCACCTGCCGACGTTGAGAGTGCGATTGCGCGCATTACCCAGAAAGCCCGCGCAGCGGGGATCCACATGATCATCGCGACGCAGACTCCGCGCGCCGACGTGATCACCGGGGTGATCAAAGCCAACGTTCCATGCCGCGTAGCTTTTCAAGTGGCTTCAGCGCTGGATTCGCGCGTGATTCTGGACGAGAACGGCGCGGAGAAACTATTGGGACAAGGCGACATGCTATACCGCCCGCCGGGCACCTCGCGGATGATCCGGGCACAGGGAGTGCTCGTGACCGATGAGGAGGTGAAACGTTTGGTGGAATTCTCCTCGAATCAGGGCGGACCGAAATTTGAGAATTCCATTCAGGCGCGCCTGCAGGGGAGCGGCGATGGAGAAGATGAGCAGATTAGTGACGAGGATGAAGAGCTCGTCGACAAGTGCATCGAGATTATGCAGCAGGAAAAGAAGGCGAGCACTTCCCTCTTCCAGCGCCGGCTTCGCCTTGGATACACGCGGGCAGCGCGGATTTTGGACATCCTGGAGCACCGCGGTTATGTCGGCCCCGGAGAAGGCGCAAAGCCGCGTGAAATCCTCGTGGATCTCGATACACTTTAAGGATCGAGGGTGGCGCAGGAGCATCAAATTTCATGGCTGACAGTACCGGCACAAGACTCAAAAAAGCCCGACTCGCACGGGGGCTTTCGCTAAACGACGTAGCAGAAGCAACTCGCATCCGGCCTGAGAAACTCGCCGCGCTGGAAGCCGACGATTTCACCCAATTCCCAAGCCACGCGTACGGCCGGGGCTTTCTGAACATCTACGGCAAACACCTGAGTGTGGATGTTTCCGACCAAGCCGCCGCGCTCGAAGGGCACAGCGCGCTGCATAACAAGCAGTACCAGTATTTGCAGAACTCGCCCGTCCCGCCGCTGCCCGAAGATTCAATCGCGCCGAGGGAGCGGACCCCCTCGATCGTACCGCTGATGGTGTTCGGGGGAATCTTGTTACTGGCCGGAGTCGGGCTGTGGTTGTTACTCACCGCGAAAAGACTCGGAATCGGTTGACTCGAAAACCAACCGGGCCCACGGCTCAACCATTGCCGCACCACGCGCGTGAATTGGCTAAAGTCTGCTCAAAAGCTACTCAAACCCAGCGTCGGGCGCACCTTCCTCCGCTATCGCCCGGGTGAGCGCATCCTCGAACATGCGAAAGCGCTTCGCAACAAACAGCGAATCTTTCTGTTCGCGCGGGTCTAGATAATTTTCAAGGAACTCCTCCAAAGAAAGCTCCTCGTACTGCTCAATCGGGATGTTGACGAGCTCCTCCTTGAATCCCACCTTGTGGGTCGCCTCAAAGCAACACAGTACCATCTCGAAATCAACATCGTCGAACTCGTCGCAAAACAACTCTGCAACGCGGGTGTTGGCATCGCACTGCAACAGCGCGTCGCTCAGGTAATGAATGATATCAATCAGCGAAGAGACGTAGAACTGGCTCATTCAAATTCAATCTGGAAAACAAACGATGGTTGCCCTTTCAGGCAGCGCACACTGCGGTTAAAAAAAGGCCGCGCCCAATCCTAGGGCTTTGCGGAAGCGAGAAACTCGAAAAACTTCGGGTTAGCCGCCTGCACCGTCGCCTTTGGTCCGGTCACCTTGATGAATACCGTTCCACCCGCATCCTCCATGATCGCGCCGAGCAAAGCGTAGTTTTCCTGCGCGGAAACAGGCGCACCTGGCATTCCTGACGAGAACACACCTTCGGTGGAAACAACGGTCACCTTCCGGCTGCCGATTTTCTTTTCCTCAACCTTTTCAGCTCCCGGCGCGCTTTTGAACTGCGCCAGCCAACGCTTCACATTCGAATCGGTATCGCCGCCCCCGCCCGCACCGAAATGAAAGAATGTCACCTCAGCAGCCGCACTCGGGTTGATCCCGGGAATTGAGAGCTGGGCTTTCCGCATCGAAGAGGAAGGCGTCACCCATGCCCAGTCTGAGGGCCGACTAAAAGTGATGCTCCCGACTTCAAAGGTCGCGGGTGCCTGCGCCTGCGCTGATGTTTGAAGAAGCCCGAAAAAACCTAGGAAGTTTAGTCCGAGAACGCAGAGGAAGAGAGGTCTGGATGACATAGTTATTTTGTAGGAGAGAGGCTTACTCAAACCAACTCCCGTGCCTCCGTCCACTACAATGCGACACAAAGCGCCTCTTAGGCAGTGAGGTCTAGAAATTCGGCTCCAATAAGTGGTGAATTCAGTTGCGGGCTCCAAGGCGCCGGAGGCGCGAGCTGTTGACAGCCTCGCTCGGAGCCAGGCTTTGCGACGCATGATGCTTATAATGTGAGGAGATCGATCCGTCGGCATCCCCCTGGGAGCGCGTAGCCCCAGCTGCGCCTAGACGCGGATTGCACCAAGGAGGTGGCGCAGCAGCAAAGGGGCCAAAGGGCATTTCATGTCAAACCACTCCACGCGCATTCAACGCAGCCGACAATGCTCGCCTCACCGCCTACTCTGCCGGGCCAAATGCGGATAACTGCGGATAAAAAGACGCTAGAGCGAACTTCACACCGACAAGGAAGGAAACCTCCCACACTGGACCTGGCACCTCTCAACAAAAACGGAGCGGCACCGTCCAACGGCGCCGCTCCGCAAATTTTATGATCTATTTACTTCTAGGTCAGCAGGTTACTTCGAAACCCCGAATTCCGCCCTTCGATTTTTCGACCAAGCGGCCTCATTCGAGGACGGATCCACAGGCATTTCCGCCCCAAAGCTGACTGTCTGGATCTTTCCAGCCGACAAACCGCTTGAAATAAGCGAGCTGCGAACCGCCTGGGCGCGCTTCTCTCCGAGCTGGCGGTTGTACTCCTGGGTGCCACGTTCGTCGGTGAATCCTGCGACGATTACGGACTCACCCGAGCTGCGAAGCGAACTGGCCACTGCACGCACCTTCGCCTGCTCGCCTTCGCTCACATCCGAGCGGTCGTATCCGAACTGCACTGGAGCAAACCTGGTCCGGTTGATCGAAGCACTGCGAAAGTTTGCGCCCTCGGTCCGCTCCGGGAGCGGCGTTCCCAAACCTCCCCCGTCGGCGGAGCCCATCGGAGTCCCCTGGATGAAATCGGAGTCACTAGAGTAGACGCCGTCGCCCTTCTTCTTCTTTTTGAAAAGAGCACAAGATGTTGTGGATAAGGCCAAGGAGGCCAACAAGATGGTGTGGGTAATGGTGCGAAGAATCATAAGATCTAGGCTCGCACCCTACCGAAATAACACCACATCCGCGAGCCTTGTTTTTGGCATAATTGCAACCCAAACCGCTGGGCAGCGTGACCTTGCTTTCGGATTTGCCCTGCACCTCACCTCGTGGGAAGAATACCACCGTATGCGAATTTTCGTCACAGGTGGAGCCGGGTATATTGGAAGCATTTGCGTGGAACAGATGCTGAACGCGGGGCATCAAATTACGGTGTTTGATAATTTATCGGAGGGTCACCGGGCTGCGATCGACCCCCGGGCGTGGCTCGAGGAGGGGGACCTGCTGGACGCGCAGCGTCTCAAGGATGCGCTTGCCGCCTCCCATTCGGACGCGGTCATGCACTTTGCCGCCAATGCGCTGGTGGGAGAATCCATGGTGAACCCCACCAAATATTTCCGGAACAATGTCACCGGGGGAATGCACCTGCTGGAGGCGATGGTGTCGTGCGGCGTGAAGAAGATTGTCTTCTCATCCACCTGCGCAACTTTCGGCACCCCGGAACGCGTTCCGATCGACGAAACCATGCCTCAAAAACCGATCAATCCCTACGGCGAATCCAAGCTCATCTTCGAACAGATGCTTCGCTGGTACGACGTGGTCCACGGAATCAAGCACGTCGCCCTCCGGTACTTCAACGCCGCAGGTGCAACCGAACGCTTCGGCGAAGATCATCGCATTGAAACCCACCTCATCCCCAACATCCTGAAGGTCGCGCTTGGACAAAAAGAAAGCGTTTCCATCTTCGGCACCGACTATCCGACGCCGGACGGAACCTGTATCCGGGACTACATCCACATCCTCGACCTTGCACAGGCGCACATGCTCGCTCTTGGCTCAAAGGAATCTGCGAAATACAACCTCGGGACCGGCGGAGGCACCTCCGTGCGAGAGGTCATCGCCGCATGTGAGAAAGTGACGGGCCGCCCGATCCGTGTGGTCGAGGAACCGCGCAGGCCCGGCGACCCGGCGCGCCTCATTGCTGCATCGGACCGCATCCACGCGGAGCTTGGCTGGAGGCCGCAATTCGAATCCATCGAGGCAATCATCAGCAGCGCCTGGGCGTGGCATCTCAAACACCCCAGGGGCTACGGCGACTAGTCGCGCTTGCGCAAAAACTCGAGAATCTCGCCAGCGAGCCGCGCGCTGACGCCGTCGACTGCTGCAATCTCCTCCTGCGTTGCCTGCCTGAGTCTTGCAACAGATCCAAAGGTGGAGAGTAGCAGCTTTTTCCTCGTCTTTGAAACACCCGGACAGTCATCCAAGATACTCTCTGCCACGCGTCGTTTAAGCAGCAACTGGTGATACTCATTCGCGAACCGATGCGCCTCATCGCGGATTCTCTGCAGCAACCGGAGCCCCCCATTGCTATGCGGCAGCGCTAGCGGCTCGGAAATTCCGGGACGGTAAATCTCCTCGAATTCCTTAGCCAAACCAATGATTGGTATTTCATGAAGACCAAGCCTCTGAAGCTCCCCGCACGCTGAGGAAAGTTGACCTTTCCCTCCGTCCACAATGATCAGGTCGGGAAGATTCGCACCCGCCCGCCGCGCCCCTTCAAGCGTGTCCTCCTGGCTCGCCTCCAAATCAACCCAGGCTCCAGAAGCATCCATTTCGCCAATGATGGGCGCGCTTTCATCCAGCGTCTTTTGACGTGCTCTCGCTCGCGTGGCAGACTCTTTAAGCACGCGCGAGTAGCGTCTGCGTACGACCTCAGCCATGCTCGCAAAATCATTCTGTCCGTTTGTGGAAGTGATCCGGTACTTCCGGTAGCTCTCCTTGTCGGGAACACCGTCTCTGAAACAAACCATCGAGGCGACGATGTAGGTGGAGGAGATATTGGAAATATCAAAACATTCCATATGCCGGGGAACCCGCGGCAGTCGGAGCGCATCACTCAAGAGCGCAATATCGTCTTCAGGATTCACCGTGCTAGGCAGCGAGAGACGCGTGAATTTCCGAGTGTGCGCAGTGGTTTTCCGAAGGTCATCGAGCATGTTGCGGATTTCGGCCGCGCGCTCAAAGTCTAGCTTCGCCGCGGCAGCACGCATCTCGAGCTCCAGATCGTCCAGATGCTCCTTCGATTTTCCATCAAGAAAATCACCTGCGAGTTCCACTCGCCGCCGGTATTCCTCCTCGCTCAAATCAGCGAGCCGAAGCGGCACCTGATAAGTTGAACTCTTGAGCTCCCGCTCGCTCGGCGAACCCCGCCCAAAGGTCAGCACACCGAACTTCTTCCTCAAAAAAGCCATCGTCTGCCGTAGCGCTCCAGAATGGACGAAGGGACCAAAATAAAGCGCTCCATCATCAATGCGCATCCGCGTGAGCCGGAACCTCGGCCACTGTTCCCGCACATCGACCTTCACCAGAAGAAAACGTTTATCGTCACGGAACGAAACGTTGTACCGCGGACGATACTCCTTGATGAGCTTTCCCTCCAAAAGCAGCGCCTCCGGTTCGGAGAAAACCGTGTGCCACTCCAGATCCCAAATACTCTCGAGCAAGGCACGGGTCTTGGGATCCGCAGTCATACGACGAGACGGCATGAAATACTGCGACACGCGCTTTTTGAGATCGCGCGCCTTACCAACATAAATGACCCGGTTGAATCGGTCGCGCATCAGATATACCCCCGGCTTGTGCGGCACCTCGCGCAGCTTCAAACGAAAATCCGGCTTTGACCGATGCGCGCGAATCGTCGCATCGTCGGCATTGGATTCAGGGGGCGGTTCAGAAGACGGGGTGGGGTCGCTCACGATAACGCTGTGAACCTGCACCAAACTCTTCGCAGCGTCGAGCATTCACCCATCTTTCAGCCGCGCTTGCTGCATTCGAGCACGGTAATGGCAACGGCTTGTTTACGCGCCTACCGCAATGTTTCAAGAGCAGCTCATTGCAATCTGAGTCAACCGCTCGGGAAGCCATGGATTCGATTTGCTTGTCACACAGGCCATCAGTGATTGTTGATCTGATGACACCCGCCGATTTCCGCGACCAATTGCTCAATCTCGATCTTTCCGAAAGGCCGGAGGAAAAACCGCATCGTGCGGCCATGCTCGACTTACTCAAACGCGGGGCGGAATCCTTTTCGAGAACATGCTTCCCCGCACACTTCACCGGCAGCGCGCTTGTTGTGAGCGCCGACGGGACAAAGGCTCTTTTAAACCACCACCGCAAGCTCGACCGCTGGCTCCAATTCGGCGGCCACTGCGACGCGGGCGAGACTGTACTTGGAACCGCGCAACGCGAGGCATTCGAAGAATCAGGAATCGAAGGACTCATCCTTGCCTCGGCACGTCCTTTTGACTTGGACGTTCACCTCATCCCGGAGAGCCCGAGTGAGCAGGCACATTTTCATTACGACGTGCGATACGTTTTGATTGCCCCAGAAACTGCACAGTTCAAGGCAAGTGTTGAGAGCATCCAGCTCAAATGGTTTTCCACAGCAGAAGCCGCAGCGCTCGATTGCGACGCAGGCTTCCGCCGATTGCTCAACAAATGGTCTGCACTCCTGAGTCGCCGCAATAATCATACAACTTGAGTTGGCAGCTCTTCGAAGCTGGATCAGGTGACTTGATGGCGATCGGATTGGGCTGGGGGTGGATGCGGAGCTAGGGCTCCGCGCGCCCACGGGCGGGAGCGATTCGTTAGTCGAATTTGTTGTGGAGCCAACGGTAGGGGAAGTCGTTTCCCGGGCAATCCGTGGGCCAACGCGGCGGATTGATCTCCTTGTGCGCCTTAACCACCGCCCATTTGCCTTCCGTCTTGCCGACACGCTGCCTCAAGTAGCGAATCAATTCATCCAAAGCTTCAAGCTGTTTTGCTGTCGGTTGCTCATGGTTGAAATCTCCCACCAAGCAAATACCGATCGCTATATTGTTCAAATAGTCGCTGTGCACATGCCCCCCGTTGATCTGCTTGGGCCAGCGACTGCCAACCTCAACTTGACCGTCCCCGGAGGAAGTCCCGTTTCCAATCACGAACTGGTACGCCAAGCCATTCTGCATCTTCCGAACCTGTCGGTGATAGTACTCGAATGACTTCGCGTTTCCCTGCCGCGTACCGCTGTTGTGCACCACGATGTAACGCCATCTTCCCTTCTGCACTGGAGCGCGATCGATTTCCTTACGCACACCGCTGCTGAGGTATTTCCATCGGCTGAACCAACCGAAAAACGAAGGCGTCTGCAGTCCTTGCTCGCGATCAACACCCGACTTCTCAATCACGACGGGCGCGTCTGAATCGGTATCGTTTTTCGAT
>JBILUQ010000180.1:0-7989 GCA_044370935.1 Chthoniobacteraceae bacterium
CGGATTGGCGTTGCCCCCTATGCCCCCCGGGCCCGTGATCTCCGTGAATTGATTGCGCCGCACCAACTGCCAGTCGCCGCTCCCATTCCACCACCCGAGCGCACCTGAGGCAGTGGTCGGATCCTTCAGCGCCTGATCTCCATGCTCCCCGTTGTTGGAGTAAAACAGTTTGCCCTGCCCCGAGTACAAACCCTTGCCGTGGTATCCGGGCAGTTGGCTTGGGATTGCGGCGAGCGTCTGCGGCGTCACCTTGTCTGCGTACTTGCTGCTCTTGGAACCGCTTGCGTCCAGATTGCCGTCGCGGATGAGCGGTGTCACTTCAAGTGAATCCACGTCCACTTCATACAATCCCTCCTCCATCGTCGCCACATACACCTTCCTGCCTGGGTCGCTCAAATGCCGCGCGGTACCGGTAAGGCGCCCGAACATTTTCGAAGGCGGAATCACCCGCACGTTGCGCTGAGCGTCGATCCAATACGGCCCGATGATGAGCTGGTTGCTTTCGCGATGGATCATCCGGTTCGCCGGCGTGCCTCCCACGCTTTCGGGGCGGATGATTTTCACGAGGGCCGGGGTGATTTCGTAAAGCTTGTCCGAGGAGCCCAACGGCATGTGCGGCCCGTAAGAAATCACCCAGAGCCGGTCCGCCCATGGTACGACCGCGCCGGTGCCGCACTCTCCATGGCTGTTGTAGGTTGCCAGGTGGGGGTAAACCCCGGACACCTCGAGGGGCGGCGCCCCTTGCACTGCGCCGGCGCAAAGCAGGGCGGTTAGCGAGTGTAGTGTGCTGCGGGCGATCGGTTTGTTTTGTTTCATGGGGGCGATGAGTTTTGTTGCGTGGGTCCGCGCTGGGACCTTTGTTCTGTCCGCAGGCCGTTGGGGTGGGCTGGTTTGATTTGGTTTGTCGCCAGCGGCGCGGGGCAGCACTTTTTTTAAGCCTCTCGAGGGGCAGGGTGGGCGAGCAAGTAGTTCAAGAAAGATGGCTTTTGCATTCAGCCAGCGGCTTAGCTATTGAGAACACCCCTATTTAATGAAAGTTCGCAACCAATTCATTGCGCTCGCCTGTTTGCTGGTTTTCGCGGGCCTGGGATTTTTGTACGTCCGAATGTGGGTCGTCCAAAAGCCCAGTCAGATCATTCTCTTTGTCTCCGACGCACTTTCCACGCGGCCGCTCACGGCTGCGCGGCTGTACGCGGGCGGCGCCGATCACCGATTTGCCCTCGAGGGCTTCCCACATACCGCGCTGCTCCGCAATTCCGCCGAGGATTTCGCCGTGCCCGATGATTCCTCCTCTGCCACCGCCCTCGCGACCGGCAAGCGCGTGAGCCACCGTCTGGTTTCCTCCACTGGAACCGGTAAACCCCTCGCCACGATCCTCGAAAAGGCCCACGAATCGGGGCGCGCCGTTGGGCTGATCACCAATTCCCGCCTGTCAACGCCGTCACTGGCGCCGTTTTACGCGCACACGCCGCGCTCCAACGACGCGGAGGGAATCGCCCTGCAGCTTTTTGAACGCGACTGGATCCGCATCATCCTGGGCGGCGGTGGCGGCGATTTTCTGCCCGAAAACGCCGAGGGCGAATGGCCCGGGCTCCGCAAGGATGGACGCAACTTGATCGCCGAATGGGCAGCCCAGGGCGTTGAAGTCGTCCGCAGCAAGGCGGAGCTCGAGCAGGCCGGTTCGTGGGAGAAAGGCCGTGTGGTCGGGCTCTTTGGAAGCGGCCCGCTGGCCTATGCCAACCAGCTCGAATCCGGCAGCCAGCAGCCTTCCCTCGCCGACATGACACGGCGCGCCATTGAACTGCTGCGCAGCGACCGGTTGCGCGGAGGCCGTGCCAGTTATCTGCTGGTGGTGGATGCTTCGCTTTACGGGGATGCGTGCGAATTAAACCAGTCCGAGCGCGCCTTGCGCGAGGTCCAGGCGCTCGACGAGGCCATCGCAGCGGCGGTTGCGGCGGCCGGCGACAAGGCGCTGGTGATGGCAGTGGGACGCCTGGGCACGGGCGGGCTCACACTTAGCGGTTATCCTCTGCGCCAGCAGAAGGGGCCGGAGTTCCTCGGGCTGGATCCTGCGGGTTATCCCTATCTGAGCTGGGCTTCCGGCCCGAATGGACCGCAGCCCGGAGCGCCCGCGCAGCGCAATGAACCCGCCGCGATTCTTCAGCCCTCCGGCCTCAACACCGCCGAGGACATGATCGGCGTCGGCATCGGTCCCGGCTCCGAACGGCTCCGGGGGTTTTTGGACAACACCGCCATCTTTGATATTATCGACGACTCGCTTTAGAACCTCCCTAGCCTCCGCTTGTTTCGGCAACAGCCCCGGTTCAGGTAGTCCCGATGACGGGCGAAGCGCGATACTCTTTGTACGGATTTCTTCAGATTCTTTACGGACTCATTCAAAAAGCCCCCTTCAATTCGACCCGGCCGGTCAACGCATTACTTTCAACTCACGTATTTCTGACTTATGGCAATCCTTGTGACCGGCGGCGCCGGATTTATCGGTTCAAACTTCGTACTCGAATGGCTGGCGCAGTCATCCGAACCCGTCGTGGTGCTCGACAAACTCACCTACGCGGGCAATCCCGACAACCTGTCTTCGGTTCAAAACGACGCCCGCTTCAAGCTCGTGCAGGGCGATATCGGCGACAGGACCCTCGTTTCTGATCTCCTCACAAAACACTGCATCCGCGCGGTTTTGAATTTCGCTGCCGAAAGCCACGTGGACCGCTCCATTCATGCTCCCGGCGAATTCATCCAGACCAATGTGGTCGGCACCTTTGAATTGCTTGAAGCCGTGCGCGCCTACTGGGGCGCCTTGGAGGGTGATGCGCGCCAGGCGTTCCGCTTCCTGCACGTTTCCACAGACGAGGTGTACGGCTCCCTCGGGGACAACGACCCAGCCTTCACCGAAGAACACCGGTACGAGCCGAACAGCCCGTACTCGGCTTCGAAGGCGGCAAGCGACCACTTGGTGCGCGCTTATCATCACACGTACGGGCTGCCGGTGCTCACCACCAATTGCTCCAACAACTACGGGCCGTTTCATTTCCCCGAAAAGTTGATCCCGCTGATGATCCTTAACGCGCTCAATGGAAAAGCGCTGCCCGTCTACGGCGACGGCCGGAATGTCCGCGACTGGCTCTATGTCACAGACCATTGTTCTGCAATCCGGCGCGTGCTGGAGGCGGGGCTGCTGGGCGAGACCTACAACATCGGCGGATGGAATGAGAAAACGAACCTTGAGGTCGTGCACACCCTCTGCGACATCCTCGACCAACTCAGCCCTCGTTCCGATGCGAAGTCTTATCGCGAACAAATGCAGTTTGTGAAAGACCGCCCGGGGCACGACCGGCGCTACGCCATTGACGCTTCCAAGGTCGAACGCGAGCTGGGCTGGCGCCCCGCGGAGACCTTCGACTCCGGGATCCGCAAAACCGTGAGCTGGTATTTGGATCATCCGCAGTGGGTGCAGGGAGTTGTCTCGGGCGCGTACCGCGACTGGGTCAAGACCCAGTACGGTCAATAGCGCGCGACTTAGGTGAATCCAGCGCGTTCTCCGCGCGCGTCCCCCCTGGGACCGCGCAGCCCCAGCTGCGCTCTGCGGCTGGTAGTAGGCCATCAAATTTGGACGAATGGCACTCGCTGAGCCGCTGAGTTTGAGCGCCACCTCGCTGGTGTAATCCGCGTCGAGGCGAAGCCGGGGCTTCGCGTTCCCAGGGTGGGGGAGCAATCTCGAATGCGCAGCGCCCCTACTTCCGCAGCCCGAGCGCGACCGCCGCGAGAAGAATGGCCGCACCCGCGAAACGCCGGAGCATCGCCCGGTTCCCGATGGTGCTCTCGGTGTTTGAGAACCAGTGTCCGATCACCCACACGAGCACCACGCTCCAGATCCCGCGCGTATTGTACAAAATGTTCGTGAGCGTGACTTCGTGAAACATGCCGATGCAGTACGCGATGCCCGTCGCCTGCAGTGAAAGCATGAGCGCTCCCCCAACCGCCCAGCGCGCCGAGGAGCCTCGCATCTCCGAAAGCGGCTTGCCAAAAAACGGGATCAGTCCGAGCGAGAGCAGGCCGAGTGTTGCGAACATGATCGGCGCAAAGTGGCCGAACCCGACCTCGGGCACCCATTTTACCTGCGTAACATCCGTGAGCGCATACGCGAATGCCGCGCTGAATCCCCATCCCACGCTTGGCAGAACGCGTTCGCGGTTCGCGCGAATCTCGCCCCCAAGCAGAACCGTCGCCGCCACGGTGAGGAACGCCGCGGCCCAAAGCATCGGGCTGAGAGTGTTTCCCGCGAATAGCACGGCGAGAAACGCCACGAAGATCACTTTCGTGCCCATCACGGGTGTTGTGAGCGACACGTCGCCGCGGTTGAGCGCAAGAAAAGTCAGAATCTGCCCCGCAAAAAACAGTGCGCCCGCGAGCGCCGCTTTCAGAGCCCCGTCGAGCGTCACCGGCGGCCCGCCCATCAGCCACCAAGGTGCAAACGCGAGCGCCGCGATCCAGTTGGTGATCGCGCTAACCCGCCACGGGCCCGTGCCCCCCTCCGTTGCCCTCTTGAGCATCAGCGCCGCGAGTGGATACCCGAGCGCCGAACACAGCGGTAAAATGGTCGCTAACGATGATCGCATCCCTCAGGAATCTTGCGCCCCCGGGGAGGCCTCGCAGCTTGTGGCTACCTTACAGCCGCCCTCACCGGGGGTGCGCAAGTCTTCCCGCCCTTTCTAGAACTTGCCCTCGGTTACCATTGGGAACTCATCCGTGCGGAATGGACTCGCCGGAAGGTTTGCGCCGTTCACCAGATTCGGCAGCGCGTCTTCCCTCCAGGCAAAGCGCACCGCCACCGGCTTGGCCACGCTCGCGCTGCTCACCACCAACGTGTCGCCTTCGATCTTGGCCTGTGCATCGCTAAAAACTTTGTCTTCGCCGGCAATCGTGAAAAAGCTCAGCTCAGCGCCATCCTTCGCCTTCAGACCCTTGCCGTGCTCGAAGGAAATCCGGATCTTGTCGCCTTCCACTTTCGCGCTCTTGTAAAGCGGTCCGGAGTATTCGGTGATGTCCTTTTTCCCGTAGGTTTTGGCAAGCGCCCAGAGCGCCAGGCGGTGCCCGACATCCTGCTTGTTGGTGGGATGAATGTTGTCCACGTTGCCGATATCCATCGTCACCGCCATGCCCGTGTTTGGCACTTTTTTGAGCGTTTCAAGCTGCGCTTCCCAGAGCTCGGCGCAGGGAGTGATGTCGGCGCTTGGATTCGTCTTGTTGTATCTGTACGGCGCGATTTGCACGAAGTAGAACGGCATTTCAGGCTGATGAAAATCCTCACGCCAGTTGCGGATCATCGCCGGGAAAATCGTCTTGTACTGTTGCGCGCGGCTCACGTTGGATTCGCCCTGGTACCAGATCGCGCCTTTCACCGCCAATGGCAGCAGTGGCGCAATCATCCCGTTATAGAGGTTCGCGGGGCGGTGCGGACTCTGGCGCGGATGCACCGGAGGCTGCGGAGCGCGCGGCACCTGCTTGCCGGCAGCCTTTGCGGCGTCGGCCTGCACCTGCCACGCTTCTTTCGCCTTCAAATACGCTTCCTGTGCTTTCTCCGGATCATACGTGCTGACCTGCGTGTCCCACCTTTCCAAGAACGGCTTCAGACTCGCCTCCGATTCCAGCTTCGCGCGGCTGGCCCAGGATTCCGATGGCGTGCCGCCCCAGTTTGAGCCCACCAACCCCACCGCCGCGCCATTCAGGGATTTGTGCAGGTCGCGCCCGAAGAAGTAGCCCACTGCGGAAAAATTACTCACCGTGTCCGGCGCGCACACCACCCACGAGCCTGCCAAGTCTTCCTGCGGCGTTTCCGCCGGCGTCTTCGTCACCTTGAAATGCCGGATCAACGGATAGTTCGCTGCGGCCGCCTCCTCAGCAGCCCTGTCCGCCTGCGCAACGATCCATTCCATGTTCGATTGCCCAGAACAGATCCACACTTCCCCCACCAAAACGTCCTGCACTTTCACGGTGTTCTTGCCAGACACCGTCATCTCCGTGGGTGTTTTCGAGGCGGCGAGCTGAAGCTTTACGGACCATTTTCCGTTCGCATCCGCAGTGGCATTGGCCGTCTTGCCTCCGAGGGAGACGGTGACTTTTTCGCCCGCATCGGCCCAACCCCAAATGGTGGCGGGCTTGTCGGCCTGCAGCACCATGTGGTCGCTGAGAATTTTGGGAAGACGCACATCGGCTCGCGCCTGCCAGACAGCGGCGAGGCTCAGCAACAGGGCGGCTGCGTGGAAGCGGTAGGGATTCGTTGATGGATTCATGGATAGGTTGGGGGATGAAGTTCTCGGTGGCTCAAGTATGAGTTCCGAGGAGCAGGTTTCTTATGCCCCAGCTTCGAAGACCTCAAGATTTCCTTCCTCCCAGCGGCGTACTTCCCACGCCGCCCTCCCGCCTTCCCGCCTTTCACAGAGTCCTCGTTCCAAGACCGCCCTTTTAACGCCGCCGCGCCTTCAACGTCTTCAGGGGTTTCCCGGGCTTGGCCGGTTTCTTTCCCTTCGCCACCTTGATCGATTTCACCGGCGTGACTGATTTGGCGGCCTTCGCCGCCCTTGCCGCCGCCTGCTCGGGTTCGGGGACGCTGCGCCTCCTCTTCTTGCCTATCGCAAGCTCCATGAACTCCTTCTGCGAATGATGCGCCGGCTTCGAAGGCAGCCCCGAGTGCTTGATCGGCGTCCCGCAACGCCTGTACAGCGCGTCCGTTCTCAACTCCCACGCCTTCGTGTCGTCCTCCAGCATCCGTTGCAGGATCTCGCGAACCACGCGCTCCTTCAACGCCGGGTCCTCGATCGGAAACACCACCTCCACCCGGCTGTAAAAATTCCGCGGCATCCAGTCCGCACTCCCCGCGTACACCAGCGCTTCCCCGCCGTTCTCAAAATAATAAATGCGGCTGTGCTCCAGAAAACGCCCGATGATCGAACGCACGCGGATGTTTTCGCTCACCCCCGGTATCCCCGGACGCAGGCAGCAAATCCCGCGGATGATCAGGTCAATCTGCACGCCTGCATTGGACGCGTCGTACATAGCCTCGATCAGTTCCCTGTCCACAAGCCCGTTCATCTTTGCAATGATGCGCGCCGGCTTTCCAGCCTTCGCCCGAAGCGTCTCCTGTTCGACCAGTCGCAGCACTTCGTCATGCAGCGTGAACGGCGCGATCAGCAGTTTGCTAGCTCCTTGAAAACGCCCGATCCCCGTCAACAAATTGAATAGCTTCGTCGTGTCTTCCACAAACGCGGGATTCGATGTGAAAAACGAAATGTCCGTGTACAGCTTCGCCGTCGACGGATTGTAGTTGCCAGTTCCAAGGTGCAGGTAGCCTCGTATCCGATCTTCATCTTTGCGAATCACCAGCGTCATCTTCGAGTGCACCTTGTGATGCACCATCCCGTACACCACGTGCACACCGGCCTCCTCCAGACGCCGCGCCCAGAGGATGTTGTTCGCCTCGTCAAAGCGCGCTTTCAACTCCGTCACCGCAGTCACCTGCTTCCCATTGCGCACGGCACTCATCAGCGCACCCACCACCCGCGCATCCCCGCCCGTGCGATACAAGGTTTGCTTGATCGCCAACACCTGCGGATCCGACGCCGCCTGCTCCAAAAAATCCACCACCGTGCTGAAACTCTCGTAGGGATGATGCAACAACACATCCTCCTCCCGGATCACCTCAAACAAATTTTCCGCGTCCCGCACCGCCGCACCCACCGGCGCCACAAACGGCGCATCCCGCAGCTCGGGCGAATGATCCCCCGCACACACCGCCATCAAACGCACCGGATTCAGCGGCCCGTCGATCCGGTACACATCACCTTCATCAAGATCGAGGTTCTCCATCAGGTACTGGCAGATTTCCTGCGGAGTGGAGTGATCCACCTCGAGCCGCACCGCCGCGCCGCGCCGCCGGTTGTGCAACTCCTGCTCAACAGCGCTTAGCAGGTTGCG
>JBILUQ010000181.1:0-7987 GCA_044370935.1 Chthoniobacteraceae bacterium
TCACGAGCGGCTGCTCCGCTCGATGTGAAAATGGATGCGCCATTTCCAAAGGAGAGGCGGTTCATGGTGGCGATGGCATCATCGAGAGTCTTCGGGCGCATGAGTGAAAGCACGGGGCCGAAGATTTCCTCGCGGAAGAGTCGCATCTCGGGCTGCACGCGGTCGATCAAGGTGGGACCGACGAAGAAGCCCTGGCTCGGTCCTTTTCCACGACCGTCATAGGCCAGATCAGCACCCTCGCCGGAAGCCTTCTCCACGTAGTCGAGCACCCGCTCCCGCGCGGCGCGGTCGATCACAGGTCCCATGCCCGTCGCGCTGTTGCTGCCAGGGTCGTCCACCACCATCTCTGCCAGCGCGGAGCTGACGCGCTCCCGCCAGGCATCTGCCGTGGCATCGCCCACGCCCATGAGGACGGAGCCCGCCATGCAGCGCTGCCCCGCACAGCCAAACGAAGAGCCGAGGATGGCGCGGAGCGTGGACTCGGGGTCGGCATCTGGCATAACGAGCAGCACATTCTTCGCGCCGCCTGCCGCCTGCACCCGCTTGCCGTGGGAACAGGCCAGCGAATACACGTGTTTCGCGATGCGTGATGAGCCCACGAAACTCACCGCCGCGATGCCTGGATGCGTGCAAAGGGCATCCACGACTTCACGCCCGCCATGCACGATGTTCAGCACGCCCTCGGGCAGTCCGGCTTCGAGAAACAGTCCGGCCAGGCGCATCGCCGTGAGCGGCACTTTTTCGCTTGGTTTCAGGATGAAGGTGTTGCCGCACGCAATCGCGAGGGGAAACATCCACATGGGCACCATGGCAGGAAAATTGAATGGCGTGATGCCGGCGCAGACGCCCAGTGGCTCGCGCATCGTCTGCGCATCAATCTGCTCCGCCACCTGCGGCAAGCTCTCACCTTTTGCGAGATGGCTGATGCCGCACGCGAACTCAACCACCTCGATTCCGCGCCGCACATCGCCGCGTGCTTCATCGAGGGTCTTACCATTCTCTCGCGTGACCAGGTCGGCCAACTCAACGAAATGCTGCTCCAGCAGTTCACGGTAACGCATCAGGCACGATGCCCGCCGGGGCGCTGGAAGCGATCCCCAGTGCTGGAAAGCCTTCTGCGCAGTCTGCACGGCCAGATCCACCTCTGCCGCACCACTCATGGGGACATGAGCGATCACTTCTCCGCGTGACGGATTGAAGACTTCTTGGGTGGCGGCACCTGCGGGTGCGCGATGCTGGCCGATGAGATTTGGAATGGGCGTGGTTTGCATGGGTTCGAAAATTGTGTTTGAAATAGCAACTGATGTTTGATATTGCAAACCGTATCTCCAGCAACCCCCGCTCAATCACAGCCATCTACACCCACCATGCGACCGTCATTCATCCCCCATGCCATCACGCGGAGCTTCAGCCGTTGCTGCGCTGTGCTTGCCCTTGCCGCCTGTTCGCTGAGCGCCGTCGCCGCCGATGCCTTCCGCCCCCGCCTGCTGCTTTCCTTGCCTGACTACGCCAACACCCCCGATGCCATGGCGCTCGATCCGCAGGGGAACGTCATCCTCTCCTGCCCGAACTTCAACGACACCACCTACTCGGGCGTGCTGCTGAAAATCGACCGCGAAAACCACATGTCGATCTACTTCCCCGCGCCTGTGCATCCCGACACCAAGCGCGGTGCTCCGATGGGTCTGGAGTTCGGCCCGGACGGCAATCTCTACTACGCGGACAACCAGTATTTCAGCGACAAGAACTACAAGTCCCGCCTCATCCGCATCCTGGTCAAAGACGGGCAGCCTGTAGGCTCTGAAGTGGTGGTGGACGGCTTCAAGCTTTCCAATGCCGTCCGCTGGAAAGGCCAGCGCATCTACGTCAGCGATACCTTCTTTGACCTCGCCGATTCGCCCGGCGAAAGCGGCATCTACTCCTTCCACATCGATGAGTTCAAAGGAAAGCCCGTCCTGCTCCAGCCTGAGGGCAAGGACTCGCACATCATCGCCCGCTTCAAGACCATCCCGAACCACCGCAGGGATGTCGCTGGGTCCGACGGCCTCGCTTTTGACAACAAGGGTCGTCTGGTCACGGGCAACTTCGGTGATGGCGTGCTTTCCCACATGACCCTCGATGACAACGGCAAAGTCGTCAAGCAGGAGGTCGTTAGCCGTCAACTCTCCTGCGTGGATGGCATGGTCAATGACCCGCGCACCGGGCGCATATACATCGCTGATTCGGAAAAGAACGCCATTCAGGTCCTCGCACTCGACGGGACCGTGACCACGCTGTGGGAGAATGACGACTCCGACGGTGTCGACGGCCTGCTCGACCAGCCGTGCGAGCCCATCATCCGTGGAAATGACATCATCATCGCGAACTTCGACATGCCTTTCCCCGGGCTCAAAAACAAAGCTTACGACAAGCATCACACGCTGTCGGTCATTCGCTTGAAGTAATCGGGCCGAGCATCGATTCTTTGTGAAAGCCCACCTCCTCGGCATCGACAGCGGCGGCACTTCCACGAAGGCCGCACTGTTCACTCTTGATGGCACTCTCGTCGGCTCCGCCGGGCGCGCCGTTGCCACCAGTGCCCCACGGGCTGGCTGGTCCGAGCGTGATGCCGATGCGCTGTGGGCCGACACAGCCGATTCCATTCGCGAGGTCTTGCGCGCCTCCGGAATTCCTGCCTCATCCGTCGCCGCGCTCGCATGCACCGGTCACGGCAATGGTCTCTACCTCACCGATGCCGAGGGCCGGCCCGCTCGCCCCGCCATCAATTCCAACGACCAGCGTGCGCAGTCCATCGTGGACGGCTGGCGTCGCGACGGCACCGAAGCCCGCGCCATGGCATGGACGGCTCAGCGTCTTTGGGCCGCACAACCGCCGCCGCTGCTCGCCTGGCTCCGCCAGCACGAGCCAGCCGCACTGGCCCGCGCACACCGGCTCCTGATGTGCAAGGATTTCATCCGCCTGCGCCTCACCGGCCAGACTGCTGCCGAACTCACCGATGCCTCGGGCGCGAGCCTGCTCGATGTCACCACCGGCCAGTGGTCCGATGAACTCCTGCGTTGCCTCGGCTTAGCCGATTGTCGCGACTTGCTGCCCGCGCTGCTCCAGCCTCATAGCCTCGCGGGAAAAGTAACTGCCGAAGCCGCTGCTCAGACGGGCTTGCTGGAGGGCACGCCGGTGGCCGGAGGCATGTTTGACATCGATGCCTGCTGCCTTGCTTCCGGCGTCCTCGATGAAACGTCCATAGCCATGGTCGCCGGCACTTGGGGGAATTGCCTCTCCGTCTCGCCGCATCCCGTGGCAGATCCAGCCATCTTGATGACCTCCTGTTTCGCCTTGCTTGGGCGTTACCTGCTGCTTGAAGGCAGCCCCACCTCCGGAGGCAACTTGGATTGGGCGCTTGCGAACTTAAACGTGAGCTCCTACGCGGAAGCGGAGCGCCTCGCCGTCGGCGCTCCTCTCGGCGGGGACAGCCCTTTCTTTCTGCCCTTCCTCTACGGCACGCACGGCAGCGGGGCGGAGTCCGCATGCTTCCTCGGCCTGCGCTCGCACACCACCACCGGCGCACTCATTGGCTCCGTGTATGAAGCCACCGCATTCGCCATGCGCTTCCATTTCGAGAAGCTCGCATCTTTCCGCGCCACAACGCCACGCACGCTGCGCCTCAGCGGCGGCGCGGCCCGCAGCGCTTTCTGGAGCCAGCTCTTTGCAGACGTGATGAATGTGCCCGTCGAAATTCCCGATGGCGATGAACTGGGAGCGAAAGGGGCTGCCATGGCCGCGGCCATCGCGATCGGACTGCACGCCGACTGGCCGCAGGCCGCGCAAGCGATGGTCTCCATCTCCCGCATCCACGCCCCCCAGCCGGACGCCGCCGCACTTCTAGACTCTCGCTATCAGCGCTATCGGGCCATCCTCACCAGCCTCGCGCCGCTCTGGCCGCACCTCGGCATTTCCTAAAACCACACCAACACCCAACTCACACACTCGATGTTCAACGCCCACAAATTCCGCCTCAACCGTTTCCTCGCAGCCGATGGCAAATGCCTGGATGTCGCGATCGACCACGGAGTCTTCAATGAATTCGCCTTTCTCGACGGACTCGAAGACATGTCCGCCGTCGTGCGCTCGCTCGTCGAGGCCGGTCCCGATGCGATTCAGATGAACATCGGCCAGGCCGATCTGCTCCAGTCCATCCCCGGCCCGCGCAAGCCCGCGCTCATGCTCCGCACCGACGTCGGCAATCTCTACAACCCGACCACGCACGCGGTGATGTTTAATCAGCTCGTCCACTGGGACGAGCCTATCATCGGCGCACTGAAAGCCGACGCCGCCGCCGTCGTCTGCAATCTCCTGCTCATGCCCGGCCAGCCCGACCTGCACCGGCAGACCGTGCTCAATGCCGCGCGCCTCCGCGCAATCTGCGAACGTTACGGCATGCCGCTGATGATTGAGCCTCTCGTGCTCAAGGCCAACGAGGAGAAGGGCGGCTACCAGGTGGACGGCAACAAGAAACTCATCATACCGCTCGTGCGCCAGGCGCGCGAACTCGGCGCCGATGTCATCAAGGCCGACCCGACCGACCACGCTGAGGACTACCACGAAGTCATCGCAGCCGCCCGCTGCCCGGTGCTTGTGCGCGGCGGCGGGAAAAAACCGATCGAAACCGTCTTCGCCGAAGCCGCCGCCTTCCTCGCTCAGGGTGCGCACGGCCTCGTCTATGGACGCAACATTTACCAACACCCGAACCCGGCGCGCATCGTCGCCGCCTTCATGGCCATGATCCACGACGGCGCAAACGCCGAACGGGCGATGACCATTTACCGGGGCAAAGCGTAGCGCACGTCTGCCCTGCCGCACTCCACGCCACGCCTATGAACGCTCCCGCGAAATCTCCGCACGGCAAGAAGCTCTTCCTGATGATGGTCCTGGAATTTTTCATCTGGGGTGCTTGGTTGCCGCTCATTTGGGGATACATGGGCCATGACGGTCTCGGCTTTACGCCCCTGCAGATTACCTGGGTGGGCAGCGCCTTCGCCATCGCCTCCATCGTAGGCATCTTCTTCAGCAGCCAGTTCGCCGACCGCCACTTCGCGGCGGAGAAGTTCATGGCTTTCAGCCACCTCGTCGGAGGGCTCGCCATCCTCGGGATGTATTGGGCCAGAGGCTTCCCGGCCTTCTTCGGTCTCATGCTCCTCCACTCGATGCTGTATGTCCCCACTATCTCGGTCTCCAATTCCATCGCCTTCACACACATCCTGGACGCGCAGCGGGAATACGGCATCGTGCGGATGGGCGGGACCATCGGGTGGATTCTGGCCGCGTGGCCGCTCTACTTCATCCTGCAGGGAAAGTCCGGCGCGGAGGCCGTCGCGGCGAGCCGGAATATCTTCCTCGTCGCCGGTCTCGCCTCAGTGGGACTCGCGCTTTTCAGCCTTAGCCTGCCGCCCACGCCACCCAAGCCCATGCGCTCCGGCGAAGGACATTTCGCCTGGCTTAAGGCCGCGAGCTTTCTGAAGAAGCCGTTCCTCCTCGTTCTCTTCCTCGTCACATTCATCGATTCCACGATTCACAATGGCTACTTTCTTATGGCCGGTGGCTTCCTCGGCAGCGGGGTGGTCGGCATCAAGCCAGAATGGATCATGCCCGTGATGAGCCTCGGCCAGGTCGCGGAGATTCTCACCATGGCCCTGCTCGGGCGGGTGCTCGCCAAGCTCGGGTGGAAAACGACCATGACGCTCGGGATCCTCGGTCATGTGGTGCGTTTCGGTGTCTTTGCCTTCATGCCCGGAAATCAACCGATGATCATCGCAGTGCAGGTGCTTCACGGCATCTGCTACGCATTCTTCTTTGCCACGCTCTACATCTTCATCGACGCCGCGTTTCCAAAAGACGTCCGCTCCAGCGCGCAACTCCTATTCAACTTGCTCGTGCTCGGTCTTGGCGACCTCGCGGCCAAGTGGCTCTTCATTCCTCTACAAGGCACACTTACCGTCGGCGGCCACACGGATTACCACAAACTATTCCTCATTCCCGCCGGGATGGCACTGGCGAGC
The DNA here is from genome assembly GCA_044370935.1 of Chthoniobacteraceae bacterium. Lineage (GTDB taxonomy): Bacteria > Verrucomicrobiota > Verrucomicrobiia > Chthoniobacterales > Chthoniobacteraceae > Chth-196. The sequence continues at coordinate 6,054 of JBILUQ010000181.1, forward strand.
TCGGTCCTGCTGCTCGTCGCCTTCTGGCCACCAAAGACACTGAGTTCCGAGATCGAAGTTAGTCACTAACGCAAGAATGATACTGATCCATCGTCTGTTTGCCCGCTCCCGCTCCGGCCGATGGTGCAGCCCATGAATCAGGCATGAAGAAGTTCCTCTTTTCTCTCCTGTTTTTGCCAAGCCTCTTGACTGCCGAGGTCATTGAAACGGATCTCCTCGCGCGGGTGCAATGGGGAAACGGGGACAGGCAATTGGTTACTCTGCCGGAGATCAAATTGATTGTCCCTGGGTCCCTCTCTCATCTGCCCGACTTGCGAACAAGTCGGAGGCCATTGTTAGACAGCCCTGAAAACCCACGACGCCCTTTTTGTCGAGAAGCGGAGTAGCTGAGTCCCTCGTAATTAAACCAGCTAGAACCTCGGGTGATATCCTCACCCGTCTTCTCATCCGGATCCCAATCCATTCAGTCGCATTCCCTCCGAGGTCGTAAAATCCCAGGCAAACTTAATACCTTTGAGTGCCTCAGTTTCTAAACACAGGGAGGCGGAACGCTGGAGATTCAGTCGAGCATCGCGGATGAGGACAATTTTCGGGCTTTTTCGCGCAGCTCTGGAGCGATCTGCGAGGACCGATGAAAGCGCTTCGTCAAAGCGATGTTTTTCCGGTCGCTTGGTCAGAATGCCGCCGTCTCATTCATTAAAATGAAAAAATGACCGCAATTATCCGTTGATTGGGTGCCTTGAGTGAATATTATTCACTAAAGTGAACATGCAATCTCGAGACTTGGCTGCTGTTGTTGCCGACCGACTCCGCAAACGCCGGCAGAGCCTCGGCATCCGTCAGAAGGACCTCGCCGAGTTGGCGGAGATTGCCGTGCACACACTCAGCAACATCGAATCCGGAAAGGGCAACCCATCCCTTGAGGTGCTGGGGCGGTTGCTCGACTGTCTAGGGCTGAAACTGACCATCGAACCAAATGTCCTAGAGCATTTTAAATAATACTATAGCCACACGATGCAAACCAATTTCGAGCATCGGATGGGGTAACTCGAGAAAGAGCGTGGGCGATTGCATCCAAGAGTTGCTCGTGAGTTCGAGGCTCCAAGGATCGCAAGACTTGTTTAACTTTACTCCACATCTTTTCAATCGGGTTAAGGTCTGGCGAGTAGGCTGGAAGAAACCAAACGCTGACTCCGATGGCTTCAATGAGGGCTAGGGTTTCCTCATTCTTGTGAGGGGTAAGATTATCCATGATCACAATGTCTCCAGATTTTAGTGTAGGCAGGAGTACTTCACTCACGTAGGCCCGAAAGGTTTCCGTGTCAGTAGCTCCATCAATTGTCATGCAAGCTGTTGATCCATCCAATCGAATCGAAGAGATCATGGTCACCGTGCGCCAGTGACCATGAGGGCACAAAAAGCGCAGACGCTTGCCCCGCTCACAACGACCTCGCAAGCGTGTCATGTTGGTCTTGGCTGCTGATTCATCCAAAAAAACGAGACGAGACGGGTCTATCTTGCCTTGTTGCCGGAACCACTTTGTCCGAGCTTTGGCGACATCTTCGCGCTCTTGCTCGCTGGCATGGAGAGTCTTTTTTTATATGAGAGCCCCATCTGCTCCAAAGCATAATGGATCGCCGGCAGCGTACAGTTTAAACCTACGGCATCACGCAGTTCAGCAAGAGTGATATCCGGCTTTTTGCTCACAAGATCCCGCATTTGGCTGCGGTGGTTTTCCAAAATCAGAGGCTTGCGTCCACACAGATGCCGGCGCGATTGGATATTTCCAGTGTGTCGTCGCTGTTGAATGAGCTTTTTCACCATACCAAGTGAAACTCGGAAGCGTCTGGCCACATCCTCTCGAGTGGCGTTTTCCTTGTCGTAGGTAGCCAAAATTCGTTCCCGCAGATCAATGGACAAAGCCTTCATTTAGG